>NZ_JBOBRE010000010.1:0-223132 GCF_050586525.1 Massilia sp. BKSP1R2A-1 | reverse complement strand
CTGTCGCGCACCGTACCGGTCCACAGGCTATGACAGACTATATTGTTGCAAGCGGCCGATGGAAAACCGTTCGTTGAGCATTTGTGGCAGACATCGTTTGCTAGAGCAACATGCCGAACCCAGTCCACTCCATAGGAGAGCTTGTGGCAACACTACTGTTATTCCACATCTGCTTGGATAAGACAAATGGCCCCTCAACGGGGCCATTACTCACTTCTCGGTCTCATCCACAGCAAGAACGGACATGGCCGATCACGCTGCGCGACGAAAGCAGCTGATCACTATGCCGCTGCGGCACCTGCGCGCAGCCTGCGCCTGCGCGACAGCGCCATTCCCGCCAACGAGGCGCCGAGCAGGGACAGCGAAGCAGGCTCCGGAACGGTGAACTCATCCATCGCCCATTGCGTGCCACTGCTGTTGTAGATCAGCAGGGTATCGATGCCCGACCAGTCCAGGCCGATCCACAGCGGCGTGGCGGTATCGATCACATACGACGCGGGACTGGCATACACCAGCACCCCGTCGCGCCACCCCTCGAAGGCAAGTTCCTGCTCCAGCCAGGCAGAAGTGAAAAACGCACCGACGAAGTCGAATCCGCCCGCCCTGGAAATCGCGGCGGTGCCACCGTCGAGGTTGAACGCCGCGTTCGCAAACGATACCGTACCGGCAGCATAGCCGCTGCCGGGATAGGCATCGGCCCGGATCGCGCCCAGCCCGTTCCAGTCGAAGCCCGCATAGCCGTTGGCGATCGGCTCGGTTTCAATGCCAGGCAGGTCATCGAAGCCGATCACGCCGGCAGAGGCGCCCGCCGAGGCAAGCAGCAGCGAAAGGGAAAACACCAAGTTCTTCATGTTCGTATCCTGTAGTCGTCGTTTGATCAGCGGGCGAGGGCATACACTTCGGCGTCGCTCAGGGCCGTGCCATAGATCCGCAGCTCGTCCATGGAACCCTTGTAGGGCGTATCCCACCAGTTCACACCGAGGGCGAAGACGCCGCTCGTGGTGGTGAACACGTTGGGGAAGTTGCTGCCACTGAAGCGCCTGACCCCATCCACGTAGACGTTGACGGCGCCATTGCGCACCGTGAACGCCAGGTGCGACCAGCGGCCCACCGGGATGTTCATGCCCAGTCCCGCGTCATACCAGGCGGTCCCGGACCACAGCATCGAGGCGCCGCCGACGAAGTCATGCCCCTTCGGCAGCAGGCTGACCCAGGACTCGAGCGTCCGTGCGCCGAAGAAGGTGGTCGTGAACGCCGTCAGCTGCGCGGGCTTGAGCCAGAGCGACACCGTGTAGTTGTTGCTCGAGATGAGACCGTTCGGCAGGCGGATGCCGCTGGCGCCGTTGAAGACGGCGGCATTGCCCTTGACGCCCGCCTCAAAAGCGATGCTGCCGCCGGCGCTGTCGATGCGGCTGCCGACCACCGCGCCCGGCCCCGACAGGCCGCTGCTGTCGAGCAGGTTACCGTCGAAGGCGTAATGGGCCAGCAGGCCGCCGGCCTTGCGCACCGTGACGGTGAAGGTCTTGGTGGCGCTGGCCGTGCCCTTGCTGATGCGCGCGCTCAGGGTCAGGGTCACGTCGTTGGCGGCCGGGGTGACAACGCCGGTGTTACTGACGACGGCCGGGTTCGACGAGGTCCAGCTGATGACGGCGCCGCGCGTCGCCGAGGTCGGCAGGTTCAGGTTGGCGCCCACCGCCGCGGTGTTGCCCAGGCTGAGCTCCGCCTGGATCGCGGCGACCACCTGCGCATCGGTGCGCGGGACCAGGCGGCTGCCGAACACCGCCACCCCTTCGCGCGACAGGGCCGAGAAGGTCATGGCATAGCTCTGCGACGTTTCGTTCCACTGGTTCAGGAAGACGCCCTTGTATGGCGACGCGGCGCCCGTCACGAACAGCTCGACGTTGTTGGCCCCGTAGAGCCTCCAGGTCCCGCTCACCGCCCCCGTGATCCTGCCGTCATTGCCCAGCGTGATCGATTGCGACTTCTTGACCGCGGCCGAGATGTCCTTGCCGTGGTTGACGTACAGGTAGTCGCCGACGACGAACTCGCGGCGCACGGCCGCCGCCTTTTCCTTCGCATAGCGGTAGGGCGCGACGACCGGCCAGCCGTCGGCATTCATGAACATCTGGTGCACGCGGATCTCGTGCTGTTCGCCGCGCTCGGGGAAGCGCGTATGGAAGATCAGGAAGTACTGGCCGGTGGCGGCGTCGTAGTAAGCCGAATTGTGGCCGGGGGAGACATAGCCGGTACCGATGCCGGCGCCCGGCTCGCCCAGCTTGCGGTCGAACAGGAAGTTCCCCATCAGCTTGACGCCGTGCGGTGCGATCGAGGCGTCGTCGAACAGCGGCTTGGCCGGATCCGATTTGACCTCGGCCATGTCCTTGCCCTGGGCGTCGAGGTAGGGGCCATCCGGCCTGAGCGAACGCGCCACACGCATGTTGTAGCCACCGCTGGCGTCCAGGCCGCCGAAGGAGGTGAACAGGTAATAGTGGGAGGTGGCCGGGCTGTACATCACGTAGGCGCCTTCGATGCGGCTGTGGTTGCCGCCCATCAGGCGCTTGCCGTAGCCCTGGCCGGGCAGGGGCATGCCATTGCTGGGGTTCATTTGCATGATGAAAATGCCGCCCGAATAGGAGCCGTAGATCATCCACAGGCGTCCGGCATTGTCGGAGAACACGTGCGGGTCGACCGTGTTCGGATGCTTCATCGCATCGTAGACCGTGCCGTCGTGGCTGGCCTGGCCCCACATGCCGGAGCGCAGGATGATGCCCTTGTCGACATAGGGGCCCTCGACGCGGTCGGCCACCGCGATCCCGAGTGCCGAGCGGGGAGAGTCGCCCTTGCAGGCGTTGTAGTACATGTAGAACCTGCCGTCGGCAAGCTGCTTTACGTCTGCCGCCCACAAGGTGTCCGACTGGGCCCAGCTGAAGGTCTCGGCCAGTTCGGTGAGGACGTTCGCCGAGCCGCGCAGGAACAGGGGATTGGTGGCGCTGACGCCGCTGGCGATCTGCTGCCAGTTCATCAGGTCGGCGCTTTTGGCGGCGGCGAGGTGGGAGCCGAACACGTACCAGCCATCGTTCGTCCTGATCACGGAAGGATCATGGACCGAGGCGTTCTTGAAGGTGATCGGGGTGAATCCGGCCTGGGCGGCGGCATCCTGGGATAGCAGGGACGAGGCCATGAGCGCTCCCAGTCCCCATCGTGCGAGGGTGTTTTTCATTGCATGTCTCCGTAGTTGTAATGACCGTGGCGCGGAACATGGTCCGGCTGGCGTATGGACGGCATGCACAGGTTGAAGAGTTTCTTGTGTTTTTTCCAATCACATATAAGTCTCGGCCGATATCGGTAACGGTATCGGCAGGCATCCGGTACTGATGTGCAAAACGATATCGGAATGCCCAAAAAATTGATTGGATTGATCTCGGTCCAGCGCCTACTATCAAGATCAAAAATGTATAAAAGCAAGCACAGGAGACGTATGACAAGCCCCCCATCCGGCCGCGCCTTGGCGCAGCACACCCAAAAACTCTCCACCCTCGAAAAAGCGGGCTTCGGCGCAGGCGACATGGCGCTCAATGTGGTGATCTCGTCGATGATGCTGATCATCACCTTCTTCTACACCGATATCTACGGCATTCACACCGCCGACCTGGCGGCCCTGTTCGTGGCCGTCAAGGTGGTCGGCGCCGTCGCCGACCTGGCGATGGGGCAGGTGACCGACGCCGTCCTGACGCGCTGGGGACGCTACCGGCCCTGGCTGCTGCTGCTCGCCGTGCCCTACGGCCTGAGCGTCTTCCTGGTCTTCACCACGCCCGACTGGGGCTATGACGCCAAGCTGCTCTGGGCCTACTCGACCTATATCCTGATGACCCTGATGACGGCGGGCGTCGGCATCCCCTACATCTCCCTGATCAGCGGCCTGACCTCCGATCCGCAGGAACGCCTGTCGGCCAACGGCTACCGCCTGTTCTTCGCCAAGATCGGCGCCTTCATGGTCACCATCATCGTCCCGCTGCTGGCCAGCTGGTGGGACGCGGGCAATCCGGCCACCGGCTACCAGGCCGCGATGGCGGTGATGGCCGCGATGGGCGTGCTGCTGTTCCTGCTGTGCTTCTTCACCACCACCGAGCGCGTCATCCACAAGGTCGAGAAACAGCCGCTGATGGACCAGGTGCGCGTCCTGATGAAGAACGACCAGTGGCTGATCCTGTGCGCCGTGTGCGTGACCGGCACCATCGGCTACGTGATCCGCGGATCGGTCGCGATCTACTACGCCAAGTATTACCTTGGCGGCGACACCGCCACCGTCTCGGCCTTCCTGTCCACCGGGGTGGCGGCGGCGATCCTGGCGATGGTGGTGTCCACCTGGACCACCAAGTTCTACTGCAAGGTCAAGCTGTTCCGTAATTCGCAGATCCTGGTCGCCGTCATCAGCCTGATGATCTACTTCCTGGTGCAGCCGGGCGACATGGTGCTGGCCTTCGTCCTGTACTTCATCCTGTCCCTGGTGGTGGACCTGCACGCCCCGGTGTTCTGGTCGGCGATCGCCGAAACCATCGACTACGGCCAGGTCAAGACCGGCAAGCGGGTCTCGGGCTTTGCCTTCGGCGGCATTTCGGTCTGCCAGAAGGCCGGCATGGCGATCGCGGGCGGCATGGTCGGCATCCTGCTGGACTACTTCCACTACCAGCCCAACCAGGAGCAATCGGCGCTGGCGCTGCAGGGCATCGCCCTGATGCTGTCGGTGATCCCGGGCTTCTTCCACTTCCTGATGGGCGTCCTGATGTTCAAGTACCGCATCAGCGACACCTATTACGACAGCGTCAAGGCCGACATGGCGACCCGCGGCTACGCCGCCGGATGAGAAGGAACATGATGACGTAGGGTGGACGGCTTCGCCGTCCGCGCGTTCAACCACACCATGAATCATCGAACAAGCATGCAAGAGACCATCCTCCACCCTCTGATCGAGCAACGCGCCGATCCCTACATCCACAAGCACACCGACGGCTACTACTACTTCACGGCCTCGGTGCCGCAATACGACCGCATCGAACTGCGCCGCGCCACGACCATCGCAGGGCTGGCCGGCGCAGAGACCGTCGACGTCTGGACCAAGCCCGACACCGGCCCCTATTGCGAACTGGTGTGGGCGCCCGAGATCCACTTCAACGAGGGCGCCTGGCATATCTACTTCGCCGCCGCCCCGAGCCGCGAGATCAAGGACAAGCTGTTCCAGCACCGCATGTACGCGATCCGCAACCAGAACGCCAATCCCCTCGAAGGGGAATGGGAGTTCATGGGCCAGGTCGATACCGGCATCGACAGCTTCTGCCTCGACGCCACCACCTTCACCCACAAGGGCCGGCTGTACTACCTGTGGGCGCAGAAAGACCGCGACATCGAAGGCAATTCGAACCTCTACATCGCCCCCATGAAGACCCCATGGCAGATCGAGGGCAGGCCGGTCATGCTGAGCAAGCCCGAATTCGACTGGGAGACGCGCGGCTTCTGGGTCAACGAAGGCCCGTCCGTCGTGCGCCGCGACGGCAGGATTTTCATCAGCTATTCGGCCAGCGCCACCGACGAGAACTACGCGATGGGCCTGCTGTGGGCCGACGAGGACGCAGACCTGCTCGACCCGGCCTCGTGGACCAAGTCGCGCGAACCGGTCTTCCGTACCTGCTACGACCACGGCATCTACGGCCCGGGCCACAACAGCTTCACCTATGCCGAAGACGGCGAGACCGTCATGCTGGTGTATCACGCACGCACCTACACCGAGATCGTCGGCGACCCGCTCTGGAATCCCGACCGCCATACCTTCGTCAAGCCCCTGCGCTGGGACGAGCAGGGCATGCCGGTGTTCGGCCGGCCATCCACCCTCTGAGGAACACGGTGCCAAATCCCATCACGCAAGCACCCTTCGGCCTTCTGGAAGACGGCACGCCCATCACCCAGTTCACCTTGCGCAATGCGAACGGCCTGGTGGCGAAGATCATCGACTTCGGCGGCATCATCACCGAGCTCCATGCCCCCGACCGCGAAGGCCGCCTGGCCGACGTGGTGCTGGGCTTCGACACCCTGGACGCCTACGAGGGCGACAGCCCCTATTTCGGCGCCCTGATCGGCCGCTACGGCAACCGCATCGCGGGCAGCCGCTTCACGCTCGACGGCCGGGAATACGTGCTGCCCGCGAACGACGGAGAGAATCACCTGCATGGCGGGGCAGGGGGCTTCCACAAGGTGAAGTGGCAGGCCACGGTGGAAGGCGACAGCCTGGTGCTGGCCTACCGCAGCGCCGACGGCGAACAGGGCTACCCCGGCAACCTCGATGTGGTGGCCAGCTATTCGCTGGGCGACGACAACGCGCTGGTCATGCGCCTGCGCGCCGTCACCGACAAGCCGACGCCGGTCAACCTCACCCAGCACAGCTACTTCAACCTGTGCGGCGAAGGGGACATCCTGGACCACCTGCTCACCATCGACGCCGACACCTTCGTGCCGATCGACGCGGGGTCGATCCCGCTGGGGATGCTGTCGCCGGTGACCGGCACGCCCTTCGACTTCCGCACGCCGCGTCCCATCGGCGAGCGCGTCGGCCAGCCGGACAAGCAGCTGCGCCACGGCCGCGGATACGACCACAACTTCGTGCTCAACAAGCCCGACGGCAAGGCAATGACGCGCGCTGCCCACGTGCTCGATCCCGGCTCCGGGCGGGTGCTCGAGCTGTTCACCGAGGAACCCGGCCTGCAGTTCTACAGCGGGAACTTCCTCGACGGTTCGCTGGCCGGCAAGGGCCGCAGCTATGGCCACCGCAGCGGCTTCTGCCTGGAGCCGCAGCACTTTCCGGATTCGCCGAACCGGCCGCGCTTCCCCAATGTGATCTTGCGCCCCGGCCAGGTCTACGAGACCGAATCGCGCTTCCGCTTCTCGGTGCAGCCGGAGGCGTGAACGGATGATGCAAGCCTTCCTCGACAACCGGCACGAGCTGGGAGAATGCGTGCTGTGGTGCGAGCGCACGGAGCGCCTGCTGTGGACCGATATCCCGGCATGCCAGTTATGGTCGTATTCGCCATCGACCGGCCGCAGCATGTACTGGCCGATGCCGGAGCGGCTTTGTTCCTTCGCGCTGACCACAAGCGACGACTGCCTGCTGCTGGGACTGGCCTCGGGCCTGGCCTTCTTCCATTTTTCGAGCGGTGCGATGGAACGCATCGCCGACGTCGAGCCCGGAATTCCCTCCACGCGGCTCAACGACGGACGCTGCGACCGCCAGGGCCGCTTCGTGTTCGGCATGTTCAACCAGGAAGACGCGCCGAAGCGGTCGCTGGGCGGCTTCTACCGCCTGGACACCGACCTGCGTCTCGAACGCCTGCCCATCGGGAACGCGGCAATCGCCAACAGCATCTGCTTCAGCCCGGACGGGCGGCGCATGTACTATGCCGATTCAAGCACGCGCGCGATCCATTGCTGCGACTATGGCCCGGATGGTCAGCTTGGGGCCTCGCGCGTCTTCGTCGCCGCCGATGCGGCCCCGGGCGAGCCGGACGGCTCCTGCATCGATGCGGAAGGCTATCTGTGGAGCACGCGCTGGGGCGCGGGACAGATCATGCGCTTCGCACCCGACGGCCAGCTAGACCGCGTCCTGGCGCTCGATGCACCGCAACCGAGCTGCCCCGCTTTCGGCGGGACCGGCCTGTCCACTCTGTATGCGACCAGCGCCTTCCTCGGCATGGATACGGGCGACCGCGCTCGCGCGCCCTTGTCGGGGGCGATGTTCCACCACGCCCTGGACGTGCGCGGCCTGCCTGAATCGCGTTTTCCGCTCCCGTGATTCGATAACAAATCCGATATCAATATCGCGAAATAATTGATTGGAAAGTTATCTGACAGCATCTTAGACTGGCCTCATTGCTGAACAACAAAACGCTGCGCGACACACTCGAGAGAAGGCCGATAGCCTTCCGCGGCGGAGCCAACGAGACGAGGAGAATGCATGTCCGAGACGAAAAAAAAGACCACGCTGCGCTCGGCGGCGTGGTTCGGGACCCAGGACAAGAACGGCTTCATGTACCGGAGCTGGATGAAGAACCAGGGCATTCCCGACCATGAATTCCAGGGCAAGCCGATCATCGGCATCTGCAACACCTGGTCCGAACTGACCCCCTGCAATGCCCACTTCCGCAAGCTGGCCGAACACGTCAAGCGCGGCATCCTCGAAGCGGGCGGGTTCCCGGTCGAGTTCCCGGTGTTCTCGAACGGCGAATCGAACCTGCGTCCGACTGCCATGCTGACCCGTAACCTGGCGAGCATGGACGTCGAAGAATCCATCCGCGGCAATCCGATGGACGCCGTCGTGCTGCTGGTGGGCTGCGACAAGACCACGCCGGCCCTCCTGATGGGCGCGGCCAGCGTCGACCTGCCGACCATCGTCGTCACCGGCGGCCCCATGCTCAACGGTAAGCTGAACGGCAAAGACATCGGCTCCGGCACCGCCGTCTGGCAGCTGCACGAGCAGGCCAAGGCAGGCCAGATCACCATGCACGATTTCCTGTCCGCCGAAGCCGGCCATTCGCGCTCCGCCGGCACCTGCAACACCATGGGCACCGCGTCGACCATGGCCTGCATGGCCGAGTCGCTGGGCACCTCGCTGCCGCACAATGCCGCGATTCCGGCGGTGGATGCGCGCCGCTACGTGCTGGCCCACATGTCGGGCATCCGCATCGTCGAGATGGTGCACGAAGACCTGCGTCTCTCGAAGATCCTCACACGCGAGAACTTCGAGAACGCGATCCGCGTGAACGCGGCCATCGGCGGCTCGACCAATGCCGTGATCCACCTGAAGGCAATCGCCGGCCGCGTCGGCGTGCCGCTGGAGCTGGAAGACTGGACCGCCATCGGCAAGGGCACCCCGACCATCGTCGACCTGCTCCCCTCGGGTAAATACCTGATGGAGGAGTTCTACTATGCCGGCGGCCTGCCGGGCGTGATCCGCCGCCTGGGCGAGGGCGGCCTGCTGAAGCACAAGGACGCGCTCACCGTCAACGGCAAGACCCTGTGGGAGAACTGCCAGGACGCGCCGATCTACAACGACGAGGTGATCCGCAAGCTGGACACCCCGCTGATCGAGGACGGCGGCATCCGCATCCTGCGCGGCAACCTGGCGCCGCGCGGCGCCGTGCTCAAGCCGTCGGCCGCTTCCCCGCACCTGATGCAGCACCGCGGCCGCGCCGTCGTGTTCGAGGACTTCGACCACTACAAGCAGCGCATTGTCGACCCCGACCTGGACGTAGACGCGAACTCCATCCTGGTGATGAAGAACTGCGGCCCGAAAGGCTACCCGGGCATGGCGGAAGTGGGCAATATGGGCCTGCCGCCCAAGCTGCTGGCCCAGGGCATCACCGACATGGTGCGTATCTCGGATGCGCGCATGAGCGGCACCGCCTACGGCACCGTCGTGCTGCACGTGGCGCCGGAAGCGATGGCCGGCGGCCCGCTCGGCATCGTGCGGGACGGCGACTGGATCCAGCTGGACTGCGCCGGCGGTGGCCTGAACATCGAACTGTCGGACGAAGAGATCCGCCAGCGCCTGGCGGATCGGGCCGAGAACAACAAGCCGGTTCAGCACAGCGGTTACCAGCGGCTCTACCTCGACCACGTGCTGCAGGCGGACGAGGGCTGCGACTTCGACTTCCTGGTCGGCTGCCGTGGTTCCGCCGTGCCCAAGCATTCTCATTGATCCAACGTGAGTTGAACGACGTAGGGTGGGCGGTCCTCCACCCACGCGTTCAACCGCTGCTCGAATCCTTGCACCGCTATTCGAATATTCATAATTGGGAGACCGGGCCATGCTGCTCGTACAATTCATCACCGAATCCCAGGAACGCCGCATCGGCATCCTGCACGACAACACCATCCGCGTCGTCGGCGGCTACGCCACGACCCTCGCGCTGGCGCGCGCCGCCATCGCTGCCGGAACCAGCCTCGCGCAACTGGCCGACAGCGCCGCGACCAGCGAGCACCACCAGTACGACGAGGTGGCGCGCGCAGGCCGCATCCTGGCGCCGCTCGACCATCCGGACGCCGCCCACTGCTACGTCACCGGCACCGGCCTGACCCACCTCGGCAGCGCCGACACCCGCGACGCCATGCACAAGAAGATCGGCGGCGACGTCGACACGCTGAGCGATTCGATGAAGATGTTCCGCATGGGCGTCGAAGGCGGCAAGCCGGCGCCGGGCACCCCAGGGGTGCAGCCGGAATGGTTCTACAAGGGCGACGGCTCGATCGTGCGCGCCACCGGCCAGGACATCGACATGCCGGACTTCGCGCTCGACGGCGGCGAAGAGCCGGAGATCGCGGGCCTCTACCTGATCGGCGACGACGGCCAGCCTTACCGCCTCGGTTTCGCCATCGGCAACGAGTTCTCCGACCACGTCACCGAACGCCAGAACTACCTCTACCTGGCCCACTCGAAGCTGCGCAACTGCGGCGTGGGCCCCGCGCTGCTGGTGGGCGAGCTGCCGGAGCACGTGTCCGGAGTTTCGCGCATCCTCGACAAGAACGGCCAGGTCCGCTGGGAGAAGGCGTTCGTGAGCGGCGAGCAGAACATGTCGCACACCATCGGCAACCTCGAGTACCACCACTTCAAGTACGGCCTGTTCAACCGTCCGGGCGACGTGCACATCCACTTCTTCGGCACCGCCACCCTGAGCTTCGCCGACAGCATCCAGGTCGCGCCCGGCGAGACCTTCGAGGTGGAGTCGCCGCAGTTCGGCCCGGCCCTGCGCAACCGCCTGGCCGTGCTTGAAACCAGTTTTGCGAAGGTGAAGGCGCTATGAACATCAGCGGCGAAGCCATCATCGGCGGCGCGCACGAGCGCGGCACCGCAGGGTCGTTCAAGGCCTGGGACCCGACGGGGCGCGACTACCTGGAACCCAGCTTCCACATGGTGGACGCGGACCAGATCGACCGCGCCTGCCGGCTGGCGGGCGAGGCCTTCGACGTCTTCCGCGCCACCACCGACGAGCAGCGCGCACGCTTCCTCGATACGGTGGCAGAACAGATCATGCAGCTGGGCGACGCGCTGATCGAACGCGCGATGCTGGAGACCGGCCTGCCGCGCGTGCGCCTGGAAGGCGAGCGCGGACGCACCTGCAAGCAGCTAGCCATGTTCGGCGAACTGCTGCGCGAGGGTTCGTGGCGTGATGCGCGCCTGGACACCCCACTGCCCGAGCGCACGCCGCCGCGTCCCGATCTGCGCTACCACCTGATCGGCGTCGGTCCGGTCGCCGTGTTCGCCGCATCGAACTTCCCGCTGGCCTTCTCGGTGGCGGGCGGCGATACCGCATCCGCCTTTGCGGCCGGCTGCCCGGTGGTGCTGAAAGCGCATTCCTCGCACCCCGGCACCTCGGAGCTGGTGGCGCGCGCCGTCACCCGCGCCGTGCAGCAGTGCGAACTGCCGGCCGGCGTGTTCTCGCTCCTGACCGGCACCGGCAGCCGCATCGGCCAGGCCCTGGTCGGCCACCCGGCGATCCAGGCGGTCGGCTTCACCGGCTCGCGTGGCGGTGGCACGGCCTTGATGGCGGTCGCCGCAGCGCGCAAGCAGCCGATTCCCGTCTATGCCGAGATGAGCAGCATTAACCCGGTATGCCTGATGCCGCACGCGCTGGAGCACCGTGCCGAAGAGATCGGCAAGGGCTTTGCCGCCTCGCTGGTGCTGGGCGTGGGCCAGTTCTGCACCAATCCCGGACTGGTGCTGGCGATCGACGGCCCTGGCCTCGCGACCTTCTGCAAGGCCGCGTCAAGCGCCCTGGGCGCGACCGAGGCGGCCGTGATGCTGAACCAGAACATCGCGGAGAGCTACCGCAAGGGCGTCGACGCCCTGGCCGGCAATGCGGCCGTGGGTACCCTGGCGCGCCTCGGCCATGACGAGGGCAGGGGCGCGGCCGCCCTGTTCCGCGTGAGCGCGGACGAGTTCCTGCAGCGCCACGAACTGCACGAGGAAGTCTTCGGCCCCGCGTCGCTCGTGGTGGTGTGCCGCGACGCCGCCCAGATGCGCGCGGTCGTCGATGCGCTGGAAGGCCAGCTCACCGCGACCCTGCAGATGGATCCGGAAGACTACGCCGAAGCAGGCGCCTTGTTGCCGCTGCTGGAGCGCAAGGTCGGCCGCATCCTGGCCAACGGCTTCCCGACCGGCGTCGAGGTTTCGACCGCGATGGTCCATGGCGGACCGTTCCCGGCCACCGCCGACGGGCGCAGCACCTCGGTGGGCACCGGGGCCATCGCACGCTTCCTGCGGCCGGTGTGCTACCAGAACCTGCCCCAGGAACTGCTGCCCGAGCAGCTTCGCGACGGGAACCCGGGAGGGATCTGGCGGCGCAGGGACGGCGCATTGACCAAAGCGCATTGACCAAAAAATATGCGGGCATCACAATAAGAACGGATGGAGACAAGCATGAAGAAGTTGGCAAGCTACCCCAGCCTGCAGGGCAGGCGGGTATTCGTGACAGGCGGCGGCACCGGCATCGGCGAAGCGATCGTGAAGGCCTTCGTGGAGCAGGGCGCCGTGGTGGCCTTCGTCGACATTGCGAAGGAAGCCAGCGAGACCCTGTGCGCCAAGTTGGCGGACGCCGGACACCGTGCACCGGTGTTCCGCTACTGTGACATCACCGACATCCCCGCGCTGCAGCGTACGATGCTTGAGTTGGCCGAACAGCTGGGCGACTTCGAGGTGCTGGTCAATAACGCGGCCAACGACCAGCGCCATGACATCGAGAAGGTCTCGCTCGACTACTGGAACGAGCGCATCGCCATCAACCAGCGCCCCATGTTCTTCACCGCGCAGGCCGTCCTGCCGGGCATGAAGAAGATGGGCGGCGGCTCCATCATCAATTTCTCTTCCATGTCCTGGCACGCCAAGGGCGCCGGCTATCCGGTCTACGCCACCACCAAGGCGGCGGTCATTGGGCTCACGCGCAGCCTGGCGCGCGACCTCGGCCCCTTCGGCGTGCGCGTCAACACCGTCACCCCGGGTTGGGTCATGACCCAGCGCCAGATCGACCTGTGGGTCGACGAGGCCGCCGAGCTCGAAATCAAGAAGGCCCAGTGCCTGCCCGGCAAGCTGATGCCGGACGATATCGCCGCCATGGTGCTCTTCCTCGGCGCCGACGACAGCAGGATGTGCACGGCGCAGGACTTCGTCGTCGACGCAGGCTGGACGTAAGCAGTAGCGGCCGATCGCCGTCACGTTCACGTCCACCGTTACCCCATGATCCGTCGCCCCGGCGCAGGCCGGGGCCCAAGTTCGCTCAGATCCAAGCCACTTGGGTACCGGCCTGCGCCGGTACGACGGGCTCACTTTCACGCAACTACCCCACAATAATCAGGAGACCCTGTGAAAGCCTTCCGCCCCACCATCCTCGCCCTGAGCATCCTGGCCGCACCGGCCTTCGCCCAGGTGAACGTCAGCATCGACGCCACCAAACCCGGCCCGGTCATCAACAAGAACGTCTACGGCCAGTTCGCCGAGCACCTCGGCACCGGCATCTACGAGGGCCTGTGGGTCGGCCCGGATTCGAAGATCCCGAACACCCGTGGCTGGCGCAAGGACGTGGTCGGCGCGCTGAAGGAGCTGAAGGTGCCGCTGGTGCGCTGGCCGGGCGGCTGCTTCGCCGACGAGTACCACTGGCGCGACGGCATCGGCCCGCGCAACAAGCGACCGGTGAAAGTCAACACCCACTGGGGCGGCGTGGCCGAGGACAATGCGGTCGGCACCCACGAGTTCTTCGACCTGGTCGAGATCCTCGGCACCGAAGCCTACGTCAACGGCAACCTCGGCTCCGGCACCCCGCAGGAGATGGCCGAGTGGCTGGAATACATGACCTCGGACACCAAGTCGACCCTGGCCGAGCAGCGCCGCAAGAACGGCCGCAAGGAGCCGTACAAGGTGGCCTACTTCGGCATCGGCAACGAAGCCTGGGGCTGCGGTGGCAACATGAAGCCGGAATACTACGCCAACCTGTACAACCATTACGCCACCTTCCTCAAGACCCCGCCGAACGCGCGTCCGAAGATGATCGCCAGCGGCGGCAACGACGACGACACCCGCTGGACCGAGGTGCTGAGCAAGGAAGCCGCCCGGGGCACCGACGGCATCAGCTTCCACTTCTACACGCTGCCGACCGGTGTCTGGGAAAAGAAGGGCGCCGCCACCGGCTTCGCGGAAAGCGAATGGTTCTCGACCATGCAGCAGACCCTGCGCATGGACGGCCACATCCGCCGCAACGTCGCCATCCTCGACAAGAACGATCCGGAGAAGAAGATCGGCTTCTATGTGGACGAATGGGGCACCTGGTACGACGTCGAACCGGGCACCAATCCGGGCTTCCTGTTCCAGCGTAACACCCTGCGCGACGCCGTCGTGGCGGCGCTCAACTTCAACATCTTCCATGCCCATGCCGAGCGCGTGCGCATGACGATGATCGCGCAGATGGTCAACGTGCTGCAGGCGATGATCATCACCGACAAGGAGAAGATGCTCTTGACTCCGACCTACCACACCTACAAGATGTACATCCCGTTCCAGGACGCGACCTCGCTGCCGACGGCCGTGAACAACGACGTGGCCTATTCGGTGGACAACAAGAGCGTCCCGGGCATCAGCGCATCGAGCGCGCGCGGCAAGGACGGCAAGATCTACGTGGCCCTGGTGAACACGAATCCGCGCCAGGCCAGCGACGTCAGCATCGACCTGAAGGGCCAGGCCGTGTCGAGCGCGACGGGGCAGGTGCTGACAGCCGAGGCGATGGACGCGCACAACACCTTCGACAAGCCGCAGGCGATCAAGCCGGCGCCGTACAGCGCGAAAGCGGTGAACGGCAAGCTGACCTTGAAGGTGCCGGCCAAGTCGGTGGTCGTCGTCGCAGTCGAAGCATAGTACGTAGGGTGGACGGCTCTGCCGTCCGCGCGTTCAAATCACGGCTCCGGGCCACGCGCATCTTTTGGCCCCGCACACGATAGTTGAACGCGCGGACGGGGGACCCGTCCACCCCACGGGTGACTATTCAGGAGTCCATCATGTCTCTACTCTCCCGCCTCCCCGCCAGCATACTGACCCTCGCCACCGCGCTGCCCGCCTTCGCCGCCCAGGTCGAAGTCCACGACCCCGTGATGGCGAAAGAGGGCAGCAAATACTACCTCTTCAGCACCGGCCCCGGCATCACCTTCTACAGCTCGAGCGACATGAAGTCCTGGAAGCCCGAGGGCCGCGTGTTCGCCGGCCAGCCCACCTGGGCAAAGAAGGCTGCGCCGACCTTCAACGACCACATCTGGGCGCCGGACATCCAGCACCACAAGGGAAAATACTACCTGTACTACTCGGTATCCGGCTTCGGCAAGAACACCTCCGGCATCGGCGTGACCACCAACACCACGCTCGACCCGCGCTCGCCGAACTACAAATGGGAAGACCAGGGCATGGTCCTGCAGTCCATCCCCGGCCGCGACCTGTGGAACGCGATCGACTCGCACGTGATCGACGACGAGCAGGGCACACCGTGGATGTCCTTCGGCTCCTTCTGGTCCGGCCTGAAGCTCGTCAAGCTCGACGCCAGCCGCACCAGGCTGGCCGAGCCGCAGGAGTGGCACACCATCGCACGCCGCGACCGTTCGGCCTTCGAAGCCGACATCGAACCGGGCTCCGGCCATATCGAGGCTCCCTTCATTTTCAGGAAGAACGGCTGGTACTACCTGTTCGCCTCCTGGGACCTGTGCTGCAAGGGCAAGGACAGCACCTACAAGGTGGTGGTGGGCCGCGCGAAGTCCGTGACTGGTCCCTACCTCGACCGCCAGGGCGTGGACATGGCCAAGGGCGGCGGCTCGATCGTAATCCAGGGCGACCGTGACTGGAAAGGCCTCGGCCACAACAGCGCCTACACCTTCGACGGCAAGGATGTCATGGTGCTGCATGCCTACGAAAGCGCCGACCGCTACAAGCAGAAGCTGAAGGTGCTGGAAATGAAGTGGGATGCGGAAGGCTGGCCGGTCCTTGACCAGGCTGACCTTAACCGCTACCAGAGCGTCCAGCTGCCATGAAGCACCAGCTCGCCGCACTTGCGCTGCTACTGACGTCGGCCTGGGCGCAGGCGGCCGAGCTCTTCCCCCTGGCCGACGTGCGCCTGACGCCCGGCCCCTTCCTCGATGCCCAGACCACCGACCTGAACTACATGATGGCGATGGCGCCGGACCGGCTGCTCGCGCCATTCCTGCGCGAAGCCGGCCTGGCGCCGCGCCAGCCGGGCTACGGCAACTGGGAGTCCACGGGACTGGACGGGCACATGGGCGGCCACTACCTGTCGGCGCTGGCGCTGATGTATGCGGCGACCGGCGATGCCGAGGTGCTACGCCGCCTGAACTACTTCGTGGCGGAGCTCAAGCGCGCGCAGGAGGCGAACGGCGACGGCTACCTGGGCGGCATTCCCGGCGGCCGCCAGGCCTGGCGCGACATCGCGGCCGGCAAGCTGGAGGCCGATAACTTCTCGGTCAACGGCAAGTGGGTGCCCTGGTACAACCTGCACAAGGTCTATGCGGGCCTGCGCGATGCCCACCGCTATGCCAGCAACCCTGACGCGCGCGCCATGCTGGTCGCGCTGTCGGATTGGGCGCTGCGCTTGAGTACCCGGTTAAGCGAGGAGCAGATGCAGCAGATGCTGCGCGCCGAGCATGGCGGCATGAACGAAATCTTCGCCGACGTGGCGGAGATGACGGGCGATCGCAAATACCTCGACCTGGCGCTGCGCTTCTCGCACCAGGCGATCCTGCAGCCGCTGGCGCAGGGGCAGGACCACTTGAGCGGCCTGCACGCCAATACCCAGATTCCGAAGGTGATCGGCTTCAAGCGCATCTCCGACATGACCGGGCGGCAGGACCTGAACAAAGCCGCGGAGTTCTTCTGGCAGACCGTGGTCGACCGCCGCTCGGTGGCCATCGGCGGCAACAGCGTCAAGGAGCACTTCCACGACGAAAAAGACTTCGGCCCGATGATCGGCGAGGTCGAGGGGCCGGAGACCTGCAACACCTATAACATGCTCAAGCTGACCCACATGCTGTTCCAGACGGAGCAGAAGGGCAGCTACGGCGACTACTACGAGCGCGCGCTCTACAACCATATCCTGTCCTCGCAGCGCCCAGGCGGCGGCTTCGTCTACTTCACGCCGATGCGGCCGAACCACTACCGGGTGTACTCGCAGGCGGACAAGGGCATGTGGTGCTGCGTCGGCTCCGGCATCGAGAGCCACGCCAAGTATGGGGAATTCATCTACGCGCACGAGGGCGATACGCTGTTCGTGAACCTGTTCATTCCCTCGACGCTGCACTGGCGCGAGAAGGAAGTGCGGATCACCCAGTCCACGCGCTTCCCGGACGAAGGCAGCACGCGGCTGACCGTCGGTGCGCCGGGCGAGTTCACCATGAAGATCCGCTATCCGGCCTGGGTCGCGGCGGGCAAGATGGTGGTGAAGGTCAACGGCAGGGAGGTCAAGCTAGATGCGGCGCCGGGCGGCTACGTGAGCGTGGCGCGCGCGTGGAAGAAGGGCGACCGGGTCGATGTGCAGCTGCCGATGACCACACGCCTGGAGCAGATGCCGGACAAGTCCAACTACTACGCCGTGCTGCACGGCCCGATCGTGCTGGCCGCGAAGACGCGGCTGTTCGGCGACGAGAAGGTGAACTTCCTGGCCGACGAGTCGCGCATGGGGCATATCGCCGGCGGGCCGGTGTGCCCGCTGGAGTCGGCGCCGATGCTGGTGAGCGATTCGCTTGCCTCCCTGCGCCGCTTCAAGCCGGTCAAGGGCAAGCCGCTGACCTTCACGGCGCCTGGGCTGGTCCATGGCGCCGCAGGCAGCGCGACCGAGTTCATTCCCTTCTTCCGCCTGCACGAGTCGCGCTACATGATGTACTGGCAGCATGCGACGTCGGCCAATTTCGAGCGCATGCGGGCAGAGAACGCGGCCCGCGAAGCGGACCGGCTGGCGCTGGACGCCCGCACCATTGACCAGGTGGCGCCGGGGCAGCAGCAGCCGGAATCGGATCACTTCTTCAGGGGTGAGGGGATCGAGGCCGGCGTGAATGGCGGGCGGCACTGGCGCCATGCCACCAAGTGGTTCAGCTATGAGCTGAAGGACCCGAAAGGGAAGGCGAAGCTGCTGCAGCTGACGTTTGCCAGGGCCGACGCCGGGCGACGCTTCGATATCGAGGTCAACGGCGTGCTGGTGGCCGAGGTGGCGCTCACCGGCGATGCCGGCCAGGAGTTCTACACCGTCGACTATCCCCTGCCGGCTACCATCCTGAAGGCAGAGCCGCAAGCGCTGTCGGTCCGCTTCGTGGCCAAACCAGGCTCGATCGCCGGCGGACTATACGGATTACGCCTACTGCGCTGAATCGTGAGAAAAGTGATACCGAATCAGATATCCGATCAGACAGAAATATGATTGGATCAGCATCGCACTTTGTCTTACGATTGCGATACAACAATACCGGAGACAAGGTAATGACTATCACCCGCAGAGCCCTCCTGGGTACCGCCGCCGCTTGTGCAATCGCTGTCGCGATGCCTGCCTTTGCCCAGAAACCCCTCACCATCGGCTTCTCCCAGGTCGGCGCTGAAAGCGAATGGCGCACCGCCAATACCGCCTCGATCAAGAGCGCCGCCAAGGCGGCCGGCGTCAACCTGAAGTTCGCCGACGCCCAGCAGCGTCAGGAAAACCAGGTCAAGGGGATCCGCTCCTTCATCGCCCAGCGCGTCGACGTGATCGCCTTCTCGCCGGTCGTCGAATCCGGCTGGGACACCGTGCTGCGCGAAGCGAAAGCAGCCAAGATCCCGGTCATCCTGACCGACCGTTCCGTCAAGGTCAGCGACCCTTCGCTGTACGTGAGCTTCATCGGTTCCGACTTCGTGGAAGAAGGCCGCCGCGCCGCGCGCTGGCTCGTGGAGCACCAGAAGAAGAACCCGAACCGCAGCTACAACATCGTCGAGCTGCAGGGCACCGTCGGCTCGGCGCCGGCGATCGACCGCAAGGCGGGCTTCGCGGAGGTCATCAAGGACAACCCGAAGCTGAAGATCATCCGCTCCCAGACCGGCGACTTCACCCGCGCCAAAGGCAAGGAAGTGATGGAAGCCTTCCTGAAGTCCGAAGGCAAGAACATCAACGTGCTCTATGCGCACAACGACGACATGGCCATCGGCGCGATCCAGGCCATCGAGGAAGCGGGCCTGAAGCCCGGCAAGGACATCCTGGTTGTGTCGATCGATGGCGTGCGCGGGGCGTTCGAGGCCATGTTGCAGGGTAAGCTCAACGTCACCGTCGAGTGCAACCCGCTGCTCGGTCCGCAGCTGATCCAGACCGCCCAGATGGTCAAGGCGGGCAAGCCGGTGCCGAAGCGTATTACCGTGAACGAGGGTGTGTTCCCAGCTGAAGTCGCGGCCAAGGAATTCCCGAACCGTAAGTACTGAGGCGGCTATGCTTGCCTCGACCACCGTGGCGCCGGTCCTGGAAGTGACCGGCATCCACAAGCAATTCCCGGGCGTGAAGGCGCTGTCGGACGCGGGCCTGCGCCTGTTCCCCGGCGAAGTCCACACGCTGATGGGCCAGAACGGCGCCGGCAAATCGACCCTCATCAAGGTCCTCACCGGCGTCTACCAGCCCGAGCGCGGCAGCATCGTCCTCGACGGGACGGCGATCGCGCCCACTTCCACCCAGGACGCGCAGGAACTCGGCATCAGCACGGTCTACCAGGAGGTGAACCTGTGCCCGAACCTGTCGGTCGCCGAGAACATCTTCATCGGACGCTATCCGCGCCGCTTTGGCATGATCGACTGGCGTGGCATGCGGAGCCAGGCGGCCGAACTGCTCAAGCGCCTGCAGATCGACGTCGACGTCGCCAAGCCCCTGGCAAGCTATCCGCTCGCCATCCAGCAGATGGTGGCGATCGCGCGCGCCCTGAACATCTCGAGCAAGGTCCTGATCCTCGACGAGCCCACCTCCAGCCTGGACGAGAACGAAGTCCAGCTGCTGTTTTCGGTGCTGCGCGGCTTGCGCGAGCAGGGCATGGCGATCCTGTTCGTCACCCACTTCCTCGACCAGACCTATGCGATCTCGGACCGCATCACCGTGATGCGCAACGGCGAGCGCGAAGGCGAGTACCTGTGCAGCGAGCTGTCGCGCCTGGCCCTCGTCAACAAGATGATCGGCGCGCCGGCCGAAGCGCAGGAGGAGCTTGGTGCCGCCTGCGCCGAGGCGGGCACGCACAGCGAAACCTTCCTGCGCACGAAGGCATTGGCGCGCAAGGGCGTCTTGAGTCCGATCGACCTCGAGATTCGCAAGGGCGAGCTGCTCGGCCTGGCTGGCCTGCTCGGTTCCGGCCGCACCGAGACCGCGCGCCTGCTGTTCGGCGCGGATAAAGCCGACAGCGGCGCCATCGAAATCGACGGCCGCAGCCGCGTGTTCTCCACGCCCCGCGATGCCATTCAACAGGGCATCGGCTTCTGCTCGGAAGACCGCAAGCACGAAGGGGCCATCCTGGCGCTGTCGGTGCGCGAGAACCTGATCCTGGCGCTGCAGGCGCGCCAGGGGCTGCTGCGCGCGATCCCGATGCGGCGCCAGCAGGAGCTCGCGGCCCACTATGTCAAACAACTGGGGATCAAGACGGCGAGCATCGAGGCGCCGATCGGCACGCTCTCCGGCGGCAACCAGCAGAAGGTTTTGCTGGCGCGCTGGCTGGCCACCGAGCCGAAGCTGATGATCCTCGACGAACCGACGCGCGGCATCGACGTGCGCGCCAAGCAGGAAATCATGGATTACGTTACCACCCTGTGCCGCAAGGGCATGTCGATCCTGTTCATCTCGTCCGAGCTGCCCGAGGTGCTGCGCGTGAGCGACCGCATCGTCGTCATGCGCGACCGCAAGGCCTGCGGCGAGTACGGCCGCGGTGAGCTGGACGAGAGCACCGTGCTGCACGTGATCGCCGGGGAGGGCTGCGCATGAACGCCGCGGTCAAGGAAACGGTGCTGCAGACCGCCAGGTCGGCCAGGCCCTCGGTCTTCCAGCATCCGCTGTTCCGTCCCCTGGCGGCGCTGAGCCTGCTGCTGCTGATCGACTTCCTCCTGATTCCCGGGTTCTTCCGCCTGGAGATCAAGGACGGCCACCTGTACGGCAGCCTGGTCGACATCGTCAACCGCGCCGCGCCGCTGATGCTGGCGGCGATCGGCATGACCCTCGTCATTGCCACCCGCGGCATCGACATCTCGGTGGGCGCCGTCGTGGCCCTGTCGGGCACGGTGGCCTCCATGCTCATCGGCGGCACCATGGTGATCAACAACGGCGTGCCCGAATACGTGGCGCAGACGCCGATGGGGCTGGCGCTGCTGGCGGCCATCGGCGTCGCCCTGCTGTGCGGGCTGTGGAACGGCGCGCTCGTTGCCGGCCTGGGCCTGCAGCCGATCGTCGCCACCCTGATCCTGATGGTGGCCGGGCGCGGCCTGGCCCAGCTGCTTACCGACGGCCAGATCGTCACCGTCTACTACCAGCCCTTCTTTTTCCTGGGCAGCGGCTATCTCCTCGGCCTGCCGTTCGCGCTGTTCGTGGTGGTGGCGGTGTTCGCCGTGACCAGCCTGCTGCTGCGCCACACGGCGCTCGGCCTGTTCATCCAGGCGGTCGGCATCAATCCGGTGGCGGCACGTTTGGCCGGCATCCGCACCGCGGCCCTGGTCGTCTTCGTCTATGTGTTCAGCGCGGCCTGCGCCGGCATGGCGGGCCTGATGATCAGCTCCAACGTCAAGAGCGCGGACGCCAACAACGCCGGCCTGCTGCTGGAACTGGACGCCATCCTGGCGGTGACGCTGGGCGGCACCTCGCTCGCGGGCGGCAAGTTCTCGCTGGTGGGCAGCATCATCGGGGCGCTGATCATCCAGACGCTCACCTATACCATCTATTCGCTGGGCGTCCCGCCCGAGGTCAATATGGTCGTCAAGTCGGTCGTGGTCTTCCTGGTCTGCATTGCGCAGTCCGACCAGTTCAAGAGCCTGGGGAAGAGGAGGGCGGCATGAAGCACGTCACCAGCGCTCCCTGGTTCACGTCGGCCGCCACGGTGGTCCTGCTGGCGGCCATGCTGCTGGCCGGCGGCGGGGCCTACGACGGCTTCCTGTCGCTGCAGGTGATGCTCAATCTCCTGATCGACAACGCTTTTCTTCTCGTGCTGGCCATCGGCATGGGCATCGTGATCCTCTCGGGAGGCATCGACCTCTCGGTGGGCGCGGTGCTGGCCCTCAGCACCATGGTGGCGGCCTGGCTGCTGCACGCGGCGCAGTGGCCGCCGCTTGCCGTGATCGCGGTGGTGCTGCTGGGCGGCGCGGCCTTCGGCGGCTGCATGGGCGCCATCATCCACTTCTTCCGCCTGCAACCCTTCATCGTCACCCTGGCCGGCATGTTCCTGGCGCGCGGCCTGTGCTACCTGATCAGCATCGAGTCGATCACCATCGAGGATCCGCTGTTCGTCGCCATGTCGCAGACCCAACTGCCCTTCCTGGGCGGCTTCCTGTCGCCGGGAGCGCTGGTCGCGATCGGCATGCTGCTGCTCGCCGTGTGGATGGCGCACTACTCGTCCTTCGGGCGCGCCGTGTACGCCATCGGCGGCAACGAGCAGTCGGCCGCGATGATGGGGCTGGCCGTGGGCCGCACCAAGGTGCTGGTCTATGCCTTCAGCGGCTTCTGCGCGGCGCTGGGCGGCCTGCTGTTCTCGTTCTACATGCTGTCGGGGTATGGCCTGCATGCGCAGGGCACCGAGCTGGATGCCATCGCGGCGGTGGTTATCGGCGGCACGCTGCTCACCGGCGGCTACGGCTACGTGCTGGGGGCGCTGTCGGGCGTGCTGGTGCTCGGCACCATCCAGACCCTGATCGCCTTCGACGGCACCCTGAGTTCGTGGTGGACCAAGATCGTGATCGGCGCGCTGCTGTTCGTGTTCTGCGTGGTACAGCGCCTGATGGGCTTCCGTCAGAAACAAAGCTGATCAATCAACAAGGAGACGTGATGAACAAGAAGTCCGTACTGGTGGCCGGACTGGCCGCTGCATTGGCTGCGCCTTCGGCCCTGGCCAGCAACCCCATCGTGAAGGACATCTTCACGGCCGACCCCGCCGCCCTGGTCGACAAGGGCCGGGTCTATGTCTACGTCGGCAAGGACGAGGCGCCCGTCGGCGGCAAGGAATACGTGATGAACGAGTGGCGCGTGTACTCCAGCTGCGACATGAAGAAGTGGACCGATCATGGCTCGCCGCTGCGCTACAGCACCTTCAAGTGGGCCGGCCGCGACGCCTGGGCCTCCGACGTCGTCAAGCGCAACGGCAAGTACTACTTCTATTCGACCGTGGACCACGCCGCCCTGAAGAGCAAGGCGATCGGCGTGGCCGTATCGGATAGCCCGACCGGACCCTTCGTCGACGCGCGCGGCACGGCGCTGGTCACCAACGACATGACGAAGGAATCCCCGATTCCCTGGGACGACATCGATCCGGCCGTCTTCATCGACGACGACGGCCAGGCCTATCTCTACTGGGGCAACACGGTCATGAAATACGCGAAGCTCAAGCCGAACATGATCGAGATCGACGGTCCGATCCATACCGTGGGCCTGGACAACTTCGTCGAGGCGGCCTACCTGCACAAGCACAAGGGCACCTATTACCTCTCGTACTCGCAGAAATTCCCGGAACAGACCGTGGTGATGAGCGGCCCGACGGCCACCGGCCCCTGGACGTGGGGCGGGGTGATCATGGAGAAGAACAGCAACGTCAACACGATCCACCAGGCCATCGTCGAGTTCAATGGCAAGTCCTACATCTTCTACCACAACGGCAAGCTGCCGACCGGTGGCGAGTACCGCCGCTCGGTCGCCGTCGAGGAGCTGCGCTATGGCCCCGATGGGAAGATCCTGCCGGTCGCGCAAACGGCGGAAGGGCCGGCCGCCAATCCTTCGCCGGGCTGCAAGTGATAGCTACTGAACAGTTTTTTCTATCGAAGTGATATCGATACTGATATTATTTTCTGATGGATACGACAAACCCGAACTGGTTCCTGAAGGCGCGCCTCAAGACGCGCCAGCTGCTCCTCCTGATCGCGCTGGACGACTTCCGCAACATCCACCGGGCGGCGGAGGAACTCCACATGACGCAGCCGGCGGCGTCCAAGCAGATCAAGGATCTCGAAGAGATGCTGGACGTGCGCCTGTTCGAGCGCCTGCCGCGCGGGATGGAGCCGACCATCTACGGCGAGACCATGATCCGCCACGCGCGCATGGCGCTGACCAGCCTGGCGCTGGCGCACGACGACCTGGTGGCGCTCAAGGCCGGGCTGTCCGGGCAGGTCGAGGTGGGCGTCATCATGTCGCCCGCGATGGCGCTGCTGCCGCGCGCGATCGCGCGCATCAAGGAACAGGCCCCGCTGCTGCGCATCGGCGTGCACCTGGAGCCCAGCAACGTCCTGCTCGACAAGCTGCAGCGCGGCACGCTCGACTTCATGATCGGCCGCATCCTGGAAAAGGAAGACTCGAGCGGCCTGGTGTACGAGGAGCTGACCGAGGAACCCGCCTGCGCCGTGGTGCGCCCCGGCCATGCGCTGCTCGAGGCGAAGGACCTGCGCCTGGAGGACATCGCCGACCGGCCCTGGATTTTGCCGCCGCCCGGCAGCATCCTGCGCCACCGCTTCGACATGATGTTCCGCCGCGCCGGCCTGCAGCCGCCCGCGAACGTGGTCGACACCACCGCGCTGCTGCTCATCACGACACTGCTGCAGCAGACCGATTCGCTGCACGTGATGCCGCTGGAGGTGGCGCAGTACTACGCTTCTCTGAACGTGATGCGCGTGCTGCCGATCGAACTGCCCTGTACGATGGATGCCTTCGGCATCATCCGCCAGCAGAAGCACCTGCTGTCGCCGGGCGCCGAGCTGCTGCTGAAGCAGGTGAGGCTGGCGGCTTCCGAGATCTATTAGAACCGGTATCGCTTGCCGCGAAAAAGTGATTGGATCGCCTCTGCCGGGTTTCGTACCATGGGCGATCCAAGCCATCCATGGACCCGTACATGATGAGACCCTTCCGGTTCGCCCTCGCCCTGAGCCTGGCCCTGGCCTTGCCTGCTTCGGCCGCCCCCGGCTTCGCCAACCCGCTCGTGCCGCAGCGCGCCGATCCGCACGTCACCCTGCACACGGACGGTTACTACTACTACACGGCCACCGTTCCCGAGTATGACCGGATCGAGTTGCGCCGCACCCGCCACCTGAACGACCTGGGCAAGGCCGAGGCAAAGGTTGTCTGGCGCAAGCATGCGAGCGGACCGATGAGCAGCCATATCTGGGCGCCGGAACTGCATCACATCGACGGCAAATGGTATCTGTATTTCACGGCCGGCCGTGCCGACGCGCCATTCGACATCCGCCTTTACGTGCTCGAGAATGCAGCAGCCAATCCGCTTGGCGGGCAGTGGATCGAGCGGGGACAGCTCAAGACCGGCTGGGAGTCGTTTGCGCTTGACGCGACCACCTTCACGGTCAACGGGCAGCGCTACCTGTCATGGACCCAGCGCCCGCCGACGGCGGATCGCCACATGACCGCCGTGTACATCGCCCGCATGGACTCGCCGCTCTCGATCACGGGCCCGGCCACCATGCTGACCGCGCCCGACTATCCGTGGGAGAAGAGGGAGCAGCACGTCAACGAGGCGCCCGCTGTCCTGGTCAGGCACGGCCGCGTGTTCCTGACCTATTCCGCGAGCGCCACCGATGCCAACTATTGCCTCGGCATGCTGAGCGCGGCCGCCTCCGCCGACCTGACCGACGCGGCTGCATGGACCAAGTCGCCGCTGCCCGTGTTCCAGAGCAGCGCCGCGACCGGACAGTATGGTCCGGGCCACAATGCGTTCACCACCAGCCCCGACGGCAAGACGGACATCCTGGTGTACCACGCCCGCGGCTACCGCGACATCACGGGGGATCCCCTGCACGATCCGAACCGCCATACGCGGGCACAGGTGATCACGTGGCGGGCCGACGGGACGCCCGACTTCGGGCAGCCGGTTGCGGACGTCAACCGGGGCCGGCAGGGGCGCTGACACGCTGGGCGGCTCCGGCGCGCCCGGCCAGCGTGGCGCCCAGGACGGCGCCGGCGGCCAGGCAACCGGCGATGCACAGGGCTGCGACGGTGAAGGCATGGGCGAGCGCCGCCGGATCGTCGCGTGCGCCGAGGACGCCGTAGAACACGCCGCCGATCACGGCCACGCTGAGCGCGGTGCTCACCTGCAGCGTGGAGCTCGCAACGCCGGCGATCATTCCCGACAGGGCGGGGGAGACACGGCCCGTGATCATGCGCATCAAGGTCGGCAGTCCGAGGCCCTGCCCGAAGCCGATGGCGAACAGCATGGCGGCCAGCGGCGCCGGCGGTGGCGCCAGGCCGGCCGGACCGGCATCGACCAGCCAGGCCAGGCCGAGCAGGCCGGCGCTCTCCAGCGCCATGCCGGTCGGATTGACCCAATCGCCGAGCAGGCGCCTGCAGGCGGGCGTGACGAGTGGTCCCAGTAGGAAGCCCAGGCCGAAGGGCAGGAAGACCAGGCCGGCGTCCAGGGCGCTCGTGTGCAGCGCGTCCTGGATGTTTTCAAACTCCAGGCAAGGCCGGCGCAAGACCCGCCGGCACGGTGAAAGGCGCCATGGTGAGCCGTACACGCTTGTTTAGGAACTGTTGTCCGTGGACATTTGACGAACATTTTTGAACGGTGGAGTGATGGAGTGGAGCGACGTCCGGATATTCCTGGCCGTAATGCGTGGCGGATCGTACGGCGAGGCTGCGCGTACCCTCGGTGTGAGCCACCCGACGGTGGGGCGCCGCATCAAGGCGCTGGAAGACGCCCCGTCCTGGCTGAACTGGCGCGCCGCCATCCGGCCGTCGTGCCGGAGGTCATCGGAAGCTACCGGCTGCTCAACCTGGCGCGCCGCGAGGCCGACGTGGCCTTCCGCCTCGTGCCTTTCACCGAGCCGGACATCGTCCAGCGCCGACTGATGAGCATTTCCTATGGCCTCTATGGTTCCGCCGAGAGCGCGCGGGCGATGGAGGAAGATCCGGCGTCCGTCGGGCTGATCCTCATGAATACGGCGCAGTCCCACTTTCCGGATGTGGCCTGGCTGCTCGACAGGTTCCCGTCGTCGCGCCGTGTCTTCACGAGCACCAGTCGGGCCGTCCAGGCCCAGATGTGCCTGCGCGGCATGGGCATTGCAGTACTGCCGAGGCCATTGGGCGACGCGACGTCGGGATTGCAACGCATCGACATGCCGGACCAGCCTCCGGGGCGGGATATCTGGGTGGGATATCACCACGACCTGCGGCATATGGACCGCCTGCGCGCGATGCTCGACATCGCCGATGCGATGCTGTCGCAGGCCGTCTGAGAAAGGTTCGCCCAGGTGTTCGGGCGGCCGTCGCCCAGGCGACGCGCTCCGCGCTCAGAAGGTGAAGACGGTGTAGCCGTCGGCCGCGATGCGGGCGATGCTGGGCAGGCCCGAGGTGCCCGGCACGCTGTTGTCGGTGATCAGGTCGAAGCCCGCCTTTTCCACTTCCTCGCGCGCCCCGAACACGTCGGCGCAGCCGCAGGACACGCCCACCACCCGGTCTTCGACCGCCTTGTACAGCGCATGGATCGGATGCGCGGCGTTGGCCAGCACCCCCGGCCAGCGGGTGCCGGTGCCCTGGAAGTAGATGCCGACTTCGACATCCTGTTGCTTGAAGTCGTAGGCGGCGGCCAGGCCGTTGAACATGCGGCCCAGGGCTTCTTCGCCGGCTTTTGGATCGGACAGGATGATGATCGCTGCTTTCATGGTTGTTCTCCTCGTGGTTGGCTTGGTCCGCCACCTCGTGCAGCGGATGAGGCCATTCTAGGCATGCCGCCTGGGGAGAAAAACCATGCAGTTTTCAATACATTGTTTCGCTAGCCGGAATAGTCCCGGCAAGATCCACATCGATGGTCCGCCGTTCGCGCCCGCTGCGCAGCGCCAGTTCGATCACCCGCACTACATCGAGCGCGTCTTCCGGCCGCACGGGCACTGGCGCGCCATGGGCGATCGCCTCGTACATGCCGCGATAGAAGGCCACGTAGTCGCCCGGAAGGGTTTCGACGGTGCGGGGGACGCCGTCGGCCGCCGTGACACTCGCCCAGTCTTGCGTCGCATCGCTGCCGAAGCCGGGGTCGCCCGGCCGCATCCCCAGTTTCAGCGCGTTCTCCTGCGGGTCGATGCCGTACTTGACGAAGCTGCCGTGCGTTCCATGGACCTGGTAGCGCGGACCGGGTGCGCGCACCAGCGCGCCGGCATGCAGGAAGGACGTGGTGGCGCCATGATCCAGGACCAGCTCGAAGGCGTCCGCCACCTGGGCGCCATCGCGCTGGACCGACAGGTGGGCGGTGACCGAGCGCGGCATGCCGAACAGCTGCAACGCCTGGTCGATCAGGTGCGGCCCCAGGTCCCACAAGACGCCGGCGCCCGGCTGCGCCTCTTCCTTCCAGCGCGTCTTCACCTGCGGGGAATAGCGGTCGAAGTGGGCGCGGAAGGTGTGGACCGCACCGAGCTCGCCCGATGCCAGCGCGTGGCGCAGGGTGAGGAAATCGCCGTCCCAGCGGCGATTCTGGTAGACGCTGAGCCGCAGGCCCCGCCGGCGCGCCAGGGCCAGCAGTTCTTCGCCTTCGGCGCTGGACAGCACGAAGGGCTTGTCCACCACCACGTGCTTACCGGCCAGCAGCGCAGCCTTGGCCAGGGCGTGATGGCTCGCATTCGGTGTGCAGACGACGACCAGCGCAATCGTGGGGTCGTCCAGCATGGCGTGGGGCGTGTCGTCCAGCCGCACGCCGGGATAGGCGCCGAGTGCTTCGGCCTGCGCGCTGCGGCTGGCGATCCGGGCCAGCCGCAGGCCGGGAACGGCGGCGATCATCGGCGCGTGGAAGATGGAGCCGCCCAGGCCGAAGCCGATGAGTCCTACCGAATACTGTTGCATGCCTTCTCCTGCAGGTGAGTCGTCGAGGCATTCTACGTGGACTTGTCCGCCCCGGCGTGCGCGCGAACGGCTTCCCATTCCGTGCCATGCCGGGGGAGCGGAACGCCCTGCCGTAGAAGGGCCTGCCGGCGTTTCTGCGCGCGAAATGATGAATTGCGGCCTGCATCGTTCCACAAGACCGTCCGATTCCACACAATGCACCTCACGACAACCAGGCACGGCTTGCAGGCCGGCCAGCACACGGGAGAGGGCAGCATGACGACGACATCGGTCTACCATGAAGGCGAACGCAGCGTGCAGCAAGCCGCCGGCGAAGCCGCCACCGCCGACCGCAACGGCGCGGTCATCGCGAACACCATTCTCGGCGGCGCCCGGCCCTTCCTGCAGAAGCAGTCGATGGCGGTGCTGGCCAGCGTCGATGCCGCCGGGGCGCCCTGGGCCACGCTGCTGTTCGGCGAATCCGGCTTCATCCACGCGGATACCGCCGCCGCGATCGCGATCGACGTACCGGAGGAGAGACGCGACCCGCTCGACCCGTTCTGGGCCAACGTCGCCGCCAATCCCGCGCTCGGCATGCTGTTCATCGAGCTGGGATCGCGCCGCCGCTACCGCATCAACGGCAGCCTGACGCGGCTGGACGCCGGGGGCTTCGAGGTGGCGGTGCGAGAAGCCTATCCGAACTGCCCCAGGTACATCCAGCGCCGCCAGCTGCGCGGCATGGACGACGCCACGCTGCCGGCCCTGCTGGACGAAGGCAGTACGCTGGACGGCGAGGTATGCGGCCTCGTGCGCCGCGCCGATACCCTGTTCGTGGCCAGCAACCACGCGCAGACCGGCGCCGACGCCTCTCACCGCGGCGGCAATCCCGGCTTCGTCCAGGTGCTCGGGGACGGCCTGCTGCGCATGCCGGATTACGCCGGCAACAGCCTGTTCAACACCTTCGGCAACCTGGTGCTGGATCCGCGCGTCGGCCTGTGCATTCCCGATTTCGACGGCCAGCGCCTGCTCCAGATCGGCGGCCGGGCCCGCATCCTGCACGGCCAGGACGATCCGCTCGGTCTCACCGGCGGCACCGGGCGCTTCTGGGAAATCGAGGTCGAGCGCTGGCTGCTGCGCCGCACCCCGCGCCGGCTCGCGTGGGAATACCTGGACGCATCGCCCTTCAATCCGGCCACTGCGGAGGCTTGACCATGCGCTACCTGATCGACGCCATCATCCCGCACGGCCCGGCCGTGAAGGAATTCCGCCTGGCCCCGCTGGGCGGCGCCGCGCTGCCGCCCTGGCAGCCGGGCGCCCACGTGGAACTGCGCTTCAAGGCGCGCAGCGGCGCCAGCCACGCCAACGCCTACTCGGTGGTGGGCGAGGCGGACGGCAGGCTGCGCATCGCGGTGCAACGCGAGGAGCGCGGACGCGGCGGCTCGCGCGTGCTGCACGACGAATTCGCGCCCGGCATGGCGCTCGATGTCGGCGCGCCGCTCGACGGCTTCAGGCTGCAGTCCGGCGCCGTCCGCACCGTGCTGATCGCCGGCGGCATCGGCATCACGCCGATCGTTGCAATGGCACGCGCGCTGGACGCCGCCGGGGCCGACTACGCACTGCATTACCTGGCGCACGACCGTGAGCGGCTGGTGCTGGCCGAGGACTGGCAGGCGCTCGGCGAAGGGCGCGTGCGCACCTACGCTACCGGCGTGGATGGCCGTCCCGACCTGGAGGCACTGGTCGGACCCTGGCGGGAAGGCTGCGAACTGCATGCCTGCGGCCCGGTAGCGCTGCTCGAAGCAGTCCGCGCGGCCGCCACGGCGCAGGGCTGGCCGCGGCGGCACATCCGCTTCGAAAGCTTCGGCGCGCGCGCCCAGGCCCAGGACCGGCCGCTGCGCGTGCACCTGCTCCAGAGCGGCATGACCCTCGACGTCGCGCCCGGCGCATCGATCCTGGACGCCATGATCGATGCCGACGTGTTCGTCTCCTACGAATGCAAGCGCGGCGAATGCGGCAACTGCTACGCCGGCGTGGTGTCGGGCGCGCCCGTGCACCGCGACGTCTGCCTGTCCCCCGCCCAGCGCGCGCAGGGGATGACCCCGTGCGTGTCCTGGGCCGCCACATCCGAACTCGCACTCGATTTGTAAACCACCGTTGAAAGAGGTATCCCATGACGTCAGGCCCCGAACTCCGCCCGCCGCTCCCACCCTCCACCCGCGAATCCGCCATCGAGAAGGTGCGCCTCGCCGAAGACGGCTGGAACACCCGCGATGCCGCCAGGGTGGCGCTGGCCTACAGCCTCGACACCCGCTGGCGCAATCGCGCCGAGTTCTGCAACGGCCGCGACGAAGCGCGCGCCTTCCTCGAGCGCAAATGGAAGAAGGAGCTCGAATACCGCCTGATCAAGGAACTGTGGGCCTTCACGGAGAACCGCATCGCCGTGCGCTACGCCTATGAAAGCCGCGACGACTCGGGAAACTGGTACCGCTCCTACGGCAACGAGAACTGGGAGTTCGGCCCCGACGGCCTGATGGTCGAGCGCTACGCCTGCATCAACGACATGCCGATCAGGGAAGAGGAGCGGAAGTTCCGCTGGCCGCTCGGCCGCCGCCCCGACGATCACCCGGGCCTGTCCGACCTTGGGCTGTGAGCGGCAACGGGGACTCAGTTGAGGTGGGGATGTGCCTTGAGTTCCCCGGCCAGCAGGTCGATGAAATTGCGCACCTTGGACGCGCCGAATTTGCTCTCGCGGTGCACCAGGTGCACCGGCCACGGCGCTTCTTCGAAATCGGCCAGCACGATCTTCAGGCGGCCCGCCGCCAGTTCGTCCGCGACCTGGTAGGACAGCAGCCGGCAGATGCCCAGGCCCATCACAACGGCTGCGATGGCGGCGTCGTTGCTGGTCACCGTCAGTCTCGGCCTCAGGCGCACCGTGGTCGGGTCGTCGGCCGCGCCGAACTTCCACTCGACCCGGGGCGTGACGCCGCTTGCCGCGACGATGGTGTGGCGCAGCAGGTCGTCCGGATGCCGCGGCACCCCGTGCTTCGCCAGGTACTCCGGCGAGGCGCACAGCACGCGCCGAACCTGGCCGACGCGCAGCGCCTTCAGGCTGGAATCGGGCAGGTGGCCGATGCGCACCGCCACGTCGATGCCTTCCTCCACCAGGTTGACGACCCGATCGAGGAACAGCGCCGAGACCTCGACCTCCGGGTATGTCTTCAGGTAGCGCACGATGCCGGGCATGACGAAGGTCTTGCCGAACAGGACCGGGGAGGTGACCGACAGATTGCCCTTGGGGGCCGAGTTGACCCCAGCGGCGGCCTCGTTGGCTTCTTCGATGCTGGACAGGATGGCGCGGGAATCGTCCAGGTAGCGGCGGCCGGCCTCGGTCAGGCGTACGTTGCGTGTCGTGCGCAGCAGCAGCTTGACGCCGAGCTTCTCCTCGAGGGCGGCAATGGCGCGCGTCACCGCCGCCGGGGACAGGTCGAGGCGGCGCGCGGCCGCGGCAAAACCCTCTTCCTCGCCAACCGCGACGAATACGCTCATCAAATGAACCTGGTCCATCAATTTCTCCATGCGAAAGAGAAACCGGCGTCACACGCCGGTTCCATCGCTCTGCATTATTTCGGAAAATGGATAGACCAGCAATCCTATGGGCAAGGATCAGGGCTGCGCGATTCTATTGGTGCGGCTGCCCGTTGGAGGCCATCAAGCCGTTATCGACCGGCAGGTTCACACCCGTGACAAGCCGCGCATCCTCGCTCGCCAGGAAGGCCATCGCGGCGGCGACTCCCTCGGGATCCTCGGGCGCGCCGAGCGGCATGCGCTTCCTGAATTCGGCGACCAGCCCGGGATCGCCCAGCATGTCCTCGGTCATCCGGGATGCCGTGAAGCTCGGATTGACCGCGTTCACCCGCACGCCATCCTTCGCCGCATCCATCGCCATCGCGCGCACCATATTGCTGACGGCGCCCTTCGAGGTGTTGTAGGCGAACAGCTCCCAGTCTCCGCCCAGCCCCGACACCGAGGAGGTCATCACGATCGATCCGCGGGCCTTGGCGAGTTCGGGCATCGCCGCCTTGGCCATGTGGAAGTAGCCGGCCACGTTCACTGCCATGACGCGTGCGAAGTCTTCTTCGCTCGTGTGCATGATGTCGCCCTCGGTCGCCATGCCGGCGTTGTTGATGAGGATATCCAGCCCGCCGAACCTGTCGACAGCCGCCTTGACCGCGGCAACGGCGGTTTCCTTGTCGGCGGTATCGCCGACCTGCACGAGCACACGGTCCTGCGGCAGCGCGGCGGCCGCTTTGCGAAGCGTGGCTTCGTCGATATCGAGCACGACGACGCGCGCGCCTTCATCGAGAAAGCGGCGGGCGCTTGCCAGGCCGATGCCGGAAGCTGCGCCGGTGACCAGCACGGTTTTGTCCTTGAAACGGTTCATCCTGGGTCCTCTCCTGATGGTGGCGTGAGCCGGTATGTGAATGAAACCGAACTTATCACAGCCGCACGAATGCGGTTTTTCGATTTCCGCGTGTCCACTCAAGCGTGCTATATTAATTTGGCAACGTTTCCAATTTCCGGTTGCGTGCCAATGAGAGGAGACCTACAACAATGAGCAAACCCGCCCTGATGCTCCGCAGCGCCGTGTTGACGGTACTGCTGGGCGCCATCCACTCCCATGCCGTGGCCGGGGAGGGAGCCGGCGCCGTCCAGGCCTGGCTGACCGCCGGCGACCAGTCCAGGCTGATGGCGCGCGTTCCCGACGCGAGGTTCGGCCGCGCCAAGCCGGCGGCCACCGTCATCGACATCGATCCCGACAGGCGCTTCCAGGAGATGCAGGGCTTCGGCGCCTCGATCACCGATGCCTCGGCCTATCTCATCCAGCAGCGCATGCAGCCGGCGCAGCGCGACACGCTGATGCGCGAGCTGTTCGGCCGCAATCCCGGCGTCGGCATGTCCTTCACCCGCCTGACCATCGGCGCCTCGGATTTCTCGCAGAGCCACTACAGCTTCGACGACATGCCGGCGGGCGAAAGCGATCCCGAGTTGAAGCGCTTCTCGATCGACCCGCATCGCGCCTCCGTGCTGCCGACCGTGAAGCAGGCGCTGGCAGTCAATCCGCAGCTGAAGGTGATGGCCTCGCCCTGGAGCGCGCCGGGCTGGATGAAGAGCAGCGACAGCCTGGTCAAGGGCTCGCTCAAGCCGGAAGCCTATGACGCCTTCGCCCGCTACCTGGGCCGCTACGTGGGCGACATGCAAAAAGAGGGCGTGCCGATCTTCGCGCTGACCTTGCAGAACGAGCCGCACTTCGAACCGCCCGACTATCCCGGCATGCGTGTCGACCCGCCGAGCCGCGCGGCCTTCATCGGCAAGCATCTCGGCCCCTTGCTGGCACGCGAACACCCCGGCACCACGCTGTTCGACTGGGACCATAATTGGGACGAACCGCAGTCGCCCACCGCCGTACTGGCCGACCCGGCCGCCGCAAAATATGTGAGCGGCGTGGCCTGGCACTGCTATGCCGGCAACGTGGCGGTGCAGGCCCAGGTGCATGCCCGGTTCCCCGACAAGGACACCTGGTTCACGGAGTGCTCGGGCGGGCGCTGGGCCATGGACTGGGCCAAGAACCTGATGTTCTTCACCCGCACCCTCGTCATCGATACCACGCGCGGCTGGGCGCGCGGCGTCCTGCTGTGGAACCTGGCGCTGGACGAGAAGGACGGCCCGCACCTGGGCGGCTGCAAGGACTGCCGCGGCGTCGTGACCATCGATTCGCGCACCGGCGAGGTGACGCGCAACGTGGAGTATTACGCGCTTGCCCACGCCAGCCGCTTCGTGCTGCCGGGCGCGCAGCGGGTGCAGTCGAGCGAAGCGGCAGGGGAACTGTCGAACGTCGCCTTCCGCAACCGCGACGGCTCGCTGGCCCTGGTCGTGGCCAATGGCGCATCCAAGGAGCAGACCTTCTCGGTCCGCGTGAAAGGGCAGAGCTTCCGCTACACGCTTCCTGGCATGAGCGTCGCTACCTTCGCCTGGGGCGGCACACGCTGAAACAAAACAGCCGATGTGAATTGCATTGACAGCGTATTCACAGCGGCGCAATAATGAGCCCGGCAGGTTGGAAACGTTTCCAAAAAATTTTCCAATAATTTGGCAACGTTTCCAAAATAAGACACAGAAGAACAACTCAGGAGACCCACATGACTCGATTTCGCAACGCCCGCGGCGCCGATGCGGCCGTCACCCATGCAATCCGCTTGAGCCCGATCGCTGCCGCCTGCGCCCTCTGCCTGTGGAGCGCAGCGGCCCAGGCGCAGTCCCAGTCTCAACCCCAGGAAAGCGCCCCCTCCCAGGTGGTGGTGACCGGCATCCGCGGCAGTATCGAAACGTCGATCGCGATCAAGAAGGAATCCGATTCGATCGTCGAGGCGATCACCGCCGAAGACATCGGCAAGCTGCCCGACCAGTCGATCGCGGAATCGATCGCGCGCCTGCCCGGCCTGACCGCGCAGCGCGTGGCCGGCCGTGCCCAGGTGATTTCCCTGCGCGGCCTGGCGCCGGACTTCGGCGTCACCCTGCTCAACGGCCGCGAACAGACCAGCACCAGCAACGACCGCAGCGCGGAATTCGACCAGTATCCATCCGAGCTGCTCAGCGGCGTCGTGGTCTACAAGACGCCCGACGCGAACATGACGGCGGCGGGACTGTCCGGCACCATCGACCTGCGCACCGTGCGCCCGCTGGACCGCAAGGGCCGCACCATCGCCTTCAACGCACGCGGCGAACACAACAGCAACGGCCAGCTCAATAGCGGCTGGTCGAACAAGGGCAAGCGCGTATCGCTGTCCTACATCGACCAGTACCTGAACAACACCCTGGGCCTGGCCATCGGCTACGCCCACCTCGACACGCCCGGCCAGCAGAAGGAATACAAGTCCTGGTGGTGGGGCGCCGAGAACAATCTCCCGGCAGGGATGGAGGACGTGGTCGCGCTGAAGGGCGCCGAAGTCACCTCGACCTCGCGCAAGCAGGTGCGCGACGGCCTGATGGCGGTCGTCGACTGGAAACCGAACCGCGACCTGCGCTCGACCCTCGACCTGTACTACTCGCAGTTCGACCAGGAAGAGGTCATGCGCGGCATGATGTGGAACTCGCACCAGTGGAGCGCCGTCACCTACCGCGATCCCCGGGTCGAGACCATCGGCGGCGTGCGCCTGCTCACCGGCGGCAGCCTGGTCAACCTGGAACCGATCGTGCGCAACGACTACAACGAGCGCCGCGACGAGATGGGCGCCCTGGGCTGGAACACGAGGCTGCGCCTGGACGACCGCTGGTCGGTCGACGGCGACCTGTCCTGGTCCACGGCGAAGCGCCGCGAAACCACGTCCGAGACCTATGCCGGCCTGGGACCGGCCAATTCCGGCGTCACCGACAACGATTTCAAGTTCCGGATCCCGGTCGGCGCCGGCCTGCCGCAGTTCACCCCGAGCGTCGATTTCACCAACCCCGGCATCATCAGGCTGACCGACGTCGGCGGCTGGGGCCACGACGCCACCATGCACCATCCACGCGTCGAAGACCGCCTGGGCGCGGCCAAGCTGAACGTGCGCGGGGAGCTCGACGGCTTCTTCAGCAACGTGCAGGCGGGCCTGAGCTACTCCAAGCGCGACAAGTCGCACGAAGACGTCTCGCAGACCTTCTGGCTGAAGAACGGCCGCGCCTTGACCACCGTCCCGGCCGACATCATCCAGCCGACCACCTCGCTGGCCTGGGCCGGCATTCCCGGCGTGCTGTCCTTCGACCCGCGCGCCGCGATCGACCGCTTCTACGTCAAGCGCCCGGTCGATACCGACGTGGCCCAGCAGGACTGGGCGGTGAGCGAGAAGCAGGCCATCGGCTACCTGCGTCTCGGCATCGACACCGACCTGGGCAACGTGCCGCTGCGCGGCAACGTCGGCGTGCAGTACGTGCACGTGGACCAGGACGCGCAGGGCAAGGCGGTGAGCAACAACGTGATCACGCCGCTCTCGGCCGGCCACTCCTACCACGACATCCTGCCGAGCGTGAACCTGAACTTCGACTTCGGCCACTACCTGCACGACACCTATATGCGCATGGGCGTGGCCAAGACCTTGGCGCGGCCGCGCATGTCGGACATGCGCGCCGGCGTGTCGGCCGGTGTCGACCAGACCACGCGCATGTGGAACGGCAGCGGCGGCAATCCGCAGCTGGAACCGTGGCGCGCCAACTCCTTCGACCTCTCGCTCGAGCACTACCTGGGCAAGGGCAGCTATGTGTCGGCCGCCTACTTCTTCAAGGACCTCAAGAGCTACATCTACAACCAGCAGCGTCCCTTCGACTTCACCGGCTTCCCGAACTCGAGCGCCGTGGTCCCGCTGACGAATATCGGCACCATCAACCAGCCGGCCAACGGGCAGGGCGGCTACGTGCGCGGCGTGGAACTCAGCGGCTCCCTGCAATTCGGCATGCTGTGGCAGCCGCTGGACGGCTTCGGCGTGCAGGCCAGCGTCTCCGGCACCGAGAGCTCGATCAGCCCGAACGGCCCGGGCACCACGGAAAAGCTGCCGGGCCTGTCGGGCGTGGTGCGCAACATCACGCTGTTCTACGAAAAGGCCGGCTTCTCGGCGCGCGTGGCCCAGCGTTACCGCTCCGCCTTCCGCGGCGAGGTCACGGGCCTGTTCGCCCAGCGCGCCTTCAGCGAGATCATGGCCGAGGACCAGGTCGACATCCAGCTGGGCTACGAGTTCCAGAGCGGCCCGTGGAAGAACCTGTCCTTCATGCTGCAGGTGAATAATCTCGGCAACGAGCCTTACCAGACCAAGCAGGGCAGCCCCTTCGCCAGCGGCGCCTATGCGCCCGAGCGCTACACGACCTACGGCCGCCAGGTGCTGTTCGGCGTGAACTATAAATTGTAAGACGAGGAAAAGGAGACCGAATGACGACCAGACGAAACGCGATGCGCGTGGTGTGCGGAGTGGCCCTGACGATGATGGGAGCTGCGGCGGGTGCGCAGGGGACGGGCGCCGCCTGGCAGGTGGTCACCACGGCGCAGGGAAGCGGCCAGCGTTTCGCGGCGCAGACGCTGGGCGCGCCGCGGCCGGCCGGGCAGCCGATGGAAACCGAGACCGCGGTGTTCGTCGATACGCGCCAGCGCTACCAGGAGGTGTTCGGCTTCGGCGGCGCCGTGACCGATGCGGTGGCCGAGGTGTACGCGAAACTGACTCCAAGCGCGCAGCAGGCCTACCTGAAGGCCTACTTCGACCCGCGCGAGGGTCTCGGCTACAACGTGCTGAGGACGACGATCCACAGCTCGGACTTCAGCAGCGGCAGCTACACCTACGTCAAGGACGGCGACCGCAGCCTGGCGTCGTTCAGCATCGAGCACGACATGCGCCACCGCGTGCCGCTGCTGCGCGCATCCCTGGCCGCCGCCAAGTTGCAGGGGACGGCGATGCGCGTCTTCGCCAGTCCCTGGAGCGCGCCGGCCTGGATGAAGTCGAACAACAATATGCTGCAGGGCGGCAGCCTGCTGCCGGAGAACCGGGACCTGTGGGCGAATTACATCGTCAGGTTCGTCCAGGCCTACGAGAAGGCGGGCATTCCGCTGTGGGGCCTGTCGGTGCAGAACGAACCGATGGCCAAGCAGCGCTGGGAATCGATGATCTACAGCGCCGAGGACGAGACGCGCTTCCTGGGCGACCACCTCGGCCCGGCGCTTGCGCGGGCCGGGATGAAGGACAAGAAGATCATCGTCTGGGACCACAACCGCGACCTGCTGCCGCAGCGCGCCGCCCACATCCTGTCGGACCCGAAGGCGCGGCCCTATGTCTGGGGCATCGGCTTCCACTGGTACGAGACCTGGGCCAAGGGCCAGCCCATGCACCGCAACGTCGCCGCCGTGCACGCCGCCTATCCGGACCTGCCGCTCCTGATGACGGAGGCGACGGTCGAGAAGTTCGACCCGGCGCGCCTGCAGGACTGGGCCAACGGCGAACGCTACGGCAGCGAGATCATGGCCGACCTGAACGCCGGCGCGGCCGGCTGGATCGACTGGAACATGCTGCTCGACAGCCGCGGTGGACCCAACCACGTGGGCAACTATTGTTTCGCGCTGCTGCATGCGAGCGATGACGGGCAGCTGGTATTCACGCCGAGCTATGCCTACATGGGCCACTTCACCCGCTACATCAAGCCCGGGGCGAGGCGCGTGGGCGCCAGCACCAGCCGCAGCACGCTGGACACGGTCGCCTTCCGCAATCCGGACGGCAAGCTGGCGATCGTGGTGATGAACCGGACCGACGCGGCGCAGCGCTATCGCCTGCAGGTCGACGGCGCCGAGGTGGCGGTGGACATTCCGGCCCGCGCCATCCAGACTGTGCTACGTTAACTCCACAACAAGCAGAGGTCGGGGAGGACCGTGGCGACAATCAAGGATGTGGCCCGCATGGCGGGGGTGGGGACCGGGACCGCGTCGCGCGTGGTGCGCGGCAAGGGCTCGGTCTCGCCCGACAAGCTGGAACGGGTCAGGCAGGCCATCGACGCGCTGGGCTACCGGCCCTCGCACACGGCGCGCTCGCTCCTGTACGGGCGCTCGCGCATGGTCGGCGTCTACATCCCGATGCTCTCCGGGACCTTCTATACCGCCATCCTGGCGATCATCGACGCCGAACTGCGCGGCGCCGGCCTGCACATGATGATCGGCTTCGGCACCGGCAAGGGCGAGGCGCGGCGCGAAGCGGTCGACGGCGTGAACCTGCTGCTCGAGCGCGGCTGCGACGGCGTCATCGTGCTCACCAGCCCCCTGCAGGAAGAAGACCTGGCGCTGTTCGGCGAGCGGCGCCGGCGCCTGGTCGCGCTGAACTACGCCGTCAGGAGCATTCCCGAGCAATGCTTCACGGTGGACCACGTGCTGGGCGGACGCCTGGCGGCCCGGGCCCTGCTCGGGCAGGGACACCGCGAGATCGCCGTGCTGGCCGGCCCCTGGGCGGTGCAGGACAACGTCGAGCGCATCGAAGGCTTCATGTGCGAGCTGGAAGCCGCCGGCATCGACACCGCGGCCATGTGGGTGAGCGAGGCCGATTTTTCCTCGAGCGCGGGCTGGTCCGCCGCCCACGAGCTGCTGGCGTCGGGAACCCGGTTCACGGCGCTGTTCTGCGCCAACGACGAGATGGCCCTCGGCGCCATCTCCTGCTTCTACGAGGCGGGCCTGCGCGTGCCGCGCGACGTCTCCGTGATCGGCTACGACGACGCGCCCAGCGCCGCCTATTCGGCGCCACCATTGAGCTCGGTGCGCATTCCCTGGCGCGAGATGACGGCCAGCGCCGTTGCCGAACTGCTCAACCTCTGCGACGGCGGCCGGCGCCCGGTGGTGCGCGAGTTTCCTGTCAGCGTGACGCTGCGCGCTTCGCTCGCTCCGCCTGCTTCGCACGCCAACCCCGCAAGCTGAGCGAGACCGCCGAGACCAGGAAGTAGAAGGCGCCGAAGCCGGCATAGCCGATCACCGTGACGATCGAGGGCATGGCCTGTCCGCCCGCTTGATGGATGAACACGGCGCCGGCCAGCGCCGACTGGGCGCCGCTCAGGATCATCGCCCACTGGGCGCCGCTGTGCTTCCGGCGGCGCAGGGCGGCGCCAAGCTGGAGCAGGCCGGACAGGATCGCCCAGGCGCCGAATACGGCGAGTACCCGATGCATGTCGGGGAGGGCGGCGGCAATCGCCGCGGTCACCACCAGGCTGACCAGCACGTTGATGGCCTGCGGCCGGTTCGACAGGATGCCGCCGCTGCGCTGGCCGTCGGCCAGGTTGGCCAGCGCATCCCAGGCCGGATACAGGATCAGCAGGGCCGCCGCAATGGCCGGAAAGCCCGTGCCGAAGGCGGCCGCCAGGCCGATCCAGGCGATCGAGAACGCCGCCCGGGCATAGTAATAAGGTTGGAGCCAGCCTTCCTGGATGGCGGCGTTGGCGTGCACGGTGGTTTCGTTCTTTATAATGTACCTACTAGTTGGTAGATGGACGGATCGAAAAAGGAGCGATTCGACGGTTCGTGTCGCGGTCGGTCGAGGCGTCCTGCGGAAAAGTTCAGGCGCCCGCGGTGAGGCGCGCCAGTTGCGGGTCCATGATGGTGGCAAACATGCCGGTGTCGCCATAGGCGCGGGCCGAGAGCATGGCGCCGTGGACGGTCGCCATGAGCGTCTCCGCCTCGATGCGAGGGGACTCCTTCAGGACAATGCTCCCCTGCGCCGCGCCGCGCTCGAAAACCGAGGTGAGCCAGCCGGACAGGAAGCGGAAATAGGCGCGGATCTCGAGGGCGACCGGTTCGGGCAGCACCGGAAGTTCGTTGGCCAGCAGGGCGCACACGCAGAAAGGGGCGCTTGCATCCCCGATGCAGGCCTTCCAGTAGCCGATGTAGGCGCGCATCTGCCCGAGCGGATCTGGAATGGCGTGCTCGATGCCGGCGATGCCCGCCTGCGCTTCCTCCCGGTAGCGGCTGACCAGCGTCGTCACCAGTTCCGCCTTGCTGGGAAAGTGGTGGTGGATGCTGGGCTTGCGGATGCCGACCGACTCGGCGATGTCGGCGTAGCTGAAACCATTGTAGCCGCCTGCGACGACCAGGGAGCGGGCGCAGGCCAGGATATCGTCGGCGGTGGTGGAGGTCTTGTTCATGCGAGCATCCTACCTACTGGTAGGTTTGTCGTCAAGCGCTGCTTCTCCGGCTTGCCGATTGCCGTGGCCGGCGAAGTCCGCGATAATCCATGCGCCCTTCGATCGCTGCGATCACGATCGCTTCAACCACCCTGTGAAAAAAGTCCGATGCTGACCTTCAATCCGACCCGCCTCGCCCTCGTGGCGGCGCTGCTTGCAACCCCGGCTGTCCATGCCGCCGAACCCGCCGCACCGGCTTCCGCCGTGCAGATCGGCGTCGCCTCCTTCAACCTGGCCTGGGCCGGCTCGCAGAAGGACTTCGAGCAGCATGCCGCCGTCTGCAATGCGGTGTCCTGGTGCGATACCCGCCCCAAGCGCGGCCCCGGCGGAATGCGCCCGGACGACGCGGCGGTGAAGGCCGCCGCCCAGTGCGTCGCCGACACCGAGCGCCTGGCCGGCGGCCCGGAGCAGGCCGCCATGATGGCGCCGTGTAACGCCTACCTGGGCCGCAACAGCACGACGCCGCCCACCGGCGTCGACTACGCCGCCAAGCTGGCCGGCCTGCAGGCGACCGTCGACAAGCTGATCGAGACCCAGGGCGTGCGCGTGCTCGCCTTCCAGGAAGTGCGTTCGGCCGAGGTGGTCAAGACGCTGCTGGGCCGCTATGCCGACCGCTTCGATGTGTGCGACGCGCCGCACGAGGGTTTCCAGACCGTGGCCTTCGCCTGGGACCGCAGCTTGAGCAAGGAGGCGGGCCGTTGCAGCGTCAACCGCGAACTGGCGGTGGTCGACAATCCCGGTGATCCGAAGGCGCGCAAGGTGCGCCCGGGCCTGGCGCTGGAACTGCAGCTGCCGGGACGGCGCGTGAGCTTCCTGAACGTGCACCTGAAGTCCGGCTGCGCCAACATCGTGCCGACCCCGGTCTACCAGGCGCGCCTGCTGGACGATCCGGCCACTGCCTGCACGGTCCTGAACCGCCAGGTCGCGCCGCTCGAGCGCTGGCTGGACAGCGTGGGCAAGCAGAGCCCCGAGTACGTGCTGCTGGGCGACTTCAACCGCCGCATCGACGAGGAAGCCGCCGCCGCCATCAAGCCGGAGCAGGTGCGCATCGACGGCAGCAATCCGCTCGGCGCGCCGAAGGAGGATGCGACGGGCAAGGTGGCGACGCGCTACCTCTGGCAGGAACTGGCCGACGCGGGCCGCCCGCTGACGCAGGTGCCGCTGCAGGCCGATTCCGCCTGCCGCGGCTTCACGGGGCTCGACCACATCGTGCTGAGCGGCCCGCTGGCGGCGCGCCAGGCGCCGGGACTGGTGTCGCGCAAGACCGCCGTGGTGCAGGTGCCGAACCAGCGCCTCGAGGCGAGCGATCACTGCCCGCGCAGCGTCACGCTGAACTTCTAAGTACGGCGCCGTTCATCGCGGCGCCGGTTTCACTCCCCGTGAAACTCTTCGGAGCTGGCAAACAGGCTCCAGGCCGCGATGAACAGGGCCGCGATCACCGGCCCGATCACGAAGCCGTTCAGGCCGAACAGGGCCATCCCGCCGATCGTCGACAGCAGCACCAGGTAGTCCGGCAGCTTGGTGTCCTTGCCCACCAGGATGGGACGCAGCAGATTGTCGACCAGGCCGATCACCAGCACGCCATACAGGGCCAGCACCGCGCCCTGCCACACCGAGCCCGTGAACAGGAACCAGGCCGCCACCGGCCCCCAGATGATGGCCGCGCCGACCGCGGGCAGCAGGGACAGGAAGGCCATCACCACGCCCCACAGCACCGGTCCCGGCACGTCGAGGAACCAGAAGATCAGGCCGCCCAGGGCGCCTTGCGCCAGCGCGACCAGCACATTGCCCTTCACGGTGGCGCGGATCACGGTCGTGAAATTGTCGAACAGCGGCTTCTTGTAGCGTGAGCTCATCGGCACCGCGCGCTTGATGCGGGCCGCGATGGTGCGGCCGTCGCGGAACAGGAAGAACAGCAGGTAGAGCATCACCGTCATGCTGATCAGGAAGTTGAGCGCGCTCGAGCCGACATTCACCGCATAGCGCGCCGCCAGTTGGCTGGCCTGGGCCACGCCGGCGGCGAGCTTTTCCTGGATCGTCGAGAGGACGGTCGGGTAGTAGCGTTCGTACATCGCACCCGCCCAATCCGGCAGGCCGGTCACGATCCGGCGCAGCATCGCGTTGAAGTCGAGCTGGCCGCCGCTGACCATGGCGTACAGGCCGAGGGCCTGGTCGACCAGGGCGGCGGAAATCAGGGTCACCGGCAGGATCACCATCAGCACGATCAGCATCAGGGAGATCAGCGCCGCCGTGTTGGGCCGGTTGCCGAGCTCGCGCAGGATGCGGTCGTGCATGGGCGCGAACACGATGGCCAGCACCATGCCCCAGAACACGGCGCCGGAGAAGGGCAGCAGGATCCAGAAGAAGGCCAGGGTTACGATCCCCAGCAGGAGCAGGAAGGAGTTTTGCGGAAGGGTGAACTGTTTCATCGCGCGATTTGGAGTTTGTTTCCCGTTGATAATACTCTATCAATACCCGATAATCGCTGTCTTTTCCGATTCGTGTGCACTCCTTCATGCTGAAAACCCTGAGCTCGACCGTCCTGCTGGCACTGTGCGTATCCCCTGGCTGGGCGCAGACCACCCCTCCCGCGGCGGACCAGCCGGCCGAGCCGCCCAAGAGCGGCAGCCGCGAAGTCCAGGGGCGCGCGGAGGAAAACGCGATGCGCCAGGCCGAGGATGCCTTCGGCACCAGCGTCGGGCGCGAGACCATCGGCCTGTACAACTCCTCGAGCGTGCGCGGCTTCTCGCCGATCGCCGCCGGCAATGCGCGCATCGAAGGCCTGTACTTCGACCAGGTCTGGGGCTTGAGCTCGCGCATCCGGCGCTCCACCAATATCCGGGTCGGCATCTCGGCCCAGGGCTATCCCTTCCCGGCGCCTACCGGCATCGTCGACTACAGCTTCCGCAAACCGGGCGACGCGGCGCGCCTGGCGCTGGTGACGGGCGGCGACAGCTACGGCGCGGCTTACGCCGAGCTGGATGGCGAAGCGCCGCTGTCGCGTGGCCTGAGCCTGGGCTATGGCGGCGCGCTCGGGACCAACGAATATGCGAACGGGACCGATTCGCGCTACCGCAACGCGGCGCTCAGCCTGCGCTGGCGGCCGGTCGCGGCGCTGGAACTGGTCCCGTTCTGGCACCGCTCCGAGACCTACGACGACGAGAAGGCGCCGAGCTACCTGCCGCGCGGCAGCGCGCTGCCGCCGCGCATCGAGCGGCGCCGCTTCAACGGGCCGGAATGGGCCGACTACCGCACCACCGCGATGAACGGCGGCCTGCTCGCCACGCTGGGTGCGGGGCAGGGCTGGATGGTACGCGGCGGGATCTTCCGCTCGACCTATGCGGACCACCGCGCCTTCACCCACCTGCTGACCGACGTGACGCCGGACCGCACCGGCAACCGGCGCCTGATCGTCGATCCGCCGGCGGAAAACAGTTCCACCAGCGGCGAGCTGCGCGCCACCCGCACCATGGCCGAAGGCCCGCGCCTGCACAACGTCCACCTCAGCGTGCGTGCGCGCGACCGCCAGCGCCGCTATGACGGCTCGCAATCCTTCGACCTCGGACGCACCCCGATCGACGCGCGCTACGATGCGCCGCAGCCGCACTTCGCCTTCGGCGAGCAGACCCGCGACCGCACGCGCCAGTGGACCGGCGGCGTGGCCTACGACGGGCGCTGGAGGAATGTCGGCGAGATCGGCTTCAGCCTGCAGAAGACCGACTACCGCAAGCGCCTGCAGAAGCCCGGCCTGCCGCTCGCCACCGCCGAGGGCAAGCCCTGGCTGTACAACGCGACGGCGGCCGCCCATCTGGGCCGGGACCTGGTCGCCTTCGGCAGCTTTACGCGGGGACTGGAAGAGAGCGGTGTCGCGCCCAGCAATGCGCTGAACCGCAACGAGCTGCTGCCGGCGATCCGCACCACCCAGGGCGACCTCGGCCTGCGCTACGCCTTGTGGCCCGACATGAAGCTGGTGGCCACCGTCTTCGACCTGCGCAAGCCTTACTTCAACTTCGACGCGGGCAACCGTTATGCCCAGCTGGGCGACGTGCAGAACCGGGGCCTGGAAGTGTCGCTGGCCGGGCGTCTTGGACCGCGCCTGAACATGGTGGCGGGCGCCGTGCTGTCGCGGCCGCGCGCGACCGGCGAGGGCGTGCGCCTGGGCCGGGTGGGCGAGCGCCCGGTCGGCATGAGCCGGCGCAGCGCCGAACTCAATCTCGACTGGCGCACGCCCTGGCTGGACGGGCTGTCGCTGGACATGACGGCCTCGCATTCGGGCGCCATCACGGCGACCGTCGACAACCGGGTCGCGCTGCCGGCGCGCACCCTGGTTTCGCTCGCGGGCCGCTACCGCTTTACCTTGCTCGAGCGACCCGCATCGCTGCGGGTCGCGGTCAGCAACCTGTTCGACACCTACGGCCTGGAACTGCGCGGGGCGGGGGCCTACGACGTCATCAACGGCCGGATCGCCTCGACCTATCTGTCGGTCGATCTGTAGGGTCTGACGCTGATACCGTTGCACGAAATTTCCTGTAGCGTGGGCGGTCCTCCGCCCACGCGTTCAACTCACGGATACAAGGACGTGACGCCCCTGGTAGTTGAACGCGTGGGCAAAGGATTGCCCACCCTACCAAAGCTACGAATGCGTCAGTCACGTAGTCCCTGACGTCCGGCCATCGGGATCAGGCTGCGAAGCCGCCGTCGATCAGCAGGTCGGCCCCGGTGACGAAGGCGGCCTCCTCGCTCGCGAGGTAGGCGACCATGCCGGCGATTTCCTCGGGGCGGCCGTGGCGCGGCAGGGCCATCAGGCCGTGCAGGCCGGCGGCGAAGTCGCTGTCGGCGGGGTTCATGTCGGTGTCGACCGGACCGGGATTGACGTTGTTGACCGTGATGCCGCGTCCGCCCAGGTCGCGCGCCAGCCCTTTGGCCAGGCCGGTCAGGGCCGATTTGCTCATCGCGTAGACGGCGCCGCCGGCGAAAGGCATGCGCCCGGCATTCGTGCTGCCGATGTTGATGATGCGCCCACCGTCGCGCATATGGACCGCCGCCGCTTGCGCCGCGACGAACACGGCGCGGACGTTGACGGCGACGGTCCGGTCGAAGTCTTCCAGGGTAAAGCTGTCGACCGGATTCAGGACCAGCACGCCCGCGCTGTTGACCAGGATGTCGAGGCGGCCGAAACGCTCTGCCGTGCCGTCGATCGCGCGCCGCAAGGCCGTGGCGTCCGAGGCGTCCGCATGGACGGCATGCGCCTTGCCGCCTTGTGCTTCGATGTCGGCGGCGAGGGCCTGGGCGGCGGCGGCCGAGCTTGCGTAGCCGATGACGACGGTCGCGCCTTCCTGTGCAAGGCGGCGCGCAGTCGCGGCGCCGATGCCGCGCGAACCGCCGTTGACGAAGGCGACTTTTCCATTGAGGCTGGTGTTCATGGTGCTTCCTTTCAGAGTGGAGGAGGGGTGAAGGCAGTATCCCTCCGCGCACTTGGTCGCACTAGTCACAGATAAGTGCCATCAGTTTCAACCAGTGGTATAAACTGGGTTGGACATCCTCCACGTGAACATGCACACCGACCTCGCCATCCACCTCGACGCCTTCGTGGCCGCCGCCGACGGCGCCAGCTTCTCCGCCGCCGCCAGGCGCCTTGGCCTGACCCCCGCCGCGGTCAGCAAGAGCGTGGCGCGGCTCGAGGCGGGCCTGGGCGTGCGCCTGTTCCAGCGCAGCACCCGCAGCCTGAGCCTGACGGAGGAAGGCGAGCGCCTCTACAGGCAGGTTCGCCTGCCCTGGGCGGAGATCGGCGATGCGCTGGCGGAGTCGCGCGGGGGCGCGGGCAAGCCGGCCGGCGCGCTCAAGATCTCCCTGGCGCCGACGGTCGGCCGCAACTACATCGTGCCGCTGCTGGACGACTTCCTGCGGCGCTACCCGGACATCCAGCCCGACCTGCGCTTCGATAACCGCCAGGTCGACCTGGTGCGCGAAGGTTTCGATGTCGCCGTCGGCGGCGGCATGGAACTGACCGAAGGACTGGTCGCAAGGGAGCTGGCGCGGGTGCGGATCGTGCCGGTCGCCGCGCCGGGCTACCTGGCCCGCCATCCGGCCCCTGCCGAACCGGCGCAGCTGGCCCAGCATGCCGGCCTGCTGCGCCGGCACATCATGTCGGGCCGCCTGACGCCCTGGGTGCTCGGGAACGGCGCAGGGGACGAAGTGGTCGCCACCGTGCGCCCGGTGGCCGTGTTCGACGACCCGGAAGCGCTGGCCCACGCGGCCGCCTGCGGGCTCGGCGTCGCCATGCTGCCGATGCCGCATGCGCTGCCGCTGCTGGAGTCGGGAGCGCTGGTGCGCCTGCTGCCAGGCTGGTACGCGGCGGCGAAGCCGCTGTGCATCTACTACGCCAGCCGCAAGCTCCTGCCGGCGAAGGTCCGCGTGTTCGTGGACCACGTCGTCGCCGAGGCCGAAGCGCGCGGGTATGCCCGCCGCTTCCAGGAGGCGTAGCCGCGGCGGATCAGGGAATCTTGATCCGGATCGGCATCGGGACCGGCGCGCGGCGGTCCGGCATCGGCGCCCGGTCGGGCGGCGTGAGGCCGGTGACCAGGTCGGCGATGCGCACCGTCTGGCCGGTCTCGAAACATTTGTTGGCCGCAATGCCGACCAGGGCCGACCAGGCGCCGGCGCGCTCGTCCGAAGCGCGCTTGTACTTGTCGCCCGGATCCACGCCGAAGATCTCGTTCAGCATCACGTCGTCGCCGCCGCCATGGCTGCCCTTGCCGATGATCGGTTCGATGTCGCGCGGCTGGCCGCGCATCGGGATCACGCGGATCGACACGCTTTCGCTGCCGCTTTGCACCTTGGCCGCGCCGGCCGCGCCGCCGGATTCGACGATGCGGTGCTCGATGCGGCCCTTGGTGCCGTTGAAGGCGATGTGGTAGCCCTCCCACGCGTCATAGGCCGACAGCGCGTAGTTCAGGTGGGCGCCGTTGTCGTAGCGGACCATCACGTTCATGGTGTCCTCGATGTCGATGCCCGGGCGCCACACGCACCCGTCGCGGAAGTAGCCGTCGTATTGTTCGTTCTCGAGGTAGAGGGCTTTCAGGCCGGGGTCGGCGGCCAGGTCGAAATAGAAGCTGCACTTCTGCTTTTCCGGGCAGGTCAGGCAGCGCACGTGCGGGCCCGACAGACCCATGCGGCGCGCGGTTTCCGGCGTGTAGAACTGGCGCGAACCGAAGGCGTGCACGGTTTCCGGCTGGGCGCCGAGCCACCAGTTGACCAGGTCGAAGTGGTGGGTCGACTTATGTACCATCAGGCCGCCCGAGTTGGCCTTGTTCGCGTGCCAGCGGCGGAAGTAGTCGGCCCCGTGCACGGTATTGAGCAGCCAGGTGAAATCGACCGAGATGACGTCGCCGATCTCGCCCGACATCAGGAGCTCCTTGATCTGGGTGCGCGGCGGCGAGTAGCGGTAGTTGAAGGTGACGCGGACCTGTCGGCCGCTGCGCTTGACGGCATCGATGATGCGCTGCGCCTTCTCGGCGGTGGTGGTCATCGGCTTCTCGGTGATCACGTCGCAGCCGGCATCGAGCGCGCGCACGATGTAGTCGTCGTGGCTGGCGTCGGTGGTGGTCACGATCACGAACTGCGGCTTCGTTTCGCGCAGCATGCGGTCGAAGTCCGCCGCGGCGTAGGCGCGTGGCTGACTGGCGCCAGTGTCGGCAATCGTCTTCACGGCGCGCGCCAGGCGTCCCGCATTGCGGTCGCACACCCCGACGATCTCGGAGGTGTCGCGGAACTTGCCCGTCATCGCATTGGTGAACATGCGCGCACGCGAACCCACGCCGACGACCGCATAGCGCTTGCGCGGCGCGGCCGCCCAGGCGCCGCTCGCCGCCAGGAGGCCGGCCGCGCCGGCCGTCTTCAGTACCGTACGTCGATCGATTCCCCCAACGTTCTTTTCACTCATGTCCGTCTCCAAACTTGTTGTAATGGGCCGAACCCGAGAGTCCGGTCAGCCTATGTTGGCGTGAACCTGGAAAATTGGCAAGACCAATTATGGATTGGCTGGACTGCCGCAAACACCGCTCCGCGCTCGCGCATGCCAGCCGAGGGGACGTTTGCGATGACGCGCCTGCAGGGCGCCACACCGGCTCAGCGAAGTCGAATCTCGGGGTGCAATCGTTTGCGTGATGTATCGAAGGAACATTTCAACATTTTTTTTCAAAAAGTGGACAGACCAGTTTATGATGTGGTCATATCAATTCTTCAGATGCCTTCGTAGAAAGGTCGGGAGTTGAGGTCGAGGTCGGCGGCAGTGGCCTGACCAGATAGAGGTGTGGTCATATCAATTCTTACAAAAATATCAAGGAGACTGAATGAAGCCGTACTTTGTACCCACCCCACGCCGCGCCACGCTCGCCACCGCGGTCAGCCTTGCGCTGTTCCAGCTGGCAGGGCAGGCGCAAGCCCAGACTTCCGAGCCGCCCGCCGACACCCCCGTCGCACAGGCGGTGGTCGTGACCGGTTCGCTGATCCGCCGCGTCGCCGACGAAGGCACCAACCCGGTCGTCACCGTCAAGGCGCAGGAACTCGAAGCGCGCGGTCACACCGAGCTGAAGGACTTCGTGCTCGAGCAGCCGCAGTCGCTCTCGCTCGGCACCAACTCCGGCGCGGCCGGTCCCGTCACCAACCTGCGCGGCCTCGGCCCGATGCGCACCCTGTCCCTGCTGAACGGCCGCCGGCTGGCGAACGAGCCGCTGCAGGACCAGTACATCTCGGTCAACGTGATCCCGCGGATGGCGCTCGACCGCGTCGAGACCCTCAATGGCGGCGGCGCCTCGATCTACGGCGCGGACGCCATCGGCGGCGTGCAGAACTACTGGACCAAGCGCGGCTACCAGGGCGCGTCGATCAAGGCCGAGTACGCGCGCCCCGAGATGAGCGGCGGCGGCGCCACCAGGAGCATCGGCGCCATCGCCGGCTGGGGCAACCTGGGCCAGGACGGCTTCAATGCCTACATCGCCGTCGACCACCAGAAGAAGGATGCGCTGTTCCAGGGCGACCGCCCGGACCAGCACGACCCGGCCGTGCTGCGCACGCTCGGCCTGGGCATCACTCCTGACGGCCGCAATCCGAACCCGCTGGCCAACTTCGGCTTCGCGCGCAATGCGAACTCGAACTACAACCCGGCCTTCGCCACCGGCTGCTCCTCGCCCTGGTCGCTGCCGACCCTCGGCAACCTGAGCACCGCCGCGACGCCGACCTATGCGCCGGGATGCATCCGCAATCCGCTGTACTGGACCGCCGTCACCGACGGCAGCGAGATCACCACCGTCAGCGCGCGCGCCAGCTGGAACCTGGCCGGCGGCCACAAGATCGACCTCGACCTGCTGCACTCCGAATTCACCGTGCAGAAGTACCGCGGCATGCAGGTGGCGGGCTCGAACCAGCCCTTCACCACCTATTCGATGTCGCCGACCAACCGATTCTACCCAGGCAACGGCATCACGCCGCTGCCGCAGGTCGTGGGCAGCAACACCGGCGCCAACACCCCGGCCATGTACATCGACGGTTCCAGGACCCCGGGCGCGGTCAGCAACCTCAACATGAACAACCGGACCATCTACTTCCAGTGGGGACCGGGCGAACTGGGACCGGCCTACCGCAACGACGAGCAGGGCAACGACCGCATCGTGCTGTCGGCCGAGGGCGAAGTCATGGGATGGGACTACCGCGCAGGCCTGAATTACGGCCGCTCCAAGCGCGACACCCGCGTGGGCGAAGGCTACATCCTGTACTCGAAGGCCCAGGAAGGCTTCGACAAGGGCATCCTGAACCCCTTCGGCCCGCAGGACGCCGCCGGCGCCGAATACCTGCGCAGCATCCAGGCCGAGGACTACACCTACCGCCTGAACAAGGCCTTCAACAAGAGCGTCGACCTGACCGTCACGAAGCCGGTGTGGGAACTGGGCGGCGGCGACCTGATCCTGGCGCTCTCCGGCGAACTGCGCGAAGACTCGGCGCGCACCTTCAACGCGCCGCTCGACTATGTGCTCAAGAACGCGAACGGAAGCTACAACATCGACGCCTCCGGCAACGTGCGCCAGACCGACCTGGTGGGCGAAGTGCCGCAGGGCGTGGCCAAGAAGCTCAAGCGCAAGATCTCTTCGCTGGTGCTGGAGGCCGACGCCCCGATCACCCAGACCTTCACCGTCAACGGCTCGGTGCGCGCCGACCACTACGACGACCTGAAGCAGACCACCGTGAACCCGGCGCTGGCGACGCGCTGGACCCCGAGCGACAAGCTCTTGGTGCGCGCTTCGGTCTCGAGCGGCTTCCGTGCGCCGTCGATCATGGACATCCAGAACCCGACGCCGGAAGTGCGCACCCAGGTGATGGACGACCCGGTGCTGTGCCGCAGCTCGCAGCCGCTGGTGGCCGGCACCGGCACGCCGTCGCCAGGCTATACGGCCGACCAGGTCTGCAACGTGCAGACCACCTACTGGACCAAGTCGCCGAACAACAGCTTCCTGAAGCCGGAAAAGTCGCGCGGCTTCAATATCGGCTTCGGCCTGGAGCCGGTCAAGGACCTGTCGATCACCGTCGACTACTGGGGCCTCAAGCTGAAGGACGTGCTGGGCGCGGTGTCGATCGCCGAGATCCAGCAGAACCCGGGCAAGTACGAGACCTTCATCAACCGCAAGGCCGACGGCACCATCGACTACATCGTGGCCAGCCAGGCCAACCGCGGCCAGACCCGCATCCGCGGCGCGGACATCTCGACCACCTACCGCTTCCCGAAAACCAGCTTCGGCACCTTCGACGCCAAGCTCGATGCGACCTGGTACCACAAGTACGAGTTCCAGAGCGAGCGCGGCGGCCCGTGGCTGAGCAACGTCGGCATCATCACCAACGACGGCCGCTTCGGCAGCGCGGGCCCGAACGCCGGTCTGGCCGGCATGCCGCAGGTGAATCCGCGCTGGAAGTACACCGCGGCCGTCACCTGGGGCTACGGCGACTGGAAGACCACGCTGTCGCAGCGCTTCAATACGGGCCTCACCGACCTGACGCCGCGCGCCGGCTCGACCCTGACGGAAGTCGACAAGTACAGCCAGTTCAACCTGAACGTGCGCTACACGGGCATCAAGAACACCACCGTGCAGCTCGGCGTCAACAACATCACGGAAGAGTGGCCGCCGATCACGGCCAACACCATCTACAGCGGCGGCTATCTCACCAGCCTCGCCGACATGATGGGCCGTGTCTACCGCGTCTCGGTGGAGTACAAGTTCTAAGCGGGTATCCTGCCGTCTCCTGAAGGGCGGCGCAGCGCGCCGCCCGTTGCCGGGTCCCCGTCCGCGGTCTGCCAGGCGACGACGCTGTCGACCATGACGATGCCCCCGACACGCGCGCGGCCGAAGGCCCGCACCAGGGCGCCAGGACCGTCGGCCGGTGGCGCGAAACCTCCCTGCGCGACTTTGCCGTGCGATGGGGCAGGGCGCGCGAGCAGGCGCCGTCATCGCCGATCACAGAGGCAGCGCCGTCTCGTACTTCACCTCCCTGAGCGCCACGCTGGTATTGAGCTGCGACACCCCCGGCAGCTTGAGCAGCACGTTGTGCAGCAGGTCGTGGTAAGCGTCCATATCCTTCACCATCACCTTGACGATGTAGTCCGAGGTGCCCGTCACCTCGTAGCATTCCATCACCTCCGAACACGCCTTCATCTGCGCCTCGAAGGTGTCGACCACGCCCGCTTCGTGCCGGGTCAGGGACACGTGCAGCACGCACACTAGTCCCAGCTCGAGCTTGCGGCGGTCGAGCAGGGCGGCGTAGCGGCGGATGAAACCGTTCTCCTCCAGTTCCTTCTGGCGCCGCCAGCAGGGGGAGGCCGACATGCCGACCCGCTCGGCCAGTTCGTTGACGGACAGGCGCGCGTCCTGCTGCAGTTCGCGCAGGATGCGTACGGACGCCGGATCGAGGTTGGATTTATCCATATCGTGCTCAATATCGAAATAATTTACCTATTCTGACGTAAAACCCGACAAGTTAGAAATGCTATTTCATAGCAGAAGACTATCATCTACCACAATAGACAAGCCCTGCAGGGCTGCACAGTGGAGACGAATAGATGGGATCGATGCACGAGGAAGTGGGTAGCATGGGACAAGGCACGGGAGCGACGCTCGCCGACCCCGGCTACCAGCTGGACGACAACCTGAAGCGTGAGCAGGGCAGGGTCTTCCTGACCGGCACGCAGGCCCTGATCCGGCTGACGGTGATGCAAAAGGCCCTCGACGAACGCGCGGGCCTGAACACCGCCGGCTTCATCTCGGGCTACCGCGGCTCGCCCTTGGGCGCGGTCGACCAGGAAGTCTGGCGCGCCTCGAAGATCCTCAAGGCGAACGCCATCGAATTCCTCCCCGCGATCAACGAGGAACTGGGCGCGACCGCCGTGTTGGGCACCCAGCAGGTCGGCGGCGACCCGAACCGCACGGTCGACGGCGTGTTCGCCATGTGGTACGGCAAGGGCCCGGGCGTGGACCGCGCCGGCGACGCCCTCAAGCACGGCAACGCCTACGGCGCCTCGCCCCTGGGCGGTGTGCTGGTCGTGGCCGGCGACGACCACGGCTGCGTGTCCTCGTCGATGCCGCACCAGAGCGACCACGCCTTCATGGCCTGGGGCATGCCCGTCATTAACCCCGCCAACATCGAGGAATACCTGGAGTTCGGCCTCTATGGCTGGGCCCTGTCGCGCTTCTCGGGCGCCTGGGTCGGCTTCAAGGCGATCTCCGAAACCGTCGAGGGCGGCGCCGTCGTCGAGCTGCCCGAACCTCCCGTCTTCAAGGCGCCCGAGAACTTCGCGGCCCCGGCCGACGGCCTGCACTACCGCTGGCCCGACCTGCCCAGCCTCGCGATCGAACAGCGCGTGGCCGACAAGCTGGAGGCCGTGCACGCCTTCGCGGCCGCGAACTCGATCGACCGCCTGGTGGTCGCGGCGCCTGGCGCGAAGCTCGGCATCATCGCGGCCGGCAAGGCTTACCTCGACCTGCTCGAGGCACTCGACCGTCTCGGCCTGAAGCTCGACAGGCTGGAGGAAATCGGCCTGCGCCTGTACAAGCCCGGCCTGACCTTCCCGCTCGAGCGTACGCGCCTGCACGCTTTTACGGAAGGCCTGCAGGAAGTGCTGGTGGTGGAAGAGAAGGGCGACGTCATCGAAGGCCAGCTGAAAAGCCTGCTCTACAACCTGCCGCCAGACCGACGTCCGCAAGTGCTCGGCAAGACCGATGTGGCAGGCGCCCCGCTGCTGTCGCACCTGGGCGAGCTGCGTCCCTCGCGCATCGCCCCGGCGCTGGTGCGCTGGCTGGCGCCGAAGCTGCCCGGCATGCAGCTCGAGCAGTACCTGCCGCAGTTCTGCCGCGCCGAGGTCCTGTCCAACGGCGCCGATTCAGTAAAACGTACGCCTTACTTCTGCTCCGGCTGCCCGCACAATACCTCGACCAAGGTCCCCGAAGGCAGCCGCGCGCTGGCCGGCATCGGCTGCCACTTCATGGCGAGCTGGATGCAGCGCGACACGTTCACTCTCACGCAGATGGGCGGCGAAGGCGTGCCCTGGGTCGCGGCCTCGCGCTTCACGCGCGAGAATCACGTGTTCCAGAACCTGGGCGACGGCACCTACTACCACTCGGGCTACCTGGCGATCCGCCAGGCCATCGCGGCGCGCACCAACATCACCTACAAGATCCTGTACAACGACGCGGTCGCCATGACGGGCGGCCAGCCGGTCGACGGCACCCTCACCGTGCCGCAAATCCTGCAGCAGGTGCTGAGCGAAGGCGCGGTCGAGGCGGTGGTCGTCAGCGACGAGCCGGAAAAGTACGCGGGCATCCAGCTGCCGTCCGGCGTCACCGTACACCACCGCAACGAACTCGATGCCATCCAGCGTCGCCTGCGCGAGGTCACGGGCGTGACCGTGCTGGTCTACGACCAGACCTGCGCCGCCGAGAAGCGCCGCCGCCGCAAGAAGAACAAGCCGGACAAGGTGGTCTTCCCGGACCCGGCGCGCCGCATGGTGATCAACCCGGCGGTCTGCGAAGGCTGCGGCGACTGCGGCGTGCAGTCGAACTGCCTGTCCATCCTGCCGCTGGAAACCCCGCTGGGCCGCAAGCGCCAGATCGAACAGTCGTCCTGCAACAAGGACTACTCCTGCGTGGAGGGCTTCTGCCCGAGCTTCGTCTCCGTCATCGGCGGCGCGCTGAAGAAGCCGGCGGCAGCCACCCTGTCGCTCGGCCAGCTGGAGGACATGCTGGCCGCCTACCCGCTGCCGCAGCCGTATGGCTTCGACAAGCCCTTCGAGATGCTGGTGGCCGGCGTCGGCGGCACCGGCGTGGTCACGGTGGGCGCGCTGATCACGATGGCGGCCCACCTGGAAGGCAAGGGCGCCTCCACCCTCGACTTCATGGGCTTCGCCCAGAAGGGCGGGGCGGTGATGTCGCACGTGCGCGTGGCGCCATCGCCCAAGGCATTGCATCAGGTGCGCATCGACCTGCAGCAGGCCGACGCCCTGCTGGCCTGCGACCTGGTGGTGGCTGCCATGCCGGACGCGCTGGCCGTCATGCGCCGCGGCCATACCCGCGTGGTCGCCAACGAGAACGAGACCCCGACCGCCGAGTTCACGCGCGATCCGGACGCCGACATCCGCAAGGACGATCTGCTCGCCAAGATCCAGGACGCCGGCGGCGACCTGCTCTGCCTGAACGCCCAGGAAGTGGCGGCCAGCGTGCTGGGCGACCCGATCGGCGCCAACATCCTCATGATGGGCGCTGCCTGGCAGCTGGGACTGGTGCCGGTGGGCCTGCCGGCGTTGATGCGCGCGATCGAGTTAAATAACGTCGCCGTCGAGATGAACAAGAAGGCCTTCCTGCTGGGGCGCCTGGTGGCGGCCGACGGCAAGGCGATCGCGCGCCTGGCCCAGCCGGCCAGGGTGATCCAGTTCACGCCGCCGGCTTCCCTGGCAGACATCGTCGCTTTCCGCGCCGACTGGCTGACGAAGTACCAGGACGCCCGCTACGCCCAGCAGTACCGCGCGGCCGTCGCGCGGGTCGAAGCGCGCGAGGTCGCGATCGAAGGGCCGGATTCGAAGAAGGCGGTCAGCAAGGCCGTGGCCCGCTCGCTGTTCAAGGTCATGGCCTACAAGGACGAGTACGAGGTGGCGCGCCTGCACCTGGACACCGGCTTCCTGGAGGGACTGGAAAAGCAGTTCGAGGGCGGCTTCCGCGTCGAGTACCACCTGGCGCCGCCGCTGCTGGCCCGGCGTAAGCCCGGCAGCGACCTGCCCGCCAAGATGCGCTTCGGCTCCTGGATGCAGACGGCCTTCCGCGTGCTCAAGCCGATGAAAGTCCTGCGCGGCACGGCCTTCGATCCCTTCGGCTATACCCACGAACGGCGCGCGGAGCGCCGCCTGCGCGACGACTATCTGGCCCTGGCGGACATGCTGGCAAGCGGGCTGACCCTGGAAAACCGGGCCGCGGCCCTGAAGTTGGCCCAGGTCGCGGAGACCATCCGCGGCTACGGCCACGTAAAGGCGGCGAACATGGCGCGGGCGCAGGAAGAGAGTGCGCGCCTGCTGCAAGCCTTCCGCCAGCCGCCTGGCGCGACCTCGGTGGTGCAGCTGCACCGGCAGGCACAACGCTGAGGTCTCCGTACCACGCAGTTTCCTTGCTCAACGACAATATGCTGCAGTGCAGCGTATAATATGCTGTATCGAATCGCCGGCCTGCGCCGGCGATTGTCATTTCCGGCGCCGATCTTTCATTTTCATCATTGCCGAACAGCGGACACGACCATGGGCCACGACATCAAGACTTTCAGGGAAGCCGCCGCGCTCATGCTGCGCGTGTGGCGCGAATCGCGTGCATTCTTTCTCAGCATCGAGCTGTGGCTGATGGTGCTGGTCGCCGGCGCCACCGTGGGCGGCGCCTGGCTGGCGGTGATGGGGAGCGGCTGGAGCCTGCCGGTCTTCGGCTTCGCGATCGGCTACGTGGCCACGCGCACGGCGCTGCACATGAAGCGCATCCTGGCCTGGCCTTTCATCTAGGGTCCGTAGGGTGCGGCCAAAAAGGCCTTGAGTTCGGCCTGGAAGCGCTGCGGCTGGTCCCACATGATGAAGTGGGCGCTGTCCGGGATGCGCTTCAGGGTCAGCTGCTTCACCGGCGCGTAGGCGCTTTTATAGACGTTGTCGAACTGCTCGGCCGGAATCGGCACGGTCTTCGGCTGCACGTAGAGCACCGTGACCGGCTTGCTGATCTTCGCCAGTTCCGGAATCAGGTTGGTCACCAGCAGTTCGCGGAAGGCGCGCGTGCTCACGCCGGCATCGCTCTTCACGGAATCGTCGATGGCGCCGGCGCGCATCGCTTCGGTGTCGACCATGCCGGCGATGGTGGCGTTGGCGTTCTTGCGGCGCACCTCCGGGCTCGCGGCCAGGTTGCCGGCCGCAATCGCGTCGGCCACCGCGGCCACCTTCTCGGGACCCGCGCCGGGGCCGGCGAAGAAGGTGCCGAGATAGGGATACATGTCGACCACCATCAGCCTGGACAGCGCATCCGGGTGGCGCGCGGCCAGCATCATGCCCATGGTGCCGCCCATCGAGTGGCCGATCACGGCCGGCTGCTTCAAACCCGTTTCCCTGATGTAGCGCGCGATCTCCTCGGCCACCGGGGCAACCACATCGCCTTCCCTGTTGCCGCCCACCGGCTGGCCGGCGAATCCCGACAGCTGCACCAGGTGGTAGCGGTAGCCGGGCACCGCAGCCACGGTCGTGGCCCAGGCCCGCGGCGAGGAATTCAGGCCGGGGATCAGGACCACGTCGGGACCGGAGCCCTGGGTGGTGACGGTGATGCGCTGCGATTCGAAAGGCGCCGCCAGGGCATGCGCCAGCGGCAGGAAGGCGATGAGGGCGGCGGCCGCGCCGAGCATGGAGCGGCGCGGTAAGGAAGTTTGGCGCATGCGAGGATCCCCTTGGTTGTCGTGCCGGCTATCATAGCAGCGCCCGGCCGTGGCGGCCGGGGCAGGGGAAGCGATTATCCCGCTCGCATGATCAGCCGTACTTGACCGAGCAGCCGTAGGGCTTGGTCACCGCCTGGGCCAGGGGCTTGCCGGCCAGCGAATCGTCGATGGCCTGGACCACGTAGTTGGTGGCGGTCTTGATGTCGGCCGGGTTGGCGGTCGGCTTGCTGTCGATGGCGCCGGCGTAGACCAGCTTGCCGTTCGGGTCGATCAGGTACATGTGCGGGGTGGTACGGGCGCCGTAGGCCCGGCCGATCGCGCCGCCCGTGTCCATCACGGTGACGGTGGGCGCGGCGCCCTTGGCCTTCAGCCAGTCGTTCACGGCGGCCGCCTTGGCATTGCGGTCGCCGCTGTCCGCGCTGGTGCTCACGGCCACCCACACGACGCCCTTGCCGGCCGCGTACTTCTGCGTGCCCGGCATATTGCCGCCGTCGTAGTGCTTCTTCACGAAGGGGCACTCCGGATTGATCCACTCCATCACCACGTACTTGCCCTTGAACTGGCTGAGCGAAACCGGCTTGCCGGCGCTATCGGTGCCGGAGAAGGCCGGCGCCTGCTGGCCGACGACCGCTTCGGCGTGGACGGCGCCGGCCAGCAGCATGCCGGCGGCGATCAGGGAGCTCGGAATGGTGCGCTTCATGGATTCCTCCTTGGGTTGGACTTCAACAGGGATCAGGGCGCCGCGAGCGCCTGCCTTACCTCATCCACGCTTGGCAGTTCCGACAGCAGCGTGGCTTGCTGTGCGCCGTCGCGGTAGACGGCATATACCGGCACGCCGCTGCGTCCCAGTTCCTTGAGTGCCTGCGTGATCGTTTCGTCGCGCCGGGTCCAGTCGGCGCGCAGCAGGAGCACGTTCTTCGCGCGCAGGTCCTGCAGCAGGCCCGGGTCGGCCAGGGTGGTGCGTTTGTTGTACTGGCAGGTCACGCACCAGGCGGCGGTGAAGTCCACGAACACCGGGCGTCCCGCCTGGCGCGCCTCCTGCACCGCCCGGGGCGACCAGGCCTGCCATCCGCTTTCCGCGACCGTGTTCGCCGCCACGGGCGCCTGGCGCAGCGCCGGCCAGGACCAGGCGGCCGTGCCGGCAACGGCGGCGATGGCGCAGCCCACGCCGATCCAGCGGCCGGCCCTGCTGCGTGCGGGGATCGCGCCCACCCAGAGCGCAAAGGCCGCGGCCAGCAGCAGGCCGAGAAGGCCGGCCACCGCGTCGATACCGGCCTGCTGGCCCAGCACCCACAGCAGCCAGACGACGGTGGCGAACATCGGGAAGGCCATGACGGTCTTGAAGCGCGCCATCCACGGCCCCGGACGCGGCAGCAGGCGGGCGACGCCCGGGAACAGGCTGGCGGCGAGATAGGGCGCGGCCATGCCGGCGCCCAATGCCGCGAACACCGACAAGGCCTGCGCTGCGGGCCAGGACAGCGCGGCGCCCAGGGCCGCCCCCATAAAGGGTGCGGTGCAGGGCGAGGCGACGGCCACCGCCAGCACCCCGGTAAGGAAATCGTCGGCCACAGGGTTGCGCGCGCGCGCGTTGACGATGCGGTCCGGGAGAAAGTGGCGGAATTCGAAGAGGCCGGCCAGGTTCAGGCCGATCAGGGTGAACAGGATAGCCAGCGCCGCCACGAACAGGGGCGACTGCAGCTGGAAGCCCCAGCCCAGCTGCTCGCCGCTGGCGCGCAGCACCAGCAGCAGGGCGGCCAGCAGCAGGAAGGACGCGATCACGCCCACCGTGTAGGCGATGCCGCCCGCAACGACCCGCTTCCGCTGCCCGCCATGCTGGGCGAAGCCGAGGACTTTCAGGGACAGCACCGGGAACACGCAGGGCATCAGGTTGAGGATGGCGCCGCCGAGGAAGGCGAAGCCCAGCACGAGGAGCCAGGGCCGGTCGGCCGGCGGCGGGGCGGCAGGCGCGGGAGCCGGGGCTTCCGGCGCCGCACCCGCCTGCGGCCAGGCGCCCGCGATGGGAAAACCGATGCGGATGCCGGGCGTCCCGTGCTCCGCCGTCAGCACCGCATCCATTGCCGCCGGACTCTCGCTGCGCTGGGCCGACAGGGGCGCGCGCAGCGCAAGCTGCTGCCCCTTCCAGGTCTGGCCGAGCGGGGCGGGGTGGTCGAGCACCGCGCCGTTTTCCGGGAACAGCTGCACCTGCTTGCCGCGCCATGCGGTTGGCAGTCCGGTGACCTCGATCAGCAGCGCCTGGCCTTCGAGACGCGCGCTGGCACGGGCGCCTGAGTCAGTCCGCGGCATGGCGGCGAGGGCGCGTTCGAACAAGGCGGCATGTTCCGCCTGCGGCGCCGGTTGCACGAGGAGATCGAGTTCCGCGAACTCGGGGATGCAGACCTCTTCGCAGATCAGGAAGTCTGCCCGCAGCCTGGTCGGGACCGGGCCGCCCTTGTGCGCGGCGGGCACGGTGAGGCGTACCGGCAGCAGCAGGTCGCCGTCATAGCCGTAGTTCATCAGGGGGCCGAGCGGCAGCTGCTTCGGCGTCGGCCAGGCGATGTCGCCGGCGGCAAAGCCGGCCGGCAGGGTCCAGGACAGGGTGGTGGGCAGGCCGGAATCGCCCGGGTTGCGCCAGTAGGTATGCCAGCGCGGCTGGTGCGCGATGCGCAGGCCGAGCCAGACCGCGCTGCCTGGCTTGACGCCTTCGGGCGCATGCACCAGCAGGCTGGCGCGCGCGTGGCCGGTGTCGGCCGACGGCGCGGCCTGCGCCCAGCCCATCAGGAGGGCGCAGGTCAAGGCGAGCAGCAGGTGCAGCAAACGTGCAAGCATCTTGTCGTCCCCGATTGGATGGCGCAGCGCAGCCATCTTATCAGGAACGAATGACAAAAAATCACAGACAGCCGCCCGGTTTGTTGCAGCTTTGTTTCAGCGGTTTCGGCTGCTCGTCAGGGCGGCAGGCGATAGCGTTGCTCACGGTACAGGAGCGAGGGCAGCATGACGTGGGCCATGGCGCGTTCGACCTGGGCCGGGGTCGGCTTTCCGGCATAGGGATCGAGCGTGCCGCCGGCGGCATCGTAGCGGCCGAGCAGGGCAGGCTGGCCGGGGCGCAGGATGGTCGCCGCCGACCCTTCCAGGTAGGCAAACAGATTGTCGAACTGGATCAGGGCGCGGCCCGGCGTCTCGCTGTCGCGCACGAAGTCGCGGCCGATCATCGGATGGGTGCTCGACACGCCCAGCAGCGAGAGCAGGGTCGGGGCCAGGTCGATCTGGCTGGCGATGGTGCGGATGCGCTTCGGTTCGATGTCGGCGCCGAGGATCAGGCCGGGGATGTGGAATTTTTTTACCGGCACCAGGGCATCGCCGTAAACCCGGTTGTCGTGGTCGGCCACGATCAGGAAGACGGTGTCCTTCCAGTAGTCCTGCTGCTTGGCGGCGCGGATGAATTTGCCGAGCGCGTAGTCGGCGTACTTGACGGCGTTGTTGACGGTCTGCTTCGGCTGCTCGTGCAGGGCGATCTTCCCGTCCGGGAATTCGAAGGGCTCGTGGTTGGAGGACGTGAAGATCAGGCTGAAGAAAGGCTTGCCGCTCGCGTGCAGCGTGCGCAGGCGTTCGAGCGACTTGTCGAACAGGTCTTCGTCCGAGGCGCCCCAGCTGCCGACGAAATTCGGCCGCATTTCACCGATGTCGACCACCTTCCTGACGCCGTTCCCGGTGAAGAAGCTGCGCATATTGTCGAAGTGGGCTTCGCCGCCGTAGACGAATTCGGTGTGGTAGCCCGCGCGCCCCAGGCCGTCGGCCAGGGTATAGAAATTCTGCTGCGCCAGCGAGAGCTTGACGACGCTGCGCGCCGGCGTCGGCGCATAGCCTGCCATCACCGCCTCGATGCCGCGCACCGAGCGGGTGCCGGTCGCGTACAGCTGCTCGAACCACCAGCCTTCGTTCTTGAGCTTTTCCAGTTCCGGCGTGACCGGCAGGCCGCCGAGCGACTCCACGAAGGTGGCGCCCAGGCTTTCCTGCAGCACGATCACGAGGTTCAGCGGCCGCTCGCGGGCAATCGCGGCGGCCTGGTGGTGCAGGGTAGGCAATTCTGGATTGGCGAAGTGGGCGTCGCGCAGCCAGGGTGCGGCGCGCACCTGTTCCAGGATCTTCTCGCGCGGGAGCGCACCGTAGATGTCGGAGGAGGTCGTTTCCTTGCGCATGGCGCCGATGGCGTCCAGCACCGACCAGCCGGAATTGATGATCAGCGAGTTGACCAGGGAGTCGCCGGTCAGGGCGAACAGGGCGGGGTTGGCGGGACGGTGTCCGGTGGTGGAACGCACCCCCATGAAGACCAGCAGGCAGAAGAGGGGCCAGAGCAGCAGCAGGCGGCGCGCCGGCCACATGTCCATGCCGCTCGATGCGCGGCGCAGCAGGGCGAAGATGCCGAGGCCCAGGACGATGGTGAAGACGACACCCAGGATCAGCGCGATGCGAAAGCCGTTCCACAGGGTGGCGAAGACTTCGCGCGGATAGCCCAGGTATTCGACGAAGAGGCGGTTCGGGCGCACGTCGTACTGCAGGATGAACTGCGGCGAGGACAACTCCATGAAGACGATGAAGACCAGGGCGAGCGTGGCCCAGGCCAGGGTCGCCGTGCGCCAGAAGCCGGCGGCGAAGCGGTGCGCGAACAGGGGCGCGAACAGCAGCGGGACTGCGGCGAAATAGCCGAGCAGGATCAGGTCGGCGCGCACGCCCTGCAGGAAGACGGTGGGTGCGATGCCGGTGGCCTGGACCCGCTCCCACTGCCAGGCGACCAGGCCCAGGCGCGACAGCGAAAGGATCGCCAGGCCGACCACGACCATCTGCAGCACACCCGCATAGGGACCGGCCCACAGGGTAAGGCGTGCGAGCCAGGTGGCGGGAAGGGAGGAGCGAGCGGGTGCGCCGGGTGCTGGAAGGGCCATGGAAACCGGTAGAGGAGCCTGTCACGTGGAGCGCGGCGTCATGCTGCGCCGCACCATCGAAGCGTTGCCATGTGAAAGGACAAACGCCCCCTTTCATACAGGCAATATACATACGTGATGCTAGTTGAGCAAGGCTCAGTCTGCCGTTAGCCGGGTGTTAAGTTCGCGTTAAACGCATGCGCAGCCCTTCCCGCCGCGCCCACAGCTCCCTCAGATATGGCGTTCGCGCGCGTGCTTGTCGCACTCCAGGGCGCAGCGCTCGCATGCTGCCTGGCACTCGGCGCAGTGCTGGTGCATGGAGGCGTGCTTGGCGCATTCGGCCGCGCAGGCGCGGCAGATGTGGGCGCACAGAGCGCAGTAGTCGCCGTGGTGGGGCGAGCCGCGCGACAGCACGTTGAGGGTGGCCGCGCAGATGTCGGCGCAATCGAGGTTGATCGGTGCGCAGCTGTTCATGCCGTCGCGGATGTCGGCCGCCGCGCAGGCCTGGCAGGCGCGCAGGGCGGCTGCGCAGGCGTCGATACAGTGCTGGATGTTAGCCATTTCGGAATCGGCCATGGTCTCCTCCTTCGTCGATGGGTGAGGAGACATGCTATTCCAATGCCGCGAAGGCGGGCGCGCACTATCGCCGCAATTAATTAGGACTCCTTGACATATTGCCTGGGCGTGGTATTCTGCCCGGCATGGACATTCAAGCAGAAACCCCCTGGGACAGCACGCCGGACATCTCGGCGCGCATCGTCACCGCCATCGGCCGCATCGCCACCGTGCTGCGCTCGGGGATGTGGGAGGTCTCGACTGCCGAAGGCCTGAACCCGGCCCAGGCCGAGATCCTGCAGCTGCTGCAGCACCGCACCACCGGTGTGCGCCTGAGCTGGCTGGCCAGGCAGCTGTCGATCTCGGCGGCCAGCACCAGCGACTCGGTGGCCGCCCTGGTCGCCAAGGGGCTGGTGCGCAAGGCGAAGGCCGAGGATGACGGCCGCGCCACGGCCCTGCACCTGACGGCGGAAGGGGAGCAGGTCGCCGCACGTCTCGGGCACGCGCTGTCTTTCGCGGATACGGCCGTCTCGCACCTGCCGCCGGGGCAGCAGGTGCAGATGCTCACCGGCCTGTTCAAGCTGATCGCCGAGCTGCAGAAGACCGAGCGCTTCCCGGAGCTGCGCGCCTGCCTCTCGTGCCGCCACTTCGAGCCGAACAAGTACCCGGGGGAGGAAGTCCCGCACCACTGCGCGCTGGTGAATGCGCCGCTGCCGATCTCTTTCCTGCGCATCGATTGCGCGGAGCATATGCCTACCGACCCGGTGAGCCAGCGCCGTAACTGGGAGGCTTTCGCCTGACCATTTTTTTTGCCTGTGATAGTTAGGACTCCTATTTTATGAGGGTGGCGCGGCCGCACCCATCCACCGGCCCACAACTGAAGGAGTACACCATGTCCCAGATTTCCCGCATCGCACTCGTCAACCCCGCCGCCACCCAGGGCGAAGCCGGCCAGGTGCTGGAGCAGATCCACGGCGCCTTCGGCGTCATCCCGAACATGTTCCGCGCCGTCGCCAATTCGCCGGCCGCGCTGAGCAGCATGTGGGGATCGTTCGGCGCGCTCGGCGGCGGCACCCTCGGCGCCCGCCTGGGCGAGCAGATCGCGGTCGCCATCGCCGACCGCAACGATTGCGAATACTGCCTGGCCGCCCACACGGCGCTGGGCCGCAAGGCCGGCGCCAGCGCGCAGGAGATGGCCGCGGCCCAGGCGGGGGAATCGAGCGATCCGAAGACCGCCGCCGCCCTGAAGTTCGCGCTCGCCGTGGTCGAGAACCGCGCCCACATCCGGGACGCGGACGTCGCCGGCCTGCGCGCCGCGGGCTTCAGCGACGGCGAGATCGTCGAGATCATGGCGCACGTGGCCCTGAACCTGTTCACGAACTACGTGAACGTGGCCTTCCAGGTGCCGGTCGACTTCCCCGGCGTGAAACTGCGGGTGAAATGATGGACAGGACCTTGACGTCCGGCCCGGCGCCGGAGTTCGAGGTCTCGGCCTGGCTCAACGCGCCAGGCCCGCTGACCCTCGCTTCGCTGCGCGGCAAGGTGGTGGCCGCCTACGCTTTCCAGATGCTGTGTCCCGGCTGCGTCACCTACGCGCTGCCGCAGGCGAAGCAGATGGAAGCGCTGTTCGGCCGCCACGAGCTGGCGGTGCTCGGCCTGCACACGGTGTTCGAGCACCACGCCGCCATGAACCCGGAGGCGCTGGCCGCCTTCCTGCACGAGTACCGCATCGGTTTTCCGGTCGGGATCGACCTGCCCGGCGAGGATGGCCCGATTCCGCGCACCATGGCGCGCTACCGCATGCGCGGCACGCCGACCCTGCTGCTGTTCGACCGTGCTGGCCGGCTGCGCCACAGCCTGTTCGGGCACCAGGCCGACATGCAGGCCGGCGCCCTGGTCGGCGCGCTGCTGGCCGAAGACGCCGCGCAGTGCGGCGAGATGGGTTGCCGCCTGCCGGAAGGGAGCGCGCCATCTCGGTAAGGCTGGACGCTGCGCCTGCAGGGAAGCGCGGACGGCGGCATAATACGGCCCCTGTACATACCGATCCGTCCTGACCATGCAAGCCATCTTCCGTCTCGCGCAGCCGCTGGCGCTGCTGTTCGCCTTCGTGGCCGGCCCTGCGGATGCGCACGACCACAGCTTCGGCACCCACGGGATGGTGCTGTTCGGCGGACGCGAAGCCCTGTACGCCTCGCACCTGCCGCTGTTCCGGGCGCCGCACGACCACCAGGTCGTGCTCCAGGTCCGCCTGGCGGATCCGGCGCTCGACCGCGCGCTGCGCGAGCGCCTCGACGGCAAGACCGCCTTGTGGACGATCGAGCCGGAACGCTTCGAGCTGTCACGTCTCGATCCGGCAAGCAGGGCGCCGCTCCAGGCCTTCGATGCCGGTGTCTACGAGGGGCATTTCGAGCGGAAGGGTGTCCTGAGCTACAAGAAGGCCGGCTTTGTCGTCGAGCGCGTGCTGGTCTATCGCCAGCTCGACCCGGGCGCGCGCGTGCGTGCGCAGGCGCGCTACCTGCCGGTGGGACGCTTTCTCGTGAAGGAAATCGACAGCCGGCCCGACGTCGATCACATCGTGGCGCTCGAGGCCGCCCAGGCGGGCGTCGTGACGATTCCGAAGGCAGGCCTCGGGAATCCGGAAGAGGTGCTGAAACAGACCGCCCCGGTCAGGGGCACGGTCTATTTCGAGACGGAAGACTTGCGCTGAACCCCGGCCTGTCCGGCCGGGGTTAGACGTAGGGTGGGCAATCCTTTGCCCACGCGCTCAACCAGCAGAAGCATCGCCATGGTGCATCCGGGAGTTGAACGCGTGGGCGGAGGAGTCGCGGGGCCGCCCAGGCTCACCCTCCAAACTCAAGCGTATTGATCAGAGCTTCTCGTCGCGCGAGAACGAGTACGGCACGTCCTGCTCGCGGGTGCCGCGCACCATGTTCGGCTTGGCCGACATGCTGAAGTCCAGGGTCGCGCCCTTCATCAGCTCGTCGTGGCCCAGCCAGGTACGCCCGATTGCCTTGCCGTTAACTTTCAGCGCGTCCACGTAGCGGCCCTTGCCGCGGGCGTTCACGGTGAAGCTGCGGCCGTTTTCGAGCTTGACGGTGGCTTTCGGGAACAGCGGGGTGCCGACCACGTACTGGTTCACGCCCGGCGTGACCGGGTAGAAGCCGAGGGCCGAGAACACGTACCAGGCCGAGGTCTGGCCATTGTCCTCGTCGCCGCAGTAGCCGTCCGGGGTGGCCGCGTACATGCGGTCCATGGTCTCGCGGATCCAGTGCTGGGCCTTCCACGGGGCGCCCGCGTAGTTGTACAGGTAGATCATGTGCTGGATCGGCTGGTTGCCGTGCGCGTACTGGCCCATGTTCGCGATCTGCATCTCGCGGATCTCGTGGATCACCTGGCGGTAGTAGCTTTCGTCGTAGATCGGCGGCAGCGAGAACACGGTGTCGAGCTTGTCGACAAAAGCCTTGCGGCCGCCCATCAGCTGCACCAGGCCGTCGACGTCATGGAAGACCGACCAGGAATAGTGCCAGCTGTTCCCTTCGGTGAAGGCGTCGCCCCACTTGAAGGGATTGAACGGGGTCTGGAAGCTGCCGTCCTTGTTCTTGCCGCGCATGAGGCCCGTCTCCGGGTCGAACAGCTTCTTGTAGTTCATGCTGCGCTGGGCGTAGATGTCGATCTCGGAAGCCGGCTTGCCGAGCGCCTTGCCGAGGCGCCAGATGGTGAAGTCGTCGTAGGCGTATTCCAGCGTGCGCGCGGCGTTCTCGTTGATGCCGACGTCGTAGGGCACGTAACCGAGTTCGTTGTAGTACTTCACGCCGGCGCGGCCGACCGCGGTCAGCGGGCCTTCGTTGTTGGCGCCGTGCTTCAGGGCCTGCCACAGGGTCTCGATGTCCTGGCCGCGCACACCCTTGATCCAGGCATCCGACACCACGGAAGCCGAGTTATTCCCGATCATGACGTTGGCGTAGCCCGGGCTCGACCACTCGGGCAGCCAGCCGCCTTCCTTGAAGGAGTTCGCCAGGCCTTCCTGCATCTCGGCGTTGATCGAAGGGTAGACCAGGTTCAGGAAGGGATACAGGGCGCGGAAGGTGTCCCAGAAGCCGGTGCCGGCGAACAGGCGGCCGGGCAGCACTTCGCCGTTGTAGGGGCTCCAGTGGACAGGCTTGTTGTTCGCATCGAGTTCGTAGATCTTGTTCGGGAACAGGACCATGCGGTACAGCGAGGAATAGAAGGTGCGGGTCTGGTCGACCGAGCCGCCTTCGACCTGGAGTTTACCCATCACGCCGTTCCACAGGGCCTTGGCCTTGGACTTGGTGGTCTCGAAGTCGTCCTGGGCCAGTTCGCGGCGCAGGTTCAGCTCCGCCTGTTCCAGGCTGATGAAGGAGGAGGCCACGCGCATATTGACCTTCTGGCCCTTGGCGGTGCGGAAGCCCACCAGGGCGCCGCTATGCTCGCCGTCGTTTTCCAGCTTGCCTTCTTCCAGCTTGTCGCCCTGCCAGGTGTCGGTCGAGGCGAAGGGCTGGTCGAACTCGATCACGAAGTAGTTGCGGAAGTTCGCCGGCAGCTTGTGCGCGTGGCGGGTGCTCCAGCCGATCACGCGGCGCTGGCCCGGGATGATCTTCACATAGGAGCCCTTGTCGAGGGCGTCGATCACCACGTAGCTGGCATCCGACTTCGGGAAGGTGAAGCGGAACTGGGCGGCGCGCTCGGTCGGCGCGATCTCGGTGGTGACGTCGGCGTCGGCCAGGTACACGCTGTAATAATACGGCTTGGCCACCTCCGCCTTGTGCGAGTACCAGCTGGCGCGCGCGTCCTGGTTGAAGCGCTTGCCGCCGACCACCGGCATGATGGCGAACTGGCCGTAGTCGTTCATCCAGGGAGAAGGCTGGTGGGTCTGCTTGAAGCCGCGGATCTTGTCGGCGTCATAGGTATAAGCCCAGCCGTTGCCCATCTTGCCGGTCTGCGGGGTCCAGAAGTTCATGCCCCAGGGGACGGCGATGGCCGGATAGGTATTGCCGTTGGAGAGTTCGGGCTTGCTCTGGGTGCCCATCAGGGGATTGGCCCACTCCACCGGGTCGGTCACTTTGCCCACTACCTGGGCCTGTGCAGCGAATGCACTGGCGGCCAAGAGGAGGCCTGCTGCGAGATTCTTGGTCATGGCGTCTCTGGTCAGTGTTGATTATTGTTGATACGGGGTCTGGGTGTAGGGACGGGCGCTGCGTTCCTTGCCCCAGTCCTTGTTCGGCGTGGCCTGCATGGTGAACACCAGCTCACCGCCGGCCGTGATGTCCTCGTGGCGCAGGAAGCTGCGGGTCAAGGGCTTGCCGTTGAGCGTGGCGCGGCCGATGTAGCGGTTCGCTTCCGACAGGCCGTCGGCGCGGATCGTGAAGCGCTTCCCGTTCGGCAGGTTCATCTGGGCGCGGTCCAGGAAGGGGCGGCCGATCACATACTCGTTCGAGCCCGGCGCCACCGGATAGAAGCCCATCGCGGTGAAGGCGAACCAGGCCGACATCTGGCCCAGGTCGTCGTTGCCCGACAGGCCGTCCGGACGGTTGTGGTACTGGCTCGCCATGATCTGCGTCACGCGCTCCTGGGTGCGCCATGGGGCGCCGGCGTAGTTGTACAGGTAGGCCACGTGGTGCGAAGGCTCGTTGCCGTGGGCGTAGTGGCCGATCAGGCCCGAGATGTCTTCCATGTGGGCATAGAGATCGTCGCGGATCTTGGCGTCGAAGACTTCGTCCATCTTGGCCACCAGGCCGGCGTCACCGCCGAGGAAGGAGAGCAGACCGGCGTTATCGTGCGGCATATACCAGGAGTACTGCCAGGCGCTGCCTTCCGTGTAGTCGCTGCCGAAGTTCGACTGCACCGGGTTGAAGGGCGTGCGGAACTCGCCGGTCGACTTGCGGGCGCGGATGAAGCCCGTCTCCTTGTCGAACACGTTGCGGTAGTTCTGGGCGCGCTTGAAGTAGGTCGCGGCGACGTCCTTCCTGCCCATCTTCTCGGCCATGCGCGCGATGGTCCAGTCGTCGAACGCGTATTCGACGGTCTTCGACGCCGCTTCCGGCTCTTTGTCGATCGGCACGTGGCCGAGCTTCATATAGTGTTCCAGGCCGCCGTAGGGACCGTACTCGGCGGACGCCGTCATGGCCTTGAGCGCCTTGTTCGCGTCGAAGCCCTTGATGCCCTTCATGTAGGCGTCGGCGATCACGGGCACCGCGTGGTAGCCGATCATGCACCAGGTTTCCAGGCCATGGAAGGACCACACCGGCAGGATGCCGTAGGGGCTGTGCTCCTGGGCGGCGATCAGGGAATTCACGAAGTCGGCGTTGCGCTTTTCGGGCGCCAGCAGCGTGAGCAGCGGGTGCAGGGCGCGGTAGGTGTCCCACAGCGAGAAGGTCGAGTGGAAGTTGAAGCCCTTGGCCTGGTGCACCTGGTTGTCCGGACCACGATAGCGGCCGTCGCGGTCCATGAACAGCGACGGCGCCAGCATGCTGTGGTAGAGCGCCGTGTAGAACATGGTGCGCATCGGCTCCGGCGCTTCCGCCTTCACGCTTGATAGCGCATCGTTCCAGGCGGTGGAGGCGCGGGCGCGCTCGGCGTCGAAATCCCAGCCGGGCATCTCTTCCAGGTTGGCGATGGCGCTGTCTTCGCTGACCGGCGACAGCGCGACTTTCACGAGCAGCTGGCCGTCGGTCGGCACGCCGAACTCCAGCGCGGCCATCAGCGCCTTGCCCTCGACGATCGGCTTCTCGGCGGGCGTCTTGCCGGGCGAGGCGAAGCCGCGGTACTCGATGGCCTCCTCGCGGTTGAGCAGCTGGCGCGCGCTCATCGGGCGCGAGAATTGGATGGCGAAGTAAAGCTGGCGGCCCGGCGCCCAGCCGCGCGTCTCGCGCATGCCGGTGATGGTCGTCGCGTCGCGCACGCGCAGGCGCGACCACAGGTTCTTGCTGCCGTAGTCGTAGATGCTCTGGCGCAGGTCGAGGATCACCTTGGCCGGCGCATCCTTGCCGAAGCGGTAGCGGTGCAGGCCCACGCGCTCGCTGGCGGTCAGCTCGACGTCGACCTCGTTGTCCTTCAGGCGCACCGCGTAGTAGCCCGGCTCGGCCTTCTCTTCGTCGTGCGAGAAGCGCGAGCGGTAGCCGGAGTGCGGACGCTCGGGGTAACCCGGCTCCAGCTTGGTGTCGCCGGTGTAGGGCATGAGCAGGACGTCGCCCAGGTCCGAGTGTCCGCTGCCCGAGAAGTGGGTATGCGAGAAGCCCAGGATCGAGTCGTCGGCGTAGTTGTAGCCCGAGGCCCAGGGATAGCTCTGGCGGAAATGGCGCACCTGCGTATCGGGGCTGAGCTGCACCATGCCGAAGGGGCGGGTGGCGCCGGGGAAGGTGTGGCCGTCGCCGCCGGTGCCGATGAAGACATTCACGGCGCGGTTCGGCGCACCGACGGCCGGACTGCCGGGGGCCGCGGCGTCTGCGAGGCCGGGCGTCAGTACGGCAAGGACGGAAAGGACGGACAGCAGGGGGACAGCGCGGGTGAGGCGAACGATCATGGTGTCTCCAACGGTGGCGTTAAGCGCATTCTTGTGACACGTATATATATGCCGAGTTTGCCTTGTGGGCAACACACCGATGCTAAACCGCTCGCTATTTAGTGCCTTTTTAGTAAACAAACAAGCCAACCCGTGGACACCGAGGGTGTTGTGTGGCACTACAGCTGAGGCCGTGTCTGAATGTCAGACCTGACACCAGGGGGGGAGGTGGAAGGAGAGGAGTAATGGAAAAAGGGCTGGGAGCCGATGGCACCCAGCCCTTTCGTGCTACAGCGAAGACGCTTACATGACCAGCGCCGGCTGGCCGACGATCGCCACCGGCACCGCGGCATCGGTGTCCACCGCTGCCAGCAGGTCAGCCATCGTGGGCACACCCGACGCCGCTGCGTCGCGGGCATCGATCGCGAAGTAGACGTCGGTCATGTCGGCGACACGGCCGTTCGCCATGGTCGCGCTGCTGCGCTCGAGGTGCAGGTTGCCCTGGGCGTCGACGAAAGGCAGCACCACGTGCTCGACCTTCAGCGAGACCACGCCGGCCTGGGCCAGCGACACGAGTTCGCCGTCGTCGGTCTGGTGGTTGCCGTTCAGGTCCTGCCAGATGCGCAGGTCGCCGAAGGCGGCGTCCTGGGCATCGACCAGGCCGTCGTGGTTGCTGTCGTAGCCGGCCAGCTGGCTGAAGCCCGCGCCTTGCTGCGCGCCGCCGAACAGTTCCGAGATGCCGTCGATCTTGCCGTTGCCGTTGCGGTCCACCGCCAGGAAGCCGTCGCTCGAGGACAGCCAGCCCGACTGGATGCCGGTGCCGGTGCCCAGCAGGTCGAAGGTCGCGGCCGATGCCGAGCGCGCGACGGTGTGCACGCCGTCGCCGTTCAGGTCGATCGCGATCGGGGTGATCGCGGCGTCCCAGCTCATGTCGTTCTCGCCCGAGCTCAGGGTGATGTTGTCGGTACGGGTCACGTTCACTTTCGATACGCCGTCACCGTTCACGTCCGAGTCGATCGCGTCGTTGCTGCCGACGTTCTTGCTCGCCCACTTCCAGTTGTCCATGTTGATGCCCTTGTAGATGACATCGCCCTTGTCGAACTTCAGGTAGTAGGTGCCCGGATCGAGGTTGCTGAACTTGTAGTTGCCGGTGCTGTTGGTCTTGGTGGTCGCCAGCAGGGTGCCCGAGGACGTGTACAGCTGGACGGTGACGCCGGCGATGCCGCCTTCGCCCGAGTCCTGGATGTCGTCGTGGTCCAGGTCTTCCCAGACCTTGTCGCCCAGCGAAGCCTTGCGGTACAGGCCCGCGTCCCAGGTCAGGTCGTTCTCGCCCTGGGTCAGGGTGATCAGGCCGCTCCTGCCCGCGGTGGTGTCGATGTCCGAATCGATCGTGTCGTTCGTGCCCACGTTCTGCTTCGTCACGAAGTAGCCGCTCGGTTCGGCGACCTCGATGCGGTAGCTGCCGGCATTCAGGTTGTCGAACAGATACTTGCCGTTGCTGTCGGTGACGGTGGTTTCCAGCACCTTGCCGTTCGCGTCCAGCAGCTTCACGGTCACGCCCTTGATGCCCGCTTCGCCGCTGTCGCGGATGCCGTTGTAGTTATTGTCTTCCCAGACGGTGTCGCCGATCGAGCCGCGCTTGACCGCCACCGGGGTCGGCAGATTGATGTCGTCCGTATCGGTCGCGCTGTTGTTGCCGCTGTTGGTGTCGATGAAGGTCGACGGCGGGGTGACCTTGGCGGTGTTCGACAGCTGCGCCGGCACGGTGCCCGCCTTCCAGACCAGGAAGTCGTTGTTGGTGCCGTTCGGGTTGCTGCCCGCAACGAAGAACACGTACTTGGCGTCGGCATTGAAGGTCGAGGGACGCAGGCTCAGGATGTCGCCGCTTTCCGCGCCCACGCCGAAGTCGCCGTACCTGAAGGTGAACTTGGTGGTGAGGGTGGAGAGATCCGGCATCGGGTTGTCGGACCAGTACAGGGTGCCGATCTCGGCGCCACCGGAACCTTCGGCGTCCAGGTTCGAGACCCACAGCGAGCTCCACTGGTCGCCCGCTTCCTTGGTCAGGCGGATGACGTCCATGTTCTTCTGGTTCGACAGGCCGGTCACGGCTTCGCCGCCGGCGCTGTCTTCATAGCGCGAGATCACGCCCAGGCCCTTGTCCTCGCCCGAGTTGCGCGCCCACAGGGTGGCGCTGCCGACGGTGGAGCCGGACACGTAGGCCGCTTCCGCCGTCACGCCGTTGACGGTCTTGGTGGTGCCGACGCCGACGTTGTTGCCGAGGGTGGAGAAGTCCGAGACGGTTTCCAGCGCGGAGAGCGATGCGACCTTGGCGGTGACGGTGTAGGTGATGCTCGAGCCGCCGGCCAGGGTGACGTAGTCGCTGATGCTGCCGGTGCCCGATGCCTCGTTGCCGCTGGCGCCGGACGTCGCGCTGCTGGTCCAGGTGACGTTGGTGAGCGTCGACGGGATTGTATCGGTAACGAGGGCATTGGCCGCGATGGCGGTGCCGGTGTTGGTGACCACGATCTTGTAGGTGATGGTCTGGCCCGGCGTCACGAAGGTCACGCCGTCGGTCTTGGTGATCGAAAGATCGCCGGTCACGTTGACCAGGCCCGCGTCCAGGTTCTTGTTGTTCTCGCCCGACTGCAGGGTGACCATGCGGGTCGTGCCGGTGGTCGCGTTGGCGTCCGAATCGACGGCGTCGCTGCCGGCGCCGCCGCCGGTATACACGTAGCCGGTCGGCTTGCTGAACTGGACCTGGTACTGCACGCCCGGGGTCAGGTTGCTGAAGTTGTAGGCCCCATCGGTCCCGGTCAGCATGGCGACGCTGGTGTTGTCGGCGGTGGTCGAGAGCAGGCCGTCGGCGCCGCCGCCGATCAGGGTGACCGTGCGGCCGGCCAGGCCGGTCGCGCCGTCGTCCTGCAGGCCGTTGCCATTGGTGTCGATCCACAGGCGGTCGCCGATGCTGGCGTTGGCGTAGACGCCCGCATCGATGGTGTCGTTGAATTCGCCCGATTTCAGCGTCACGACCTGGCTCTTGCCGGTGGTGGTGTCCGCGTCCGAGTCGCTGGCATCGAGGCCGACGTCCTTCTTGGTGAAGAACATGTCGGCCGGCTTGCCGAAGGTGACCTGGTACTGGTTGCCCGGGATGAGGTCCTTGAACAGGTAGTTGCCGCCGGCATCGGTGGTGGTCGTGACCGTCGTGTTGTCGCCCGTGGTCGCGATCAGGCCATCGAGGCCGCCGCCGGTCAGGGTCACGGTGACGCCCGCGACGCCGGTCTCGCCCGCATCCTGCTGGCCGTTGGCGTTGGCGTCCAGCCAGACGCGGTTGCCCAGGCTCGCCGGGGTGTAGATGCCGGCGTCGACGGTGGTGTTGTTCTCGCCGGACGCCAGCTTGACGACCTGCGACAGGCCGGTGGCGCTGTCGGCGTCGGAATCGCCGGCGTCATTGCCCTTGTCCTGGCCGGTGAAGACCGTGCCGGCCGGCTTGCCAAACTGGACCTGGTATTCCATGCCCGGGGTCAGGCCGCTGAACTTGTAGTTGCCGTTGGCGTCGGTCGTGGTCTCGACCCTGGTATTGTCCGCGCTGGTGGATACCAGGCCGTCCAGCCCGCCGCCGATCAGGGTGACCTTGACGCCTGCGGCGCCCAGTTCGCCCGCATCCTGCTGGCCGTTGCCGTTGGCGTCGATCCAGACGCGGTCGCCCAGGCTCGCCGGAGCGTAGACGCCGGCGTCGATGGTGCTGTTGTTCTCGCCCGAGGCCAGCTTGACGATCTGCGACAGGCCGGCGCTGTTCGCGTCGGAATCGCTGGCGTCATTGCCCTTGTCCTGGCCGGTGAAGACATGGCCGGCCGGAGCGCTGAACTTCACCTGGTATTCGGCGCCAGGGGTCAGGCCTTCGAATTTGTAATTGCCATTGGCGTCGGTGGTGGTCTCGACGCTGGTGTTGTCGCCCGTGGTCGAGATCAATCCATCGGCGCCGCCGCCGACGAGGGTGACTTTGGCGCCGGCGACACCCTGTTCGCCCGCATCCTGCTGGCCGTTGCCGTTGGCATCCAGCCAGACGCGGTCGCCCAGGCTGGCCGTGTTGTAGATGCCGGCGTCGATGGTGGCGTTGTGCTCGCCCGACTTCAACGTAACGACCTGCGACAGGCCGCTCGCATTGACGTCCGAATCGCTCGCGTCATTGCCCTTGTCGCGCGAGGTGAACACGCTGCCGGCCGGCTTGGCGAACTGCAGCTGGTATTCCGCGCCCGGCGCCAGGCCATCGAAACGGTACTTGCCGTCGGCGTCGGTCGTGGTCTCGACGCTGGTGTTGTCGCCCGTGGTCGCAAGCTGCCCGTCGAGCCCGCCGCCGACCAGGGTGACCTTGACGCCGGCAACGCCTTGCTCGCCGTCGTCCTGCTGGCCGTTGCCGTTGGCATCCAGCCAGACGCGGTCGCCCAGGCTCGCCGGCGCGTAGACGCCGGCGTCGATGGTGGTGTTGTTCTCGCCCGATGCGAGCTTGACGATCTGCGACAGGCCGGCGCTGTTCGCGTCGGAATCGCTGGCGTCATTGCCCTTGTCCTGGCCGGTGAACACATGGCCGGCCGGGGCGCTGAACTGCACCTGGTATTCGGCGCCAGGTATCAGGCCTTCGAACTTGTAGTTGCCGTTGGCGTCGGTGGTGGTCTCGACCGAGGTGTTGTCGGCCGTGGTCGAGAGCAATCCGTCGGCGCCGCCGCCGATCAGGGTGACCTTGGCGCCAGCGACACCGAGTTCGCCCGCATCCTGCTGGCCGTTGCCATTGGCGTCGATCCAGACGCGGTCGCCCAGGCTGGCGGTCCTGTAGAAGCCCGCATCGATGGTGGCGTCGTGCTCGCCCGAGCCGAGCTTGACGACCTGCGACAGGCCGTTGCCGTCCGCGTCCGAATCGCCGGCGTCGTTGCCCACATTCGCGCCGGTGGCCACGAAGCCGGCCGGTGCGCCGAACTTCACCTGGTACTCCGCGCCCGGGGTCAGGCCGTCGAAGCGGTAGTTGCCGTTGGCGTCGGTGGTGGTCTCCACGCTGGTATTGTCGCCGGTGGTCGAGAGCAGGCCGTCGAGACCGCCGCCGACCAGGGTCACCTTCACGCCGGCGATACCGGTTTCACCTGCATCCTGCTGGCCATTCGCATTGGCGTCGTGCCAGACGCGGTCGCCCAGGCTGGCCGGGGCATAGACGCCGGCGTCGATGGTGCTGTTGTTTTCGCCGGAAGCCAGCTTGACGATCTGCGACAGGCCGCTTGCGTTGACGTCCGAGTCGCCCGCGTCGTCGCCCTTGTCCTGGGCGGTGAACACGGTGCCGGCGGCTGCGCCGAACTTCAGCTGGTATTCCATGCCCGGGGTCAGGCCCTCGAACCTGTAGTTGCCGTTGGCGTCCGTCGTGGTCTCGATGCTGGTGTTGTCCCCAAGGGTCGCGACCAGGCCGTCGGCGCCGCCGCCGACCAGGGTCACCTTCACGCCGGCGACGCCGGTTTCGCCTTCGTCCTGGCGGCCGTTGGCGTTGGCATCGAGCCAGACGCGATCGCCCAGGCTTGCCGGGGCGTAGACGCCGGCATCGATGGTGGTGTTGTTCTCACCGGAGGCCAGCTTGACGACGTGCGACAGGCCGTTCGAGCCGGCATCCGAATCGCTCGCGTCATTGCCGCTGTTGGCGCGGCTGAACACGCTGCCCGCCGGCGCGGCGAACTGCACCTGGTACTCCACGCCCGGGGTCAGGCCTTCGAAGCGGTAGTTGCCGCTGGCGTCGGTGACCGTCTCGACGCTGGTGTTGTCGCCGGTGGTCGAGAGCAGGCCGTCAAGTCCGCCGCCGATGAGGGTGACTTTCGCGCCTTCGACGCCGGTTTCGCCGGCATCCTGCTGGCCGTTGCCGTTGGCATCGACCCAGACGCGGTCGCCCAGGCTGGCGCTCTTGTAGAAGCCCGCATCGATGGTGCTGTTGTTCTCGCCGGAGGCCAGCTTGACGATGTGCGACAGGCCCGCGGCGGCGTCCGAATCGCTGCTGTCGGCGCCAAGGTTGGCGCCGGTGGCCACAAAGCCGTCCGGGGTGCCGAACTGCACCTGGTATTCGGTGGCCGGGGTCAGGCCGTCGAATTTGTAGTTGCCGCTGGCGTCGGTGGTGGTCTCGACGCTGGTATTGTCCCCAAGGGTCGAGATCAGGCCGTCGGCGCCGCCGCCGATCAGGGTGACCTTCACACCCGCGATGCCGGTCTCGCCGGCATCCTGCTGGCCGTTGGCATTGGCGTCGTGCCAGACGCGGTCGCCCAGGCCGGCCGGGGTATAGATGCCGGCGTCGATGGTGGCATTGTGCTCGCCCGACGCCAGGGTGACGACCTGCGAGAGGCCACCCGCAGCGGCGTCCGAGTCGCTCGCGTCCACCCCGATATCCTGGCCGGTGAAGACGCTGCCTGCCGGCTTGCCGAACTTGACCTGGTATTCCACGCCCGGGGCCAGGCCATCGAAGCGGTACTTGCCGTCCGCATCGGTGGTGGTCTCGACGCTGGTGTTGTCCCCAGTGGTCGCGACCAGGCCGTCGGCGCCGCCGCCGACCAGGGTCACCTTCACGCCGGCGACGCCGCTCTCGCCATCGTCCTGCTGGCCGTTGGCGTTGGCATCGAGCCAGACGCGGTCGCCGATGCTTGCCGGGGCGTAGACGCCCGCATCGATGGTGCTGTTGTTCTCGCCGGAGGCCAGCTTGACGATCTGCGACAGGCCATTCGCGCCCGCATCCGAATCGCTCGCATCGCTGCCGCTGTCGGCGCGGGTGAAGACGTGGCCGGCAGGCGCCTTGAACTGCACCTGGTATTCCACGCCCGGGGTCAGGCCGTCGAAACGATAGTTGCCGTCCGCATCCGTGGTGGTCTCGACGCTGGTGTTGTCGCCCGTGGTCGAGATCAGGCCGTCGGCGCCGCCGCCGATGAGGGTCACCCTGGCGCCGGCGACGCCGAGTTCGCCCGCATCCTGCTGGCCGTTGCCGTTGCCGTCCACCCAGACGCGGTCGCCCAGGCTGGCGTTCCGGTAGAAGCCGGCGTCGATGGTGGTGTTGTTCTCGCCCGAAGTCAGCTTGACGACCTGGGACAGGCCTGCGACGGCGTCGGAATCGCTGCCGTCGCTGCCGATGTTGGCGCCGGTCGCATTGAAACCGTCCGGCGTGGCGAACTGTACCTGGTACTCCACGCCCGGGGTCAGGCCCTCGAAGCTGTAGTGGCCATTGACGTCGGTGGTGGTCTCGACGCTGGTATTGTCCCCAAGCGTCGCGACCAGGCCGTCGGCGCCGCCGCCGACGAGGGTCACCTTGACGCCGGCGATGCCGGCTTCGCCCGCATCCTGCTGGCCGTTGGCGTTGCTGTCATGCCAGACGCGGTCGCCCAGGCTGGCCTGCCTGTAGACGCCCGCATCGATCGTGCCGTTATGTTCGCCCGACTTCAGGGTCAGCACCTGGCTCTTGCCGGCCGCGCCGGCGTCCGAGTCGCTCGCGTCGTCGCCGACATCGGCACCGCTCGCCACGTAGCCGTCCTTGCCGCCGAAGCCCAGCTGGTATTCCATGCCCGGCACCAGGCCGTCGAAGCGGTAGCTGCCGTTGGCGCCGGTGGTGGTCGTGAATTCCACGTTGTCGGCGGGGGTGGCGATCAGGCCGTCCGCGCCGCCACCCACCAGGGTGACCTGCACGCCTTCGATGCCGGTTTCACCCGCATCCTGCTGGCCGTTGGCATTCGCATCGTGCCAGACGATGTCGCCCAGGCTGGCCGGCACGTAGACGCCGGCGTCGATGGTAGTGTTGTTTTCGCCCGATGCCAGCGTGACGACCTGCGACAGGCCGCCCGCGCCTGCGTCGGAATCCTTGGTGTCGATGCCGTTGTCGGCGCGCGTGAAGACGGCGCCCGCGGGCGCTTCGAATTTCACCTGGTACTCGGTGCCCGGGGTCAGTCCCTCGAACTTGTAGTTGCCGTTGGCGTCGGTGACCGTCTCGACGCTCGTGTTATCAAGCGTCGTCGAGAGCAGGCCGTCGGCGCCGCCACCGATGAGGGTCACCCTGGCGCCGGCGACGCCGGTTTCGCCCTCGTCCTGCTGGCCGTTGCCGTTGGCATCGAGCCAGACGCGGTCGCCCAGGCTGGCCGGCGCGTAGACGCCGGCGTCGATGGTGGTGTTGTTCTCGCCGGAAGCGAGCTTGACGACCTGCGACAGGCCGTTCGCATTGGCGTCGCTGTCGCCGATGTCGTCGCCCTTGTCGGCGCCGGTGAAGACGTGGCCGGCCGGCGCGCCGAACTGCACCTGGTATTCGGTGCCCGGAGTCAGGCCTTCGAACTTGTAGTTGCCGTTGGCATCGGTCGTGGTCTCGACATTGGTGTTGTCAAGCGTCGTCGAGAGCTGGCCATCGGCGCCGCCGCCGATCAGGGTCACCTTGGCGCCGGCGACGCCGGCTTCGCCCGCATCCTGGCGTCCGTTGCCGTTCGCATCCAGCCAGACGCGGTCGCCCAGGCTGGCCGTGTGGTAGATGCCGGCGTCGATGGTGGTGTTGTTCTCTCCCGAGGTCAAGGTGACGACCTGCGACAGGCCGCCGGCGCCCGCGTCGGAATCCTTGGCGTCGTCGCCATGGTCGGCGCGGGTGAACACGCTGCCTGCCGGCTTGTCGAACCTGACCTGGTATTCCACGCCCGGGGTCAGGCCGTTGAACCTGTAGTTGCCATTGGCGTCGGTGACTGCCTCGACGCTGGTGTTGTCAACGGTGGTCGACAGCTTGCCGTCGGCGCCGCCGCCCAGCAGGGTGACCTTGACGCCGGCCACACCCGCTTCGCCTTCGTCCTGCTGGCCGTTGCCGTTGGCGTCGAGCCAGACGCGGTCGCCCAGGCTGGCGCTCTTGTAGAAGCCGGCGTCGATGCCGGTATTCTTTTCGCCCGGCGCCAGCACGACCTGGTTCGAGAGCAGGGCGTCGCTGTTCGCGCCCGAACCGGCGCTGCCGTCCGACTGGCGCGGGCTGACGCGCTCGTAGCCGGACGGGAGGCTGAAGCGGACCTGGTAAGTCAGGCCCGGGCTCAGGGCCTTGAACAGGTAGTTGCCGTTGGCGTCGGTGGTGGTGGTGCCCAGCACCTCGCCGGCATCGTTGAAGTCGCCATCCCCATTCTGGTCGCGCAGCAGTTCGACGGTGGCGCCGGCGATGCCGGTTTCGCCCGCGTCCTGGATGCCGTTCGCGTTCGCATCGTGCCAGACGCGGTCGCCGAGCGAGGCCGACTGGACCATGATGATGAGGGGCTGGCGGTGGGTGCTGCCGCTCATGGGGTCGACCACCAGGCCGATCGCTTCGCCTTCGCCCGGCACATAGCCTTCGTGCTGCATGGCGGTGGCGACCAGCGCCTCGATGTTCGCCTTGTTCTGCGGCAGGTAGCTGACGAACCAGTTGGCGCTGCCGATCATCTTCCAGACCGCGCCCTGGGTGTCGGCATAGCTGGCGCCCAGCGCCTTGTAGTTGTTCAGCAGCCAGTTGATGTTGTCGAGCTTGTCCAGGTTCGTCTTCGGCAGGCCCGGAATCGCGCCCAGCGTCGTCAGCTCGTAGGACGAGTACACGTAGGAGTTGTAGGTCGCGTTGGCCGGCAGCGTGATCGCTTCGTTCAGGCACCACAGGTCGTAGGGCGTACCGCCGGAAAGACCGCCGGGATTGAGCGGTGTATTTCCCTGGAAGTAGATATCGATGGCGTTCGGATCGTTGGTGGTACCCGGCCTGGTGACGAAAGTGACGATGCGCGGCGTGGCTGACATGATTGTCCTTGACGGTATTGTTAAGTACGGACTGAGGCCGATTTTTTGGCAAAAGGGGGCCCATGCGGGCCATCAGGGCCAGCGCCGGGTGACATCTTTCAGGAAAAAAGCATTGCGCCCCTCCTGGCGCGCAATGCGGATCCGCTTACTTCTTCTTGCGGAACTTGGTGACGATTCCTGCAACTGCGGCTGCGCCGAGGAACAGGTAGGCGGTGCTTGGTTCCGGAACTTCGCAGGACGGCTCGCCGACGCCACCGCAGAACGGATTGGCCAGCACTTCGGCCATGACGCCTGCGTAAACGAAGGCAGTCAGGACTACCTTGCCATAGAGGTTTTTCATGTTTTTCCCTTGTTTTAGGTATGAGAACAGCTCCACACGGCACCTCTGAATTGCTGTAATGCTAATACTTCTTTCCAATTTGCACCATGTGAGCCGTGATATTCTCACGGGCATGATTTTTTTTCAAGGAAATTGTTCGATTTGTAAGATGAATGCAACGCGGAAATTGATGATAAGGTTTGATGATCCAGTATTTTTCCGGCTGGAAAGTAGAAAACTGACGACCGAGAACGTTTCAAACACTTGATATCGTCAAATGACAGGCGCTTTTTTCCGGATCGGACCGCAGTCGACCGTCGTTTCCCGTATGCGTCAGAATTGCCATAATTGCCACACTTTCCCGCATCTGTGGAGATCAGATGTGGCAAAATATGGCAGTTTATTATCAATATGGCAAATGCGGGAAGCGAGGAGTGCGGTGCAGTTTTACCCACACCGTCAGGAGAGCAGCAGCAGCCGGCAGGCTGCCGCGGTGTCTTAGTCGCGCAGCGCCTGTACCGGGCGAATCCGGATCGCCGACACGCCGTGGCGCACGGTCGAGCCAAGCGCCACCAGCAAGGAAACCAGCAGGGCGGCGCCCAGGGTCCAGACGCCGACCGGCGCCTGCTCGGTGAAGCTGGCGAGATAGCGCTGCAGGGCCACGAAGGCGACCGGCAGGCCGACCAGGGCGCCGATGCCGATCAGGGCCAGGAACTCGCGCGCCACCAGGCGGCCGATGGCGGCGCTGCCGGCGCCGTAAAGCTTCCTGAGCACGATCTCGCGCGCCTTGCGCTGCACGCTGTAGGCGGCCAGCACATAGATGCCGAAGGCCGCGATGGCGGTGGCAATCACGCTGGACGCGGCCAGCAGCTTGGCCAGTCGCAGGTCGTCGGCGTAGCTCTGCGAGAACAGGGCGGCCATGCGTTCGAGCTCCAGCACGTCGTTCGGGAAGTAGCGCGGCCACATCTCCTCGATCGCGGCCTGCACGGCTTGCTGGCCCTGGCTGGTGCGCACGGTGAAGGTGCCGATGCGCTCGCCCAGATAGTAGACGGTGGGCTGCATCGCCTCGCGCGCCGAGCGGTGGCGGATGTCCGGCGCCACGCCGATCACCTGCATCGGCTCCTCGCCGTTCGGCATGCGAACCGTCTTGCCCACCGCGTCCGCCGCGCTCGCAAAGCCGAACCTGCGCGCGCCGGCCTCGTTGATGACGATCTTGCCCCTGTCCTCGCGCTTGTCGCGCGAGGCATCGTATAGGCGGCCGGCAGCCGGCTTGAGGCCAAGCACCTGGAAGAATTCCGGGCTGACCGCGCTCCAGCTGATCTCGATCGGGTTGCCGCCGTCACGCTTGAGCGCTGTGCTGTTGAAGTTGACGGTGACGGGCGAATCGGTGACCGCGACCCCGCTGACGCCCGGCAGGCGCCGCAGGGCATCCTCGAAGGCGCGCACGTTGGCGCTGCGGATATCGTCGTCGGTACGTACGATCAGCAGCGGAGCGGGATCGAAGCCCGGATTGAGGTTGCTCGCGTAGTGGGTCTGCCAGGTGACCGCCAGGGTCAGGCTGGTCAGGCCCATGGCGGTGGCGAACTGCAGCACCGTCAGGATCCGGCGCAGGCGCAGGCCGCCCACGGTTTCGCTGTTGCCCCGGCCGGCCAGCGCGGCGCTCGGGCGCACCTTGATCGCCGACCAGGCGGGATAGGCGCCCGCCAGCAGGCCGACCAGGGCGCCCAGCAGCACGCTCACGCCGATGGCCGCAAGGCTGAACATGTCGTCGAGCTTGCGTTGCACGAGGTCCGAGAACACCGGCAGCAGCAGCCATGCCAGCAGCAGGCCAATCGCGGTCGCGACGAGGCAGACCAGTACCGATTCGGCCAGGAAGTGGCGGCTCACGGCGCCTGCGGAAGCGCCGAGTACCTTGCGCATCGCGATCTCGCGCTGGCGCCGCAAGGTGCGTACGGTGGCCAGGTTGACGTAGTTGGTGGCGGCCAGCAGAAGGATCAGCAGGCCGACGGCGGCCAGCCCGAAGATGGTCTTGCTGTCGCCGTGCGTGCTGGATTGTTCCTTGATCAGCGGGTCGAGATAGGCTTCGGCGAGCGGTCCGAGGCGGAACTCGATCATGTCGCGGCCATTCAGCGCCGCGACCTGCTCGGGGCTCTGGCGCTGGTAGAAGCTCGACGCCAGCATGGCGCGGCGGGCGGCATCGAGGACGGGCTGCACGGGCGCGCCGGGCGGCAGCTTGACGTACACGTTGCCGTGCGAGGAGCCCCAGTTGGTGGTGACCAGCTGGCGGTATTCCTGTTTCCAGATGCCGGTCCGGATGCCGGCCAGCGCAGCGTAGGGCAGGGTGGTCGCGGAAGGCTGGTCTTCGAGCACGGCCGCGACCAGGTAGGGCTGGCCCGCCACCTGCACCGTCTTGCCGACCACGTCGATGCTGCCGAAGAGCTGGACCGCGGTTTCACGCGTCAGCGCCAGGCCATCGGGGCGGCTGAGCGCCGCGCCCAGGTCGCCCGACAGCGCCTTGGGCTGGAAGATCTTGCGGAAATCGGGATCGACCACCGTCAGGCGGATCGAGCGCACGTTGCTGCCTGTGCGCACGTCGATGTCGCGCTGGATGAAAGCGCTGGCCAGCAGCGGCAGGCCGCTGGCCACCAGCGCGTCGCGCGCGGGCAGGCTGGTCGAATCGTTCCAGTTGCCCGAAGCGCCCGGTGTATTCCATTTCTGCATGAGCCGGTAGATCTGCTCACGCTGCGGCACGTGACGGTCGTAGGACAGCGAGTGGACCACGTAGCCGAGCAGCAGGAAGCAGGCGGCGAAGCCGACCGCCAGGCCCATGATGACGACCGCCGAGTAGGCGGGCTCCTTGACCAGCAGGCGCCAGCCGATGCGGAAATCACGAAGTATCATCTGTCTCCCCTCAGGCCGCCTGCAGCGCGTCGACCACCACGCGGCCGTCGACCAGGTGCAGGGTGCGCGAAGCCTGGGCCGCGTGCGCCGGCGAGTGCGTCACCATCACCACGGTCGTGCCTTCGGCATTGATGTTGCGCAGCAGCCGCATCACCTCGTCGCCGTGGGCGGTGTCGAGGTTGCCTGTCGGTTCGTCGGCCAGCAGCATGCTGGGCTCGGCCACCAGGGCGCGCGCGATCGCGACGCGCTGCTGCTGGCCGCCCGAGAGCTGGGACGGACGGTGGCGCGCGCGGTGCGCCACGCCCAGGCGTTCCAGCATGGCTTCCACGCGGCGGCGGCGCTCCGCAGGCGGGGTGCCGGTGTATTCCAGCGCCAGCTCGACGTTTTCGTACACCGTCAGCTCCTCGATCAGGTTGAAGCTCTGGAAGATGAAGCCGATCTTCCCGCGGCGCAGGGCGTTCAGGCGCGCCTCGCTCCAGCCGGCCACGTTCTGGCCTTCGAAGAAGTACTCGCCTTCGTTGGGCACGTCCAGCAGGCCGAGCACCGACAGCAGGGTGGATTTGCCGCAGCCGGAAGGGCCGGTGATGGCGACGTATTCGCCGGCCGCGATGTCGACGTCGACGCGGTCGAGCGCGCGGGTCTGGACCTCGCCCGCGAGGTGGATCTTGGAGACGCCCCTGAGTTTCAGCATGGTGCTTCCTTTCTTGTTCGATGGATGGGGATGTTATTGCGTGATCTGCAGCTGCTCGGCCTTGCCGAACGGCGCGTAGCCGGACACGACGACCTGCTCGCCGGGTGTCAGTCCGGAGAGCACTTCGACGTGGCTGTTGTTGCGGCGGCCCAGGCGCAGGGCGCGCTTCTCCGCGCGGCCGCTGTCCTTGTCGACCACGAAGGCCCAGGCGCCGCCGGTGTCGTTGACAAAAGGCCCGACCGGCAGCAGCAGGGCCTTGGCCGGCTGGCCCAGGGTCAGCTGGGCGTCCAGGCTCTGGCCCGGGCTGATCACCTCGGGCTGCCCTTCGGTGAAGACCATCTCGGCGGTGAAGCGGCCCTCGCGGATCTGCGGGAACACGGTGCTGACCTTGAGCGGATAGCGCCGGCCGTCCTGCGTCACGCTGCCCACCAGGCCGCGCGAGACCCGGCTCAGGTAGAACTCGTCGATCTGGAGCGCCAGCTTGAAGCGCTTGGGGTCGTCGATGCGGCCGACGTTCTGGTCGGGACGCACGGTCTGGCCGACCTGCAGGCGGAAGTCGGTCAGCACGCCGGCCGCGGGCGCACGCACGTTCAGGGCGTCGACGGTGGCGCTGACCAGCTGCAGCCCGGACTGGAAGCCGTCGATCGCGGTCTCCATCTGCTGCAGGCCGCGCTGGCGCACGCCTTCCTCGGTCTCGATGCTGCGCCGCTCGTTGTCCAGCACGCGGCGCTGCTGCGCCAGTTTGTCGGCCGATTCTTCCAGGGCCACCGCCGAGATGAAGCCCTGCTGGGCCAGGCGCTGGTTTCGGCTGTGCTGCTTGACGGCCTGCAGCAGCGCGAACTCGAGGTCGGCCAGGCGCCGGCGGTGCTCGGTGCGGCCGGCTTCCTGGGCCACGCGCAGGTTGGCGAGGTTGGAGATCTGCTGGGCGTGTTCGGCCTGGCGCTCCAGCAGGGCCAGGTTGCGCATCGGATTCGAGAGGCGGAACAGCAGCTGGCCCTTGGCAACCGCCTGGCCATCTTCGACCAGCACTTCTTCGACGCGGCCGGATTCGACCGAATCGAGCATGATGGAGTTGAGCGGCTGGGCAGTGGCGCGCACCACGATGTCGTCGCGGAACACGCCCTGGGCGACTGCTGCGATGCGCACGTCGGCGCGATCGACTTGCAGGCCATGCGGCATGAAGTGCCAGGCGCCGGCGCCGAAGGCGGCCACCAGCAGCAGGGCGGCGCCGGCGCGCACAGGGAGTTTGCTGCGGGACCTGGTCACCACCATGTCCATGGCGGCGCCGGTGACGGCTTGGGGAGGAATGCGATCCATAGCGGCTGTTTCATGTGAAGCGTGGATGATGCCTCCCTCTTCGCAACTTCCGTGCCACCCGCTTTTTCGCGGGTTTGGACACGGTTTCGGACAGAAGTGTCCGGAAGCGGACAGGTATGCATGTTCGGGAGCGGACAGCTGTCCGGCCGCCTGTCCACCTGGCCCGGATGCGCTGCTAGAATGCCCTCCATTCCCATCCGCGCACGGCCACGCATGTCTCCCTCGACCGCTTCCATCCTGATCCTCGACGACGACGACGACGTCGCCTGCGCCGCCCAGCTGCTGCTGCGCCGGCGGCACGCCAGGGTCGCGACCCTGGACGACCCGCGCGGCCTCGACAGCGTGCTGGGCGAAAGCGTGCCGGACGTGGTGCTGCTCGACTTTAATTTTGCGCCGGGACGGATCGACGGCGCGGAGGGACTGGCCGTCCTCGACCGCCTGCGCGCGCTGCCGCGCCCGCCCGGCGTGATCGCGCTGACGGCGTATGCCGATGTGCCGCTCGCGGTCGAAGCCCTGAAGCGCGGCGCCCTGGACTTCATCACCAAGCCCTGGGACAACGACCGCCTGGTGGCGGCGGTGGACAGCGCCGTGGCGCGCCGCAATGCCGCCGCGCCGGCACAGGGAGCCGGCGCCTCGCCGCTGATGGGCGAATCGGGCCCGATGCGCGAACTCAAGGCAATGATCGCCGCCGTCGCGCCGACCGAGGCGAACGTCATGGTGCTGGGCGAGAACGGCGTGGGCAAGGAACTGGTGGCGCGCGCCATCCATGCCGCATCGGGCCGCGCGGCCGGCACCTTCCTGGCCGTCGACATGGGCGCGCTGCCGGAGACGACCTTCGAGAGCGAACTGTTCGGCCACCGCAAGGGCTCCTTCACGGACGCGCGCGCCGACCGTCCGGGACGCTTCCAGGCCGCGCGCGGCGGCACGTTGTTCCTCGACGAGATCGGCAATATGCCCCTGGGCGCCCAGGCCAAGCTGCTCACCGCGCTGGAGCGGCGCGAAGTCACGCCGCTCGGCGCAGACCGCGCCGAGAGCATCGACGTGCGCGTGGTGAGCGCCACCAACCTCGAGGAGGCGCGCCTGTTCGACCCCGCCGTGTTCCGGCCCGACCTGCTGTTTCGCCTGAATACCATCGTGCTGCGCGTGCCGCCGCTGCGCGAACGGGCCGACGATATCCCGCAACTGCTGCACCACTACCTGTCGCGCTACGAGAGCCAGTACGGGCGCCCGGTGCGCGAGCTCGCCCCCAGCGCACAGGAACAGCTGTGCGCCTGGTCCTGGCCCGGCAATGTGCGCGCGCTGCGCCACGCCTGCGAGCGCGCGGCCATCCTGGCGGCGGGGCCGGACTACCGCTTCGAGGACTTCGGGCTGGCGGCGCCGGCGGCCCCCATCCCGATGCCTGTCGCCGAAGCACCCCAGGAAGACTTTCGCCTCGGCGCCCTCGAACGCGAGACCATCGCCGCCGCCCTCGACAAGGCCAAGGGCAATATCAGCCTGGCGGCGCGCATGCTGGGACTGAGCCGCGCCGCCCTGTACCGCAAGCTGGGCAAGCATGGCTTCTGAGCGGCGCCTGAAAACGGCGGCCCTGCTGTGCGCGCTGGGCGTCGCCGTGCTCGGCTACGGCGCCGGCATGGTCCACGATTCGCCGCGGCTGGTGGTGTTGTGCGGCCTGGCGGCGCTGCCGCTGCTGGCGACCTTGTGGCGCTGCCTGACGCGGCTGGCCATGCTGCGTCATCCCAAGCCTCCCGAGCCCAAGGCGGTGCTGAGCATCGAGCAGCAGCACCTGGTCGACAATGCGCAGGCGCTCGAAGCGCGCCTCGAGCACGCGCCGATCGCGCTGTTTCGCATCGAAGGCATGGAGGACGCCCGGGTCACGCCCCTGAACCGCAATGCCCGCAAGCTGGTGGCGCCGGGCCGCGCCAGCGACCCGGCGAGCCTCTCCCGCGAACTCGGCGCCCAGCCGGCCGACAGGCGCGGCATGGTCCAGTACGACACCGAGCGCGGCGTGGAACGCGCGCTGGTGGCGGCAAGCAACCTGTCGCTGCAGGGCGGCAGCGAGCGCCTGGCGGCCCTGATGCCGGTCGAGAGCGAACTGGAAGCGGCGGCGCTGGACGCCTGGCGCCAGCTGGTGCACGTGCTGACCCACGAGATCATGAATTCGCTCACGCCGGTCGCCTCGCTGTCGCGCACCGCCCGCGACATGCTCGAGGAATGCCGCGCGAGCCTGCCGCCGGACGTGGGCCAGGACCTCATCACCGCCGTCGACGCCATCGGCCGCCGCGCCGACAGCCTGGCCGCCTTCGTCGCGAGCTACCGCAGCCTGTCCAATGTCCCTGCCGCGCAGCCGGAACGGATTCTCGTGCAGGCGCTGTTCGAACGGGTGCGCGCGCTGGCGGCGCCCGGCTGGCGTGCACGCGGCGGCGAGCTGCAGTTCTCGGTGGAGCCGGCCACGCTGGAACTGGTGGCCGATCCGGGGCAGCTCGAACAGGCCCTGATCAACCTGCTCAAGAATGCCTTCGAGGCGACCAGTAACATCGAGCGTGCGGTGGGGCGCGTCAGCGCGCGCCTGGTGAAGGGCGGACGGCTGCGCATCGAGGTGTCGGACGACGGCCCCGGCGTGCCGCCGGAACTGGTGCGCCACATCTTCACGCCCTTCTTCACCACCAAGAAGCAGGGCAGCGGCATCGGCCTGGCGATGGTGCGCCAGCTGGTCCACGGCAATGGCGGCACGGTGCGCTACGCCAGGCAGGTGGCGCAGGGCGCGCGCTTCGTGATCAGCTTCTAGGCTCCCCGGCGAAGTAGCCGGACGGCGTGGCGCCGAAGGTCTTGCGGAACATCGCCGTGAAGGCCGACTGGCTGGCGTAGCCCAGCTGCTCGGCCACCTGCCACAGCGGCACGCCGCGCGCGATCAGCGAGGCGCCGTGGGCCAGGCGCACCTGGCGCCGCCACTGGCCGAAGCTCATCTCCAGTTCCTGTTCGAACAGGCGCGCCAGCGTGCGCTCGGACGCGCCGGCGCCGCGCGCCCACTCTCCCAGCGTGCGGCCGTCGCCCGGCGCCTCCATCAGGGCCTGGCACAGCTGCAGGAGGCGCTTGTCGCGCGGCAGCGGCACCCGGATCGGACGGGTCGGCGCCTGGGCCAGCTCGTCGAGGATGAGTTCCCCCAGCAGTCCGGCGCGCATGGACGGCAGATCCGGGCCGCCCGCCACCAGGGCCGCAATCAGCTCGCGCATCAGGCCGCCCACCTCGACCACGCGGCAGGTCTCGCCGGGAAACGGGTCGCGCGAGGCATGCACCCGCAGGGGACTCAGGCGGGCCGGCTCGAGCAGGGTCACCTCGTGCTCGACGTGGGGCGCGATCCAGATCGCGCGCTGCGGCGGCACGATCCAGCTGCCGCCGGCCGCGCTGACCCGCAGCATGCCGTTGGCGGCATAGGTCAGCTGGCCCCATTCGTGGCTGTGGGCGCCGATCGAGACGTCGGCCGGCAGGTCGCGTGCGGACAGGCCGACCGGGCGTTCGCCCGTCGGGGCGGGCCCGGAGGCCGGGGGCAGCAATGGTCGGCGGGGCGGCATGGCGGTTTCTCGACAAATGTTGACGCGCTATCTTAAAACGGACTGGCCGATCGTGCTTACACTGGCCTTTTCGACAAGAGGCAGCGGCATGGCAAACGACAACAACACCTTGAGGCAGGATGCCCGCGTGATCGGCCTGGTGGGCCTGGCGCACGGCACCTCGCATTTCTACCACCTGATCCTGGCGGCCCTGATCCCCTGGCTGAAGCCCGCGTTCCAGCTCAGCTACACCGAGCTGGGCCTCCTGATGACGGTGTTCTTCGTGGTCTCGGGCATCGGCCAGGCCCTGGCCGGCTTCGTGGTCGACCGCTTCGGGGCGCGCGCCGTGCTGTTCTTCGGGATCGCCATGCTGGGCCTGTCCGCGCTGCTGCTGTCGCAGGCGAGCGGCTATGGCGGCCTGTTGGGGGGTGCGCTGCTGGCCGGGGTCGGCAATGCGGTTTTCCACCCGGCCGACTACACCTTGCTGAACCAGCGCGTCTCGCGCGAACGGCTTGCGCACGGCTTCTCGGTGCACGGCATCAGCGGCAACATCGGCTGGGCCGCCTCGCCCCTGTTCCTGGCCACCATCGCAGCCAGCCAGGGCTGGCGCGTGGCCCTCCTGTCGGCGGCGGCGCTGCCGCTGCTCGTGCTGGTCCTGCTGGTGCTGAACCGCCACGCCCTGTATCCGGATCCGGTCCAGCGCCAGGCCGGCGGCGCGCAGGGCGGCACCTTGTCCTTCCTGAAGCTGCCCGCGGTGTGGCTGTGCTTCGGTTTCTTCCTGCTGACGGCGGTGGCGCTGGGCGGCATCCAGAGCTTCGCGACGATCAGCCTGGAATCCCTGTACGGCATCTCGCATGCGCTCGCGACCAGTTCCTATACCGCCTACATGCTGGCTTCGGCGCTGGGCATGGCGGCGGGCGGTTTCGTCGGCGCCGGCAGCAGGCGCCACGATCGCACCGTGGCCCTGGCGTTTTCGGCCGCGGCCCTGCTGGCCCTGGTGCTGGCGGCGGGCGCGGGACCGTCCTGGATGGCCTTGCCGCTGATGGGCCTGATCGGCCTGTGCTCGGGCGTGGCCGGCCCTTCGCGCGACCTGATGATCCGCGCCGCCGCGCCGGCGGGGGCGACGGGACGGGTGTATGGCGTCGTGTATTCGGGCCTGGACAGCGGGCTGGCGATCGGCCCGCTGCTGTTCGGCCTGGTGATGGATGCGGGCCGTCCCGGCTGGGTGTTCGCCGGGGTGGCGCTGTTCCAGGCGCTGGCGATCGCGACCGCGGTAGGCGTGGGCGGCAATACCCGCGCCCGGGCGGCGCAGCCGGTCGGCAGCGCCGGCTGAGCCCTTACAGCGGGGCGCTGCTGAGCTGACTTGACGCCCCTGGTGAGGCGGGCGCCGCGGCGGCATGCGCCTCGCGCTCCTCGCGCACCAGCGACTGGATGGTCCTGACGCAGGCGATGGTCGGGGAGCCGGACTGGGCGTCGGTGCCCTTGGCATAGGCGCGCGCGATGCGCGTGGCGACCGGCGCGCCGCCTTCCACCTGCTCGCGGTAGAGACGGATCAGGGTCACCACCGTCTCGTGCAATGCGTGGTGGGCCGAGCGCGCGATATTGCGTCCCGGTCCGCCCTGGCGCACCGAATCCGTGACGATCTGTTCGAGCTGGCGTTCGGCCCGCTCGATCAGCATGGCCACCTGGCCTGGCGTGAAGGTGATTCGCATGGTTGTCCTCGTGTCGCGTGTTGTCGTCCTGGATGTACTTTTTGCTTCAGGCCGCTTCTTCGGCGCAGCCCGCCCTGGCGCCCGATCGCGGCATGATCCGCGAAGGCCGCACCCGCGGGGGCGGCGGCGGGGGCGCGAAGGGCCGGATCTGGGTCAGGGTGCCGGAGAAGGGCGCTACCGCATCGTCGATCTCGACTTCTCCGCCCAGGCCGCCCCCTCCCGCGAGGTACTGGGCGATAGCGATTCTGACCAGCGTGCGGTTGGTGAGTTCGGAGCCGGGCCCGACTTTCCGGCTGTGGTGGACGAAGGTCGCCGTCGCGCCGTCGGGGCCGGTGATCTCGACCTTCTTCGGCAGCGAGAAACCGTAACGCCCGCTGGCCCAGAGCTTGACCAGGCAGGCACCTTTGTGTGGGGTAGAGAAGCTGAAGTTCATGAGCAAAATCGTAATCCCGGCTGAGCATATGCACGATTCGAAATTGTTCCAAACCGTAACGGGCGAAATATTCGTTTCCAGCTGTCATTGATGCTCGCGGATTTTTCTGTAGGGAATACAAGCCGCCCGACCGCGCATTTACACTGCCAGGTATGCCATGTCGACCCGGCCCGCCCATGCTATCTGCCGAATGCGACAAACCGATGTCGCCGCGCCAGCCGGGCGCGCCCGGCGTGCTGGTAATCTGCAGCGACATCGTCCGGGCGCAGCTGAGCCGCGCGGCCTTGGCATGCGCTGCATTGGCGGGTCAGGAGGGGCGGGCCGGCGCGCGGCGGCGCTGGCGAACGTGAGCCGCGAGTCCGGGCAGCGTGATTGTGCCCGGCCGCGCTGCCGGCCTATCCGGCGGCGCGTCTCAATCGACGGCTGCGGGCAGTTGGCCGGGGTCGTGCAGGCCGCTGTCGACCACGGCGCGCATGGTGGCCAGCAGCTGGGCGCCCTGCGCGGCGCCGAACTGTTCGTCGAAGCGGGCCTGGGCGCGGCGCCAGGCCGGCAGGATCTCTTCCACCTTGGCGCGTCCCGCCGCGGTGAGCTCGACCACGCGCTCGCGCCGGTCGGTGTCGCTGGGCCGCACCGCCACCAGCTCGGCGCGCACCAGCGGCTGCAGGTTGCGCGCCAGGGTGGTGCGGTCCATCACCATGCCCTGGGCCAGGCGGCTGACGGTGGCCGGGCGGGCGCGCAGGCGCGACAGGATCGCGAACTGGGTGACGCGCAGGCCGGAACCGGACAGCATCTGGTCATAGAAGGAGGTCAGGTAGCGCGAGGCCTGGCGCAGCGAGGAGCAGTAGCAGAGGGTGTCGGGCAGGGGCAGGTCGGGATCCATGGCGGCAGTATAGCCCCTGCCGCGGCAAAGGCCTACCGGCCGCGCCCCGGCGCCCCAGTCCAGCCGAGCAGGTCCGCGCGCGGATAGCCCCAGTCCGCCAGCGGCGACGGGCAGGGCGCGCCCTGGCGCTCGGCAAAGGGCAGGGTCGAGAAGTTCGGCTGGTCCGGCGCGCCGAAGCGGATGTCGGTCGCGGCGCCCTGGGCCAGCGAGGGCACGCGCGCGAAGCGCAGCCAGGCGTCGAAATGGCAGTTGTTCCGCTGCAGGGCGCGGAACTCGGCCAGGCTGCGCGTTTCGCTGAACTTCCAGGCCAGGGCGGTTTCCTCGCTGCCCGGCACGCCACCGAAGCGCGCCGGGCAAGCCGACACCGGGTTCAGGCCGGGCGCCAGGCTGAGCACGCCGACGCGCACGCCATAGCTGCCGGCCGACGCGTCTTCGCTCACGGTGGCGAAGGACCAGCACAGCGGATTGGCCGGGAACGAGGACAGCGGAATGTCGAGCACGCGCGCGCCCGGCGCCGCCTGGGCCAGCGCGGCGCGCACTTCCGCACGCGCCATCTGGCCGGCCACGCCCTGTACGCCGACGAAGCCCAGGCACAGCAGCAGGGCCGTCACGAGGCCGGCGCGCCCCCCGAAGCGGCAGTGTGCGGCGGCGACGAACAGGCCAATCGCCGCGAGGCCTGCGAACGAGCCCCATTGCAGGAAACCGAGCCAGGTGAACAGCAGGGGCATCGCCGCGAAGAAGGCCAGCAGCGGCCAGCGCAGGCGCGGCCCGGCAAGCAGGGACAGGCCCGCGCCGAGCGCGGTCCAGAACACGGGTTCGACGATGAACACCAGGTCGCCATAGAGCCAGCGCGAGTCGAAGGGGTGGAAGGGATGCACGCCGTAGACGTTGAGGCCGTCGAAGGACAGGTGCAGCACCATGCCGAGCAGGGCGGTGCCGAGCACGGCGCGGCGCCCCTGGCGGTCCTCCTTCATGAGGCGGCGCGCGCCGGGCCACAGCAGCCACAGCAGGGCCAGCAGCAGCGCCACCTGGGGCAGGGCGTAGAGCAGGGTGTGGGTATGGCCGCGGTGGTGGATCAGGTAGCCGAGCGGCGCGGGAAGCAGCGGCGTCAGCACCAGATCGAGGTCGGGGAAATTGCTGGCCAGGAGGCCGGTGGCCAGCAGGAGGCGGCGGCGCAGCCGTCCCCGGCTGGGGTCGGCGGGAGCGGGCAGGGCGCGGTCGACCAGTTCGCCCAGGGCGAGGCCGACGAGGGAGTGTGTCATATTGTCCATGCCGCACAGATTACACGAAACAACAATGATGTAAATCAACCACTTTTCGGCGTAAAACCATTACGTCTCTCTTTGAATTTTGATCCAAATCAAAAATTCCGCACCAGCCTGCGCATATAATCGGGCGCTGGAATTTTGCCCATGGGCAACAAGGAGTCTGTCGTGCGAAACAATCTGCCGGTGACCGGCATCGAATACGTCTTGAAAGAAGGCCAATCCATCGTCTCGAAGACGGATACCAAGGGCCGCATCACCTACGTGAATCCCAGCTTCATCGAAGTCAGCGGTTTCAGCGAAGCCGAGCTGCTCGGCAAGGCGCACAACCTCGTGCGCCATCCGGACATGCCGCCGGAAGCCTTCGCCGACCTGTGGGCCACCCTGCAGGCGGGCGAACCCTGGACCGGCCTGGTCAAGAACCGCCGCAAGAACGGCGACTTCTACTGGGTGGTCGCGAACGTGGTGCCGGTCAAGGAAGGCGGACGCGTCACCGGCTATATGTCGGTGCGTACGGCGCCCAGCCGCGAGCAGGTGAAGGCGGCGAGCGAGCTGTATCGCAGATTCCGCGCCGGCGAGGCCGGCGGATTGAAGATCCAGCGCGGCGCCTGCGTGCGCAGCGGCTGGCGCGCCCGGATCGCAGGCCTGCGCCGGTTGCCGCTGTCGAAGCGCCTGGGCTTCATGATGTCCAGCCAGTCGCTCCTGATGGCAGGACTGGGCCTGGCCGCCGACGGCCTGGCGTGGAAGCTGCTGGCCACGTTCGGCGTGGTCGGCACCCTGGCCGCCTGGGCCGAACTGCACCGCAGCATCGCGCGTCCCCTGCGCGAGGCCACCAGCGCAGTCTACGCCCTGGCCGGCGGCGACCTGTCGCACCCCGTCGAGGCGGGCCGCGACGACGAGATCGGCCGCCTGCAGCTCGCGCTGCGCCAGCTGAACGTCAACCTGACCGCCATCGTCGGCGACGTGCGCCGCAACGTGGCCTCGATCGAACATGCGACGCGCGAGATTGCGGCCGGCAACGGCGACCTGGCCAGCCGCACCGAAGCCCAGGCGGCGAGCCTGGAACAGACCGCCAGCAGCCTGGCCCAGATCGCTGCGAGCGCCGGCCAGAACCTCGACAGCGCGGTGCGCGCCGACGGCATGGTGATGGCGGCTTCCAGCATCGCCGGCAGCGGCGGCCAGGCCGTCACCCGCGTGGGCGATACCATGGAGCGCATCAGCGCCTCGGCCACCCGCATCGTCGACATCATCGGCCTGATCGACGGCATCGCCTTCCAGACCAATATCCTGGCACTGAACGCCGCCGTCGAAGCGGCGCGCGCGGGCGAGCAGGGACGCGGCTTCGCCGTGGTGGCGGGCGAGGTGCGCAGCCTGGCGCAGCGTTCGGCCGCCGCGGCCAAGGAGATCAAGGCCCTGATCGAAGCCTCGGTGCAGCAGGTCGGCGAAGGCAATCTGCTGGTGGGCGACGCCGGCCAGACCATGCGCCAGGTGGTGGATTCGGTGCGCGATGCCGCCGCCATCATGCACGGCATCACGGGCGCCAGCCGCGAGCAGGGTGCGGGCATCGACCAGGTCAATGCCGCCATGGCGCAGCTCGACCAGATCACGCGCGAAAATGCCGCACTGGTCGAGGAATCGGCGAATGCCTCGAACAGCGTGGCCGCGGAGGCCGCACAACTGATGCAAGCCTTGTCAGTGTTCCGGTTTACTGAAGCGCCCTCGGCGCGCGGCGTGCGCCGCTGATCTGCCGGGGACGGCCATGTTTGTGAAACATTTCCAGCTTGAATTTAACATTTGATTAATATCAAATACCTGTAGTCTTCCGCCCTTAAACTGCGTGCTGAGTCCATTGGTTTGCAATTTCGCAAAGCAACACCTTACGGAGGCGATTCATGCACGCAGAACGATCGGCCGCGGCCACTCCCCTGTCTCCGTCTCTCGACTATATGCTGGCCGTGGCGCGCCTGCCCATGTACGACCTGCGGCCGCTCTCCCTGTGCCTGCATATCCCTGATTTCTTCGCCGAAGCGGACCCGGATGCGGCCCTGGAGAGCTATCTGTGCTACCTGAAGCGGGAAGCGACGCTGCATGCGGTCCTGCTCGCAGGGACGAGCAGCGTCAGGCAGCTCGGCTTCGATGGCGCCGGTGCGGCCAGCCTGCCCGAACGCGCGCTCGATGCGCTGATCGGCCACCTGCGCCGGCATTTCCGTTTCATGGACGGCGACGCGGGCGACTATGAAGCCGCGATCGACGCCACCACCATGGCGCCAGGCCGTTTGCGACGACTGCGAGAGCGCGGTTTCCACCGGATCCGGATCCATTTCGACGGAGAAGGCGTCGGGCCCGAGCGCCTTCCGGTGCTGGTGGACGGCGCGCGCGGGGCCGGCTTCCGTTCGGTCTGCGTGGCGCTGGTATATGGCATGCCCGGTCAACGGCTCGGCCGTCTGCGCTGGATGCTCGAGACCGTGGTCGGCGCGGCGCCTGACCGTATCGCGCTATGCCATGGCAGCAAGATGTGCAGCGGGACCGCCCTGCCAGGCAGCGTGGCCCAGCGCATGCAGCAGATGTGCGCCGACCGCCTGGACATGGCGTCGTACACGCATGGCGGCGCCGGCCGCTATGCTCGCCTGCCCGGAAACACGGCGCCGGCGTGCGCCCCGGGCGGCTATGGCAGGCCGTCCACCCATCTGGTCGGATGCGGCGTGGGCGCGGTGGCCGCGGTGGGACCGGTGGCCTGCCGTAACGTGTCGGTCCTGTACGACTATTACCGCCTGCTCGACCGCAACGAGCTGCCGGTCGAACGGCTGTTGCCCGTAGATCAGACTGAGCCGTATTTGATGCAAGTCAAGGATTCCCGAGACGCCGATCAATAAACTGCCTGCTATTCGAGCCGCTTTGCAGTTCCGCAAACCGGCAGCAGCAGGAGTAGATTGACATGCACGCAACAGCGGTTCCCACCCCGTCCCAGCCCGCCCCGCACACCGCCGCCTACCAGACCGTCGAATTCGACGCGGGGCTGCTCCAGCGCCTCGGCAAGTCGGGCCCGCGCTATACCTCCTATCCGACCGCCGACCGCTTCGACGAGGACTTCGGCTACCGCGACTACCTGCACGCGGTGGCGGGCATGCGCACCCGCGGCGGCGCCCGTCCGCTGTCGCTCTACCTGCACATCCCCTTCTGCGACACGGTCTGCTACTACTGCGCCTGCAACAAGGTGGTGACGAAGAACCGCGAGAAGGCGGCCACCTACCTGGCCTACCTGAAGCGCGAGATCGCCATGCAGGCGGCACTGTTCTCCAGCACCAACGAGGTGGAGCAGCTGCACTTCGGCGGCGGCACCCCGACCTATCTGAGCGACGCGCAGATGGACGACCTGATGGCCCACCTGCGCCGCAGCTTCCGTTTCGCGCCTGACGCCGCCGGCGAATTCTCGATCGAGGTCGACCCGCGCACCGTGTCGCCGGAGCGCGTGCACACCCTGCGCCGCCAGGGCTTCAACCGCATCAGCCTGGGCGTGCAGGACTTCGACCCCGAGGTCCAGCGCGCCGTCAACCGGGTCCAGCCCGAGGAAGAGACGCGCGCCGTGATCGATGCGGCCCGGGCCGCGGGTTTTCGTTCGGTGAGCATCGACCTGATCTACGGCCTGCCGAAGCAGACCCTGGAGACCATGCGCCAGACCCTGGACAAGGTGGTGGCGGCGGATCCAGACCGCATCGCGGTCTACCACTACGCCCACATGCCGCACCTGTTCAAGCCCCAGCGCCGCATCGTCGACGCCGACATGCCGGACAGCGAAACCAAGCTGCTGATGCTCCAGCTGTGCATCGAGCGCCTGGTCGACGCCGGCTACGTCTACATCGGCATGGACCATTTCGCCAGGCCGGGCGACGACCTCGCCGTGGCCCAGCGCCAGGGCCGCCTGCACCGCAACTTCCAGGGCTACTCGACCCATGCCGACACCGACCTGGTGGCCTGCGGCGTGTCGGCGATCGGGGCCGTGGGCGCGACCTACAGCCAGAACGTCAAGACCCTGGACGCCTACTACGAGCTGCTCGACCAGAACGAGCTGCCGGTGGTGCGGGGATGGCGGCTCGGCATGGACGACGCCCTCCGCCGCAGCCTGATCCAGAAACTGATGTGCCAGTTCGAGGTCTCGATCCCCGCGCTCGAGCAGGCCTTCCCGATCGTGTTCCGCGATTACTTCGCGCCCGAACTCGCGCGCCTGCGGGAAATGGAAGACGACGGCCTGCTCACCATCGGCGAGGAGTGGCTGAGCGTGACCATGAAAGGACGCCTCCTGATCCGGAATATCTGCATGGTGTTCGACCGCTATCTCGCCGTGCGCCCGGAAGGTCCGCGCCACTCGCAAACCGTATGATGACCCTCCACGGCATCGGCCTCCTGCCCGTCTTCCTCGTCGGCCTGTTCGGCAGCGTCCATTGCGCCGGCATGTGCGGCGGCATCGTCGCTGCGCTGTCCACCCCTGGCCAGGGGCGCAAGGCGTTCCCGGTGCCGGTGCGGACGGTGGGCGGCGCTGCCGCGGCGTGGCCGGCTGCCGCGACCCACGTCGCCGCCTACAATGCGGGCCGGCTGGCCAGCTATGCCACCGCCGGCGCACTCGCCGGCGGCCTGGCCGGCGGCCTCGGCGCGCTGGCCGGGCTGCCCGCCCTGCAGGTGGCCGGCTACTGGGCCGCCAACCTGATGCTGGTGGCGCTGGGACTCTATCTGCTCGACGCCTGGCGCGGCCTGGCCTGGCTGGAACGCGGCGGCCGGGTGCTGTGGCGGCGCGTCGCGCCAATGCTGGCCGTCCTGAAGCCCTTCGATTCCCCCGGCCGCCTGTTCGCGGCCGGCGCCCTGTGGGGCTGGCTGCCCTGCGGCATGGTCTACAGCGTGCTGGCGACGGCCATGCTGAGCGGTTCGGCGCCGGGCGGCGCGGCCGTGATGCTGGCCTTCGGCCTCGGCACCCTGCCGATGCTCGCCGCGATCGGCATGGCCGGCGTGCGCCTGCGCACCGTGCTGCAGCTGCGCGCCGTGCGCGCCGCCTGCGGCCTGCTGGTGCTGGGTTTCGGCCTGCTCGGCCTGTGGCGCGCGAGCGTCGGCCTGCCGGCCGGCGCCGCCGATCTCCTGTGTATCGGAGCGGCGCAATGAGCGCCGTGCTGGTCGAGGCGGTGCGGGACGCGCAGGGCGCCAGGGGAGAGCCGGCCCAGTGCTACCACTGCGGCCTGCCGGTCCCGGGCGGCAGCCGCTGGGAGGCGCACGTGGGCGGCGCGATGCGCAGCATGTGCTGCCCCGGCTGCGCGGCCGCGGCCGAAGCCATCGTGGCCGGTGGGCTCGGCAACTATTACGAGAACCGCACCGAGTTCGCCGCCACCGCGAGCGGCGGCGCCGACGCGCCGGAACTGGCACTGTTCGACGAAGCCGGCGCGAACGGGGAGGGCAGCTTCACCATCGAGGGCGTGCGCTGCGGCGCCTGCGTCTGGCTGGTCGAGCGCCGCCTGGGCGCGCTGCCCGGCGTGCGCGAGGTGTCGCTGAACGTCGCCACCGGCCGCATCCATCTGCGCTGGGACCCGCAGCTGTGTCGCCCGAGCACCATCGTGCGCGCGCTGCGCGCGATCGGCTACACCGCCTATCCGTACGAGGCGCAACGCCACGGCGACGCCATGCAACGCGCCCGCCGCACCCTGTTCCGCCAGCTCTTCGTGGCCGGCCTGTCGATGATGCAGGTGATGATGTACGCGGTACCGGTCTACCTGGCGGGCGACGGGACCATGGACGCGGACATGCGGGCCCTGATGCAATGGGCCTCCTTCGCCCTGACCCTGCCGGCCGTGCTCTACTCGGCGCTGCCCTTCTTCGCGGGCGCCTGGCGCGACCTGCGGCGCGGCATGCCGGGCATGGACGTGCCGGTGGCCCTCGGCATCGTGGCGGCCTTCGCCGGCAGCTGCGTGACCCTGCTGGCCGGGGAGGGCGAGGTCTACTTCGACTCGATCACGATGTTCATCTTCCTGCTGCTGGGCAGCCGCTACCTGGAGCTGGAAGCGCGCCGGCGCGCGACCGAGGCGCTCGATACCCTGCGGCGCGGCGCCCCGGCATCGGCGAATCGCCTGCGCGGCGATCCGGCCCTGCGCGACAGCGAGCTGGTCCCGGCAGCGAAACTGGCGCCGGGCGACCTGGTGCTGGTCAAGCCGGGGCAGGCGGTGCCGGCCGACGGCCAGGTGGTCGAAGGCGCGACCGAGGTCGATTTCTCGCTGCTGAGCGGCGAAAGCAGGCCGCGTCCCGCCGCGGTGGGCGATTCTCTCCCCGGCGGGGTGGTCAATGCCGGCCAGGCGATCGTGGTGCGCGTGACGTCGAGCGCCCACGAAAGCACGCTGGCCATGCTGGTGCGCCTGGTGGAGCGCGCGGGCCAGGGCAAGCCGGCCATCGCGCTGTGGGCCGACCGCGTCGCGGCCTGGTTCGTGGTGGCGCTGTTGGTGCTCACCGCCGTGGTCTACGCGATCTGGCATGTGCTCGACCCGGCCCGCGCCTGGCAGGCGGCGATCGCGGTGCTGGTCGTGAGCTGCCCCTGCGCGCTGTCGCTCGCCACGCCCACCGCGCTGGCCGCCGCCACCGACCGCCTGCTGCGCCGCGGCGTGCTGGCCGTCGCGCCGCACACCCTCGAGACCTTCGAGCGCGCCACCCACGTGGTATTCGACAAGACCGGCACGCTCACCCATGGCTGCCCGCGGCTGCGCCGGGTGCTGCCGGTGAGCGAACTCGATCGCGAGGCCTGCCTGCGCATCGCCGCCGCCCTGCAGGCCGACAGCTCGCATACCCTGAGCAGCGCGGTGCGCGCCGCCATGCCCGAGCCGGGCCTGCAGGCGCGCGATCTGCGTTTCGAGATCGGGCGCGGCATCGAAGGCAGCATCGACGGCGTGGTCTACCGCATCGGCAGCGCGCCCTTCGTCGCCGAGCTGGCGGGCGGCGCGGCGCGCACCGCGGCGCCGCCGGGCACCACCACGGTGTGGCTGGGGACGGCCGGCGCCTGGCTTGCGCGCTTCGACCTGTCCGACAGCCTGCGCGAAGAAGCGATCGACGTGGTGCGGCGCTTCCGCGACGGCGGCAAGACCGTGGTGCTGCTCAGCGGCGACGAGCAGGCCGTGGCCCAGGCCGTGGCGAACCAGCTCGGCATCGCGCATGCCTACGGCGGCCGGCTGCCGGCCGAGAAGCTGGCCTTCGTGCGCGAGCTGCAGAAGGGCGGCGCGGTGGTGGCGATGGTGGGCGACGGCGTCAACGATGCGGCGGTGCTGAGCGGCGCCGACGTGTCCTTCGCGATGGGACGCGGCGCCGAGCTGGCCCAGCTGCATGCGGACGGCGTGCTGCTGGGCGAGGGCCTGGGGCCGCTGGCCGACGCCGCCGATACGGCGCGCCGCACGCTGGCCATCGTGCGCCAGAACCTGGTCTGGGCCACGGTCTACAACCTGGCCGCGATTCCCGCGGCGGCGAGCGGCCTGCTCAATCCTTGGCTGTCGGGGATCGGGATGGCGGCGAGTTCGGCGCTGGTCGTGCTCAATGCCCTGCGGCTGAGGAAGGATTGAGATGGAAGCGCTGTATTTGCTGATCCCGCTGAGCGTGATGCTGGTGGCGCTGGCGGTGTGGATTTTCTTTGGCGCCGCGGAGAGCGGGCAGTTCGAGGATCTCGAAGGGCCGGGGATGCGGATACTGGTCGATGACGATCGGGTTGGGAACGACCGCGACACGATGCGTAGGTGAGTCGAACGCGCGGTCGGCGGGGCCGACCACCCTACATGACGGCATCACATCGAGGGACCGCGGCCGGTATGCCGGTCTTTCTCGAGCTGTTTCTGGCATTCGATGCACAGGCGCACCGTGGGCGTGGCCAGCAGGCGCGCTTCCGGGATGTCGCGCCCGCAGGATTCGCAGATGCCGGCGCCGCCGGATTCGAGCTTGCCGATGGCGACGTCGATCTCATGCAGCAGCTTGGATTCGTGGTCGGCCAGGTGCTGCTCGTTATGGCTGAGCATTTCCGATTGCGGCGCATCGTCGCTCTGGCCCTGGTGGGCCAGCGGACCGATGGATGGCGCTTCGTCGTCCGGGGACTCGGTGCGCGAGCGGACGGAGTCCAGCAGGTCTTCGCGGGCCTGGTGCAGGCTCGCCCTCAATTGTTCCGACACGGATTGCGATAGAGGCGGCATGGCGTTTTTCCTGTGTGGGTAAGGCTGCAGGGGCCGCTGCGCACGCGGACGCAACAGGCCGTTGCATAGCTCATCTGATGCTGAACAATTTGATTCACATCAAGGATTTTTACTGTCCGAAAAACGACACTCCTGATTGTCATTCATTAAGGTATTTTCAGGAGAGCATCTTGGACACCAGTCTAAACTATAACTACAAGATCGTGCGCCAGTTTGCCATCGCCACGGTCGTGTGGGGCGTCATCGGCATGGCCGCCGGCGTCTTCATCGCGGCCCAGCTGGCCTGGCCCGCGCTCAACTTCGACGTCCCCTGGCTGAGCTACGGCCGCCTGCGTCCCCTGCACACCAACGCCGTCATCTTCGCCTTCGGCATCTGCGGCCTGTTCGCCACCTCCTACTACGTCGTGCAGCGCACCTGCCAGGTGCGGCTGTTCTCGGACAAGTTGGCTGCCTTCACCTTCTGGGGCTGGCAGGCGGTGCTGGTGTCGGCCGCTGTTTCTTTGCCGATGGGTTTCACGCGCGGCAAGGAATACGCCGAGCTGGAATGGCCGATCGCCCTCCTGATCACCGTCGTCTGGGTGGCCTATGCCGTGGTCTTCTTCGGCACCCTCGTCAAGCGCCGCGTCAAGCACATCTATGTGGCCAACTGGTTCTTCGGCGCCTACATCCTCGCGGTCGCCATCCTCCACGTCGTCAACGGTGCGGTGATCCCGGTGTCGCTGATGAAATCGTACTCGGTGTATGCAGGCGTGCAGGACGCGATGATCCAGTGGTGGTACGGCCATAATGCCGTGGGCTTCATCCTGACCGCCGGCTACCTGGGCATGGTCTACTACTTCATCCCGAAGCAGGCCGAACGGCCCGTGTATTCGTACCGCCTGTCGATCGTGCACTTCTGGGCCCTGATCTTCACCTATATGTGGGCCGGCCCCCACCACCTGCACTACACCGCGCTGCCCGACTGGACCCAGTCGATCGGCATGGTGTTCTCGCTGATCCTGCTGGCGCCCAGCTGGGGCGGCATGATCAACGGGATCATGACCCTCTCGGGCGCCTGGCACAAGCTGCGCTCGGACCCGATCCTGAAGTTCATGATCGTCTCGCTGTCCTTCTACGGCATGGCGACCTTCGAGGGCCCGATGATGTCGATCAAGACCATCAACTCGCTGTCGCACTACACCGACTGGACCGTCGCCCACGTCCACGCCGGCGCCCTGGGCTGGGTCGGCTTCATCACCATGGGCTCGATCTACTACCTGATTCCGCGCCTGGCGGGCAGGAAGCAGATGGCGAGCGTGGCCCTGGTCGACGCCCACTTCTGGGTCGCCACCATCGGCATCGTGCTCTACATCGCCTCGATGTGGATCGCCGGCGTGATGCAGGGCCTGATGTGGCGCGCGGTGAACCCGGACGGCACCCTGACCTACACCTTCGCCGAAAGCGTCAAGGCCACCTACCCCTATTACGTGATCCGCTTCAGCGGGGGCTTGCTCTACCTGTCCGGCATGGTCCTGATGGCCTGGAACACCTGGCTGACGATGCGCGGCGCGAAGAACGCGGATGCGCCCATCCCGACCGACAAGCACCCGCATCTCGCGCACCCCGAAGCGGCGCATGCCTGAACCTGGAGCAGATTGAACATGAAATTTTCCCATGAATGGATCGAGAAGAACCCCTGGCTCCTCATTGGCCTGGTGCTGCTCGTGATCTCCTTCGGCGGCCTGGTCGAGATCGTGCCGCTGTTCTTCCAGAAATCCACCACCGAGCCGGTCGCAGGCTTGAAGCCTTACTCCCCGCTGCGGCTCGCGGGCCGCGACGTCTACATCCGCGAGGGCTGCTACAACTGCCACTCGCAGATGATCCGTCCCTTCCGCGCCGAGACCGAGCGCTACGGCCACTATTCGGTGGCGGGCGAGTTCGTCTACGACCACCCCTTCCAGTGGGGCTCGAAGCGCACCGGACCGGACCTGGCGCGCGTCGGCGGCCGCTACAGCGACGAGTGGCACCGCACCCACCTCGACAATCCGCGCGACGTGGTGCCGGAATCGAATATGCCGTCCTATCCCTGGCTGGCGGGCGCCAAGCTCAATCCGCGTGAAATCATCCCGAAGATGCGCGCGATGCGCACGCTGGGCGTGCCCTACAGCGAGGAAGAGATCCAGGCGGGACCCGCGGAACTTGAGGGCAAGACCGAGCAGGATGCGCTGATCGCCTACCTGCAGGGCCTGGGCACCCAGATCAAGACGAGGAATTAACCATGGCACTCCAAACAGGTTATTTGGACGCGGTACGCGTCTTGGCAATTCTTGATAACGCCAGCAGCGTGATGACGGTGATCAGCTTCACGACCTTCCTGGGCATCCTGGGCTGGACCTTCGTGCTGCGCAAGCGCAGCGATTTCGACACGGCCGCACAGCTGCCTTTCGCGGATGAAGCGGGGGAGAACGACCGTGGCTGATTTCTTCAACGGTTTCTGGCACTGGTACATCGCCATCATCACGGTCCTGTCCATCCTCGGCTGCGGCATCCTGCTGTGGTCGCAGTCGACCCACCGCGTCAAGCTGCGCGCCGACGGCACGCCCGAGAAAACGACGGGGCACGTCTGGGACGAGGACCTGACCGAACTGAACACGCCGATGCCGCGCTGGTGGATCGTGCTGTTCTACCTCACCATCGTGTTCGGCATCGGCTACCTGGTGCTCTATCCGGGCCTGGGCAGCTATGCCGGGAAACTCGGCTGGAATTCGACCGGCGAATACAAGGCCGAGCTGAAACAGGCCAGGGCGGAATTCGGCCCGCTGTTCGCGAAATACGCCGGCCAGGACCTGAAGGCCGTGGCGCGCGATCCCCAGGCCCACGCCATCGGAGAACGGCTGTTCCTGACCTACTGCGCGCAATGCCACGGCTCGGATGCGCGCGGCAGCAAGGGCTTCCCGAACCTGCTCGACAACGACTGGCTGCACGGCGGCGAACCGTCCACCATCAAGCAGACCATCATGCAGGGCCGTGTCGGCAATATGCCGGCGATGGGCGCGGCCCTCGGCTCGGACAAGGACATCGAGAGCGTGGCCCACTACGTGCGCAATCTGTCCGGTCTCACGGCCGACCCGATCAAGGTCGCTTTCGGCAAGCCGAAGTTCGCCGCCTGCGCCGCCTGCCATGGCGCGGAAGGCAAGGGCAATCCGATGCTGGGCGCTCCCAACCTGGCGGACAAGGTCTGGCTCTATGGCGGCAGCCAGGAGACCGTGATGGAAACCATCCGCAAGGGCCGCGCCAACACCATGCCGGCCTTCGGCGAATTCCTGGGCGAAGAGAAGGTGCACGTGCTGGCGGCTTATGTGTGGAGCCTGTCCAACCAACCCATCGTGACGGCTGAAGCAAAATGAACACCCCCCAGGAGGCGGTCATCCGCATGTATGCGGCGCGCGAAGAAATCTACCCGCGCGAGATCGAGGGCCGCTACGCCTCGCTGCGCTGGGCCTGCGTCTGGCTCACCCAGCTGCTGTTCTACGGCCTGCCCTGGATCTCGATGAACGGCCGCCAGGCGGTGCTGTTCGACCTGGCCAGCCGCAAGTTTTACCTCTTCGGCCTGGTGCTGTGGCCGCAGGACTTCATTTACCTGGCGGCCCTCCTGATCCTGTGCGCCTACGGGCTGTTCCTGGTGACGGCGGTAGCGGGGCGGGTGTGGTGCGGCTTCGCCTGCCCGCAGACGGTGTATACCGAGATCTTCCTGTGGATCGAGCGCAGGTTCGAAGGCGCGAGAAGCGCCCGCATCCGTCTCGCGCGCCAGCCCTGGACGCTGGAGAAGATCGCGCGCAAGGGCGGCAAGCATGTGGCCTGGCTGGCGGTGGCGCTGTGGACCGGTTTCACCTTCGTGGGTTACTTCACGCCGGTGCGCGAGCTGGGCAGTGGCGTGGCCGGCCTCACGCTGGGCCCCTGGGAGAGCTTCTGGGTGCTGTTCTACGCCCTGGCCACCTACGGCAACGCCGGCTGGCTGCGCGAGCAGGTCTGCAAGTACATGTGCCCGTATGCGCGCTTTCAGAGCGCGATGTTCGACAAGGACACGCTGATCGTCACCTACGACGCGGCGCGCGGCGAGCCGCGCAACCCGAGGCAGACGGCGCCCGGCGCCGGCGACTGCATCGACTGCAGCATGTGCGTGCAGGTGTGTCCGACGGGGATCGACATCCGCAAGGGCCTGCAGTACGAATGCATCGGCTGCGCCGCCTGCGTGGATGCCTGCAACGGCGTGATGGACAAGGTGAAGCGCCCGCGCGGCCTGATCCGCTACGCCACCGAGAATGCGCTGGCCCAGCGGTTCACGCCCGCCCGGGTGCGCCGGCGTGTCCTGCGCCCGCGCGTGCTGGTCTACACCGCCGTGCTGGCCATCCTGGGCACGGCCATGGTCACCTCGCTGGCCCTGCGCAACCCGCTCAAGCTGGACGTGATCCGCGACCGCGGCTCGATGGGACGCGAGGTCGAGGACGGGATGATCGAGAACGTCTACCGGCTGCAGCTGATGAATACCGTGGAGGACGCGCAGCGCCTGCGTATCGCCGTCAGCGGCATCAAGTCGGCCCGGGTGGTCGAAGGAGAGGTCGTCGACATCGACCCGGCTTCCACGCGCGCCATGCCCGTGCGGGTGCGCGTCAATCCGGGCGAGGCGATGCCGGGCTCGAACCGGATCGCCTTCCATGTGACGTCAAGCGACGGTCACGGCCTGAGGGTCGAGGAGGACGCGGTCTTCCTCGTGCCGAAATGAAGAAGGAGAAGGACATGGGAGCGAATCCCGCGTTGGGGGCAAGCGCGCCCTGGTACCGCCACCGCTGGCCGTGGTTCTTGATGATCGGGCCGGCGCTGGTGCTGGTCGGCGGCGTCGTCATGATCTGGCTGGCGACAACGCGCCCGGATGCGATGGTGGTCGGCGACTACTACAAGCAGGGCAAGGCCATCAACCAGGAACTGCGCCGCGACCGCGAAGCCACCCGCCTGGGCCTGGTCTTCGAGTCCCGTTACGACCCGGCCCAGGGGAAGTTGCGGGGGCGCCTGCTCAGCCACGGCAAGCCGGTGGCGGCGCCCTTCCACATCCGCCTGGCCCACCCGACCCAGCCCGAGCGCGACCGCGTGCTCGAGGCGCTGCCCGATGCGGGAGGGCGCTTCACCGCTGCCGCGCCAAAGCTGGAGGCGACGCACTGGCAGGTCGTGGTCGAGGGCGGGGCGCGCGACTGGCGCCTGGCGGGCAGCTGGGACTGGAGCAAGGACGCGGCGCTGGAGATCGAGGCCGACGCGCCCTGAGATAGCGTGTATGGCCTCGATCGATGGCTCAGGCGCCGGCCGCCGCTGCGGCCGTTCTGAAGCCAACGATGATACCGGTGACGAAGGGGATCGCACAGTTCGCGGCGAAGGCGATCAGGAGCGGCGCGGCCCATGACCGGCGGGTATAGGCTTCGCCATGGCGGTCGTCGATACGGCTGATTTGCGGGTAGGCCGAGAAAACGACCCAGATGCCGAACACGGCGAAGCCGGTCCACCATGGGACCACGTGATCTTCGCGTTCGAGCAGGACCGCGGCGGCGGCCAACAGGTATCCCGCCAGGCTGATCGCGAAGGTGCCTGCGAACCAGTAGCGCGCCCGCCTGGCCTGGCCCGGCTGACCGAGCCGTTCCCGGTTGCGCATGTGCAGCCAGGCGCCGAGTGCGGGAGACAGGAGCAGGCCCCATAGTGCAGCAGCGATGGGGTTCCACAGCGCGACGGTCTCGCTGCCGGTCGTGATGGTATCGTCTGCAGTCGTGTCCAGCGTCGTATCCATACACTCCCTCCATTGGGTTGCCCAGTGGAAAGAATTTAGGCGTTGAGGTGCAGAGCGCTTCACTCCGCCCGGAAGCCGCGTCCGGTCGCGGCCCAGTAGATCCCGCCGTACAGGTGGTGCAGGAAGACCGGGTCGCGGTAGGTCGCTGCCATATGCCCCAGCGCCGTATAGAAAGCGCGCCCGCCCTCGTAGGGCTGGTACCAGCTGATCGGGTGGAAGGCGCCCATGCCCGCGCCCTCCCGGTCCGGCCACTTCGTTTTCGGCGCGTAGGTGGATTCGTCGACGCTCAGGAGGTAGGTCAGCGTGTTCGACGTGGCGGGGCCGAACTCATACCACTCGTCGGTGAACAGGGTCCGCGGCGCGAAGCGCTCCATGCCGGGGAAGTTGCGCTCGCGGACCTGCAGCACGGCCGTCTGCACCGCGGGATGGACCTTGAACATGTGGCCCACCATCTTCGTATACCACGGCCAGCCGTATTCGGTGTCGGAGGCGCTGTGTACGCCCACGAAGCCGCCGCCCTTGCGGATGTAGCGCTCGAAGGCCGCCTGCTGGGCCTCGTCGAGGACGTCGCCGGTGGTGAGGAGGAAGATCACGGCCCCGTACTTGGCCAGCTCGGCGTCGTTCATCACGCGGTTCGCGTCGGCGGTCCAGAACACGCCGAAATCGTGCAGCTTGCCCAGCTCCTGCACGGCCGCGACGCCCGCATGCACGGCGTCGTGGTGCCAGCCGGCGGTCTTCGTAAAGAGGAGGACCTTGAACTGTTCGGCATGGGCGGGCGCGGCGCCGAGGAGGGCGGTCGACAGGGCAAGGGCGGTGAAACAAAATTTCATATGCGGGCCGGGTATGAAAGAATATTTCAGCAAACTTGATGGCGTGCACGAGGGGCAAGACCCTCATAGTGCCACACGGTCGAGCTGGAACGAATCGGTATGCGAATCGAGTGGCTGCTTCGTTACTGGCCGGCGGTTGCCGCGACGGGCGCCATCGCCTTCTTCATTCCGCACGTGGGCTGGGCCCTCGGCGTCCTCGCCTGCGGCGCAGGGCGGGCTTCAAGCCTGCATTGGCTGGCCTGGGGCGGTGCGTGCCTGCTTTACCTGGGCGGCGAGTGGCTGATTGTGGAGCGGATGTTCAGGGAGAGAGCCGGGCGAACGGCGGCGTAACCGCACCGTCCAAGGGCGGCAGCACGGTATCCAGCACGTTACCGAAACTGCGCGGCTGCCCCGTCCATTTCACCGGCGGCGGTGTGACAGGTGGGGGCGGAGGTCTGCCGATCTCAGTCCAGGCGCCGTCCTGCATCCGGTACTCCGCAAGGCGAGTATGCGCCCCAGCGATTCCGCCGCGCTCGAAGCGCACCAGGAGGCGCCCCGCTTCCCGCTCGATCGAGACCAGGCGCGCATGGTAGGTGCCGGGCGCTCTCACGCACCACGGACTGAACGGCGCCCCGGCATCCCCCATTTCCCCATACTGCCGTTCCAACAGGTCGCGGACCTGTTCGGGCAGGCTGGCCATTGTCACGGCGCCCGACGGCTCGGCCGCTGCGGCGGCGCCGGCGAGGCTCACGGCCAGCAAGGCGGCAAGGATGCGCATGGGGACTCTCCAGGGTAATGAGCGGCCAGTCTAGCACCGGGAGGCTAGGCTACGTCAATGCAGCGTGCATGCATTGTTCTTGTCAGCATTTCCATGTTAGATTCCTGCGCGGCGAGCCCGGCGTGCGACGCCGCCCACCCGATCACGACAAGGAAGAGACCAACGATGCCATCCCTCCGTCTGCGCGCCGCCATCGGCGCCCTGTTCATCCCCGCGGCCATTGCCGTCGCCAGCCTGCCGCTCGCCGCCCAGGCAGCCACACCAGGCAAGGCGGCCGCCGCCAAGCCGAACAAGGCCTTCGACACCTGGGCCGAGAAATTCGCGGAGGACTGGGTGCGCATGAACCCGCAGTCGGCCACCTCGACCCAGTACTTCAGCGGCGCCGAACAGGCGCGCCTGGACCGCGAGCTCACGCCGCTCACCAAGGCCCAGCGCCAGAAGATGCAGGCGATGGCCCGTACCGGCCTCGCGCGCCTGGAAAAGTGGATGGCCGGCCCGCTCGACGAGAACCAGCGGGTCTCGGTCAGCGTCATGCGCTGGTCGCTGCAGAACGTGATCGCCAACGAGCCCTTCGAAGACCACAACTTCGTCTTCTCGCAGTTCAGCGGCGTGCAGGTCAGCCTGGTCAACTTCATGACCACCACCCACCCGATGCGCAACCCGCAGGACGTCGACAGCTACCTGGCGCGCCTGGAGCAGGTCGGCACCCGCATGGACGAAGCGCTTTCGCGCGCCCGCGACGCGGCAAGCAGGTCCCTGATCCCGCCGCGCTTCATCCTCGAGCGCGCCCAGTACCAGGTCGACACCTTCCTCAAGCCCGCTGCGAACGAGAACGTGCTGGTGACCTCGCTGGCCCAGCGCACCGAGAAAATGGAAGGCCTGTCGCCGGAGGCGCGCAAGGCCGCACTGGCGCGCGCCGCCGGCATCGTCGAAGAGCGGATTCGTCCTTCGTACAAGCGCGTGCAGGCATTCATGGCCGAGATCCACCCGCGCACCGGCGACGTGGCCGGCATTTCGCGCCTGCCGAACGGCGCCGCCGCCTACGCGCGCGCGGTCGAGAACTTCACCAGCACCCGCTTGAGCCCGAACGAAATCCACGAGATCGGCCTGCGCGAAGTGGCGCGCATCGAAGGCGAGATGGACCGCCATTTGCGCGCGCTCGGCCTTACCGAGGGCAATATCGAGACCCGCATGAAGCAGCTCGACGCGCGCTTCCAGCCGAAAGGCGAGGGCGATCCGCGTCCCGCCATCCTGGCCAGCTACGCCGAAATGGTGAAGGACGCCGAACGCCGCAGCAGCACGCTGTTCAACCTGAAGCCACGCGCGCCGGTCGAAGTGCGCCGCGAGCCGCCGCTGACCGAGCCTTCGGCCGCCGCCCACTACTCGCTGCCGGCGCCGGACGGCACCCGCCCCGGCATCTTCTGGGTGCCGATGCGCGGCCCGACCTTCGACATGATCCGCATGCGCAGCCTGTCCTACCACGAGGCGGTCCCGGGCCACCACTTCCAGCTGGCGATCCAGCAGGAACTGACCGGCATTCCGAAATACCGCAGCCAGCGCATCTTCAGTGGCGGCAGCGCCCACTCCGAAGGCTGGGCCCTCTACACCGAGCGCCTGGCGGTGGAGCAGAACTGGTATGAAGGCGACGTCCCGGGCCTGCTCGGCGCGCTGGGATCGGAACTGTTCCGCGCCCGCCGCCTCGTGGTCGACACCGGCCTGCACTCGAAGGGCTGGACCCGCCAGCAGGCCATCGACTACGGCATCGGCGCCCAGGAAGTCGAGCGCTACGTCGCCTGGCCGGGCCAGGCCAATGCCTACATGATCGGCATGCTGCGCATCATCGAGTTGCGCGAGAAGGCGAAGAAGGAACTGGGCGACAGATTCTCCCTCCCGGCCTTCCACGATCTGGTGCTGGGCGCCGGTTCGGTGCCATTGGACGTGCTGGGCGAGCTGGTGGACGGCTGGATCGCGAAGCAGAAGAAGGCTTGACGCGGGATCGGCGGCCCGGCGTGACAATGCGTGAGCCTGTCACGCCGCCGCTGAGCTATCGTGTCGAACCTTCTGCAATAACAAGGACACCATGAAAGCAGCCATCCTGGCGCTGGCCATCCTCGTCCCGATCGCGGCGGCCGACGCCGTCGCAGCCGATGCGGCGCCATCGAGCACCGTGGTCACCCGCCTGGGCCTCTCGAGCACCGAGTTCTCCTGCTCCGACAGCGCCGGGCGTGAATGCCATTACCTGATCCTGCACTCGCTGTGCAATGAACGCTTCCTCGCGCCGGGACAGAAGGAGCGCACCTGCACCTACTCGGAAGCGGCGCCGCCGTTCCGGATCAAGTCGGGCGAACGCAAGAAAATCAGCGGCCTGGCCCAGGACTACCTGTACACGATGAAGGTGGGCGCCGCGCCGACGGTACAAGACGTGCTGCGCGAACCGATCAAGCATTGAGCCGGCTTGCCGGATAAACGCCATGAGGAGGCAGCCATGGGACGACGATGGCTGACAAGGTTGACGATGACGCTCACCCTATCCGCAATCCCCGTTCTGAGCGCGGCAGCGCCCCTGCCGGAGGCGCAGGCCGGCGCCCTGACACGCCGGCTCCAGGCCATCGTCGACGATCCGGCGATGCCGCTGCCCGGCCTGTCGGTGCTCGCGATCCGCGCCGGCGAGGTCGTCTACACCGGCCAGTTCGGCCACAAGCGCCTCGCCACTGCATCGATGCCGGCCGAGCCGATGGATGCGGACACCATGTTTCGCATTGCCTCGATTTCCAAGCTGGTCACGGCGCTCGGCGTGATGAAGATGGTGGAGGAGGGCGCCCTGTCCCTCGATGCGGACGTGGGCGCCTACCTGGGCTACCGCCTGCGCAACCCGCACTTTCCCGGGCAGCCGATCAGCCTGCGCATGCTGCTCACCCATACCGCTTCGCTGCGCGACGAGGGCGGCTTCAGGTGGGCGCCCGAGATCGACCTGCAAGAGGTGCTGCTGCCGGGCGGGCGCCACCACGGAAGTGGCGCCATGTGGTCCCGCACGCACGCGCCGGGCAGCTGGTTCGAGTACGTCAACCTCAACTCGGGCATGGTCGCCACCGTCATGGAGGCGGCATCCGGCGAGCGTTTCGACCGCCTGATGCGCCGCCTCGTCTTCGATCCCATGGGCCTGAAGGCCGGCTTCTACCTGGCCGACTTCGCACCCGCGCGCATCGACGACGTGGCGACCCTCTACCGCAGGCGCGAAAAGGATGGCGCCGAGCGCTGGGATCCGCGCGGCCCCTGGATCGCGCAGTCGGACGACTTCCACATCCAGGCCCCGGTCGCACCGCCCGGCCTGGATCGCTATGTGGCCGGGACCAATGGCACCCTGTTCGGCCCCCAGGGAAGCCTGCGCATCTCCACCGCCGAGCTGGGGAGCATCATGCTGATGCTGATGAACGGCGGCCGCCACGGCGGGCGGCAGATCCTGCGCGCGGACACGGTCGCCGCCATGCTGGCCCGCGAGTGGACGATCCGGGAAGGCGTGAACGGCAGCCGGAGCGGCGACGGCGGCGCCTATCCCGGCCTGTACCAGGCCTGGGGCCTGGGCAACCAGCACTTCCTGGATGCGAGCACCGTGGACGACGGGCGTGCACGCGGCGACCGCCTGGTCGACGGCGGCGGATTCACCGGCGTCGGCCATCTCGGCTGGGCCTGGGGAGTGAATGCGCTCTTCGTGTTCGATCCGGCCACGAAGAACGGTATGATCTATGCCGCCAGCGGCGTCGGCGCCGATCCGGACACCCAGCCCGGGCGCTTCTCGTCCGAGAGCCGCTTCCAGGAGCGGATCACCGATGCCCTGTACCGTGGGGCCATCCTCGGGGAAGGCGCCGGATCATCCAACTGAGCCATTTTCTTGATGACCTTCGTAAGGAGCACAGCATGGAAACACAGGAAATCTACCGCGGCCGCCTGATCGACCATATCCAGCTGGTGGTGCGCGACCTGAAGGCCTCGCGCACCTTCTACACCGCCGTGTTCGAGGTGCTCGGCATCCCGCTCGGCGGAGACGGCCCCGACTATTTCTGGGCCGACGAGCTGTTCGTCTCGAGCCGCAAGAGCCGCGCCGCGCAGGGCGTGCTCACCGGCCGCCACCACCTGGCCTTCCAGGCGCGCGACGGGAAGATGGTGAACGCCTTCTACTATGCGGCCCTCAAGGCCGGCGGCAGGGACAACGGCCGGCCCGGCGAGCGCCCCTACCATCCGGGCTACTACGGCGCCTTCGTGCTCGACCCCGACGGCAACAATATCGAGGCTGTCTACCACGGCAAAGCGAAGAGCAGCGCCCCTTTCGTGCGCATCACCTTCTGAGGGCCGCGCGGCGCAGGGTGGGCCTGAAACCCGCTATACTGCGCCGACCATGCGCATCCAGCTTTTCTCCGACCTGCACCTCGAACGCTACCCGGCGTTCGTCCCCCTGATCGACCCCGCCACCGACGTCGTCGTGCTGGCGGGCGACATCGGCTCCTACCAGTCCGGCTCGCGCCTCACCAGCGAGGACTTCGGCCTCGCACGCTTTTCGCCGCTGCGCGCGGGCGCCACGAACGCCCGGGTGCTCTACATCCCCGGCAACCACGAATTCGACGGCCTCGAATTCGACGAGGCCTACGCGCGCCTGCGCGCCACCTGCGCAGATCTCGGCATCGAATGGCTGGACCGCGAGACCCTCGTCATCGGCCACGTGCGCTTCATCGGCACCACCCTGTGGAGCGACTTCGATGCGCTGGCCGTGCAGGAGACGGTGCTGACGAAACAGCTGCAGCGCCGCGAAAAGGCGTTCCGGGCGGCGAACTACTACCTCGCCAAGAACACGACCCTGAAGGATGGCGTGCCGGTGCTGGCCGAAGGCATCCGCGCGATGTCGCTCGATTGCCAGGAATGGCTGCGCGGCGCCCTGGAGACGCCGTTCGAGGGCGCCACGGTCGCGGTGACGCACTTCGCGCCCAGCCTGCGCAGCGCCGATCCGCGCTACGGCCTCACGCCCGGCACCGCGGGCTTCTGCAACGCGCTCGACGCGCTGCTGCCGCTGGCCGATGTGTGGATGCACGGCCACCTGCACTGCGCCAACGATTACCTCGCCAGCGGCGAGAACGGGGACGGTCGCTGGTCCTGCCGCGTGGTGGCCAATCCGCTCGGCTACCTGAGCAAGGGGGAGCAGGAAGCCTTCCGCCCCGAGCTGGTCATCGACCTGTAAGGCTTCACTTCCTGTGCGCCGAGGCGCAGGACACCACGCCGCCCACCATCAGCACCAGCGCCGCCACCTCGAGCCCGGTCGGCCAGCGCGCCTCCCACATGAACCCGTACAGCGAGGCGAAGACGGTCTCGAACACGATCAGCTGCCCCGTCAGGGCCAGCGGCAGGCTGCGGCTGGCGTAGTTCCACAGGCCATTGCCCACCACCGAGCACAGGATCGCCACCGCCAGCGCCACGCCGCCGAAGCGCAGCCACTCGGCGCCCGCATGCCCGTCGCCGCCGAGCATGAAGGCCGGCACCGCGAGGACGACCGCTTGCGCCCCTGTCATGACGCCGGTGAGCAGGCTCCACTCGTGGGCCGTGATGCCGCCCAGGCGCGCCAGGCAGCGGCTGTTGGCCACCGCGTAGATGGTCCAGGATACCAGGGCGCCGACCGCGCAGGCCAGGCCCAGGGGCGCGCCGCCGCCCTGCGCGGAGGCCAGCGACTGCCAGGCGATGCAGCCCAGGCCGGCCGCGCCCAGCAGCAGGGCCGGGGCCAGGCGCCGCAGGGGCAGGGCGCCGTGGTCGCGGCTGCCGACCAGGGTGACGCTCAAGGGCAGCAGGCCGATCACGATCGCCGTCATCACGCCGCCGCCCGACTGCACGGCCTGGGCCACGAACAGGTAGTAGACGATGTTCCCGCACAGGCTGAGCCAGGCCAGCTGGCGCCATTCGCGCCAGCCCAGGCGGGGCAGCAGGCGGCGCCACATGGGGGCGACGAGCAGCGCCGCCACCAGCCCGTAGGCGAGATAGCGTCCTGCCGAGAGCTGCAAGGGCGTGAAGCCCGGCACGAGGATGGGGGCGAGGAAGACCAGGCCCCAGAAGGAGCCGGCGAGGATGCCGGCGCCGATGCCGAGCCGGGTGTCGTGAAGCGGGGTAGGCGATCGCGCGTGCATGAATTCTCCTGAAAGCGGAGATTCTGGGCTGCACGGCGGGCAGCATCTTGGCCGGGGCTACTGCGCCTTTGACCGCTTCTCGCGATGTTGCGTGCGGTAGGCGGCCGGTGTGGTGTCGAGCATGCGCCGCATCGCCCGCGTCAATGCGCTCTGCTCGGAGAAGCCGGCCGCCAGCGCGATCTCGGCGACCGGACGGTCGGTACTGCCGAGCAGCGTGCAGGCGCGCTTGAGGCGGCAGTCCAGCAGCCAGCCGTGCGGGCTGGCGTCCAGCTCCTCGCGGAACAGCGCGTGCAGGCGGCTCACGCTCAGGTTGGCCGCGCGCGCCATGGTCTCGGTGGTCCAGGGCAGGCCGGGATCGAGCTCGATGCGCGCGAGCAGGGCGGCCAGGCGCGAGGCGGGCCGGGGCGCGCCCATGCCCAGGGTATCGAGCAGCAGCGGCGCCCAGCCCTGCACCATCTGCGGCGCGAGCGGCTGGCTGTCCGCCAGGATGCCCATGAACTCGACCAGCTTGCGCGCCGCCGGGCCGATCCCGGTAAAGGGCCGCGCCAGCAGTCCGGCCCAGGGGCCGTGCGCGAAGGCCTCGGCCGCTACGTCGAGGATGAGGGAACGGTTGGCGACCCGGCTGTACTGGGAATGCCAGGCGCCGGGCGCGACCAGGGCCGCATGCAGGGGATCGAGCCGTTTCTCGCGGCCCTCGATCTCGAGCGCCACCTGGCCGCCGAGCGGCAGCACCACCTGGGCAAAGGCGTGGCGGTCGGCGTCACGCGTCTGGCCGTAGCTGCGCAGGTGCAGTTCGAAGCGCGGCGTGGGCTGCATGGAATATCCCGGGCTCAGCCCATCGGGCTGCACACATCGGTGCCGGCGGCGATCGCCTTGAGCTTGGCCGGGTCGAGCAGGGCGACTTCGCGCTTGTCGACCTCCAGCCAGCCCTGCTTCTTGAAGCGCGACAGCAGGCGGCTGATGCTTTCGATGGTCAGGCCCAGGTAGTTGCCGATATCCTCGCGCGACATGCGCAGCTGGAAGCGGTTCGGCGAATAGCCGCGCGCCGCGTAGCGGGCCGACAGGTTCACGAGGAAGACGGCGAAGCGCTGCTCGGCCCGCATATTGCCGAGCAGGAGCATGACGTTCTGCTCGCGCGTGATTTCCTGGCTCATGATGCGGTGGAAGTGGCGCAGCAGGGCCGGCACCTGGCCGAACAGCTCTTCCAGGCGCGAGAAGGGGATCTCGCAGACCTCGCTGTCTTCCAGCGTTACGGCATCGCAATGGTGGCTGCCGCTGATCGCATCCATGCCGAGCAGCTCGCCCGCCATCTGGAAGCCCGTGATCTGCTCTTCGCCGGCCGCATTCACCTGGTAGGTCTTGAAGTGGCCGAAGCGCACCGCATACAGGCTGCGGAAGGGCTCGCCCATCTTGTACAGGCGTTCGTCCTTGGCCAGCCGGCGGCGCCCGCCGATGATCTGGTCGAGGCGGTTGATGTCGGCATCCTCGAGTCCCATGGGCAGGCACAGCTGGTGCATGCTGCAATTGCTGCAGCTGGTCTTGAGGGCCTGGATGTTGAGCGGCGATTCGCCCGGCAGCGAGATGGCTTGGTTCATGGCGGAAAACGAAATGCTGACGAGGTCATTATAGACGGCTCGCCAGTTCCCGGCATTTCATTTTCTGGGAGGAAGCCGTCCGGGGCCGGCCCCGGACGGCGTGCAGGATTACAGATGGTGACGTCGTTCCGCCTTCATCCGGTAATACTCGCTACGGCCTTTCCGCACCACCGTGTCGGCGATCTGCGCTGCCTCGCCGGCTGCCTGGTTAACCGAGGCAAAGGCGTTCGGATCGTGCTTCAGGGCCTCGACGGTCTTGCGGGCCGGCTCGGAGCCGCTGAGGGCCAGGCCGAAGGTCGCCGATACGGCCAGCTCGGCCGCCAGGGTTTCGGCGCTCAGGGCCGTTACCCCGGTCCTGGCGGCATCAAGCTGCTCGAACGCCGCCTGCGGCGCGGCAAGGCTGCGGGCCAGGCCGATGTCGCCGGCAAGCTGCGCCAGGAAGTCGACCGCCGCCTGACTGGCCGAGCGGTTGGCCAGGTCGCCGAGCCGGATCAGGGCGATGTTCTTCGCATTGAAGACGGCGCGGCCGGTGCGCGGGCTTCTCACGAAGTCGATCAGGGCGCCGGTGGCGATCTCGCTGCCGATGTAGCCGAGGGTGGCCACGATCTGGCCCAGGTACTGCTCGTGCTTTTCCGGCTCGTTCACCAGCCAGTCGAGCAGCTTGCGCGCATCCGCTTCGCCATATTGCGAGGCCAGCTCCCAGGGCACGCCCTCGATCCAGGGCTGGCGGACGAAGTCGCGCACGTCCGCCGGCGCCTGCAGGCCCTGCATATCGCAGTTGCAGCCGCTGGCCGGCAGCACCTTGCCGGCGATGTTCAGGGGGCCGGCCAGGTAGGCCGCCGACTCGGCGGCATTGACCACGTTGTGGTCGGACCCGACCGACGGGAACATGACGGCGCGCGGGTCGTCGGTGCGGTGGCCCAGGCCGCAGTTGTGACCATACTCGTGGACCCAGATCAGGCCTTCCTGGCCGGCGTCGAAGCGCACCGCGGCCACGTTGACGTTGGCGCTGCCGACCGGGGCGCAGCCGATGATGTTGTCGCCGGGGCCGCCGCACCAGCGGATCGCCTGCACGACCTTGACCCCGGAGCCGGCCGTCAACAGCGCGGTCAGGTCGGCCGAGGTCGCGATGGTCGCCGGGACGGTTGCCGGCAGCACGCGGACCGCGCCGTTGCGAACGAACTGGACGGCCGTGGCGACGTCCGGGCCGGTGTCGTCGTTCTGCAGGATGGTGCCCATGTCGCCCAGGATCCGGTCAGCCTCGGCCTCGGATAGTAGAACGCTGCTGTGGCGGTGCACCGTCACCGACACGGTCCGGGTGCCGGTCACCGCCGGGTTCACCACCAGGTAGTCGGCGTAGATCGAGATGTCCGAGGGCCATTCGATATTGACCCAGATGTCGACCCCGCCCGCGCGCGGGGCCACGTTGTGGAGCGTGTAGCGGGCGGAGCCGATGAACTTGCCGGAATCGGGCCCGCCGCCCGCGCCTTCCGCGATCGACACGAAAACCTGGGAGCGGGTATCGACCTCGCCCCAGTTCAGCCGCAGCAGCCACTGGCCGCGCCGCGCGCCCCAGTCGTGCCGGTAGGTGAAGCCATTGCCGCTCAGGGCCGGTTGCAGGCCGCCGCTGCCGGTCTGGACGTCGGCCGTGGCCTCGGCCCAGGGGGCGGCATTGCCGGACGAGCCGGCGCGCTGCCGGGTGTCCAGGCTCATGACCGCGTCGCGGTCGAGACGATCGTTGGGCGCCATGTGAATCTCCTTTGCAAGGAAAGGTGAAGGACGAGACAAGCGAAACTGGAGTGAGCACGAGGAGGGATGACGGGCGGGAGCACACCGGGTGAAAGCCTGCGGTACCTGCCGGGTTCGTCATCGTCAGCCAATATAGACGAGCGCTTCGCCCCTGCACCGGCGATCTGCGTCGACATTAATCTGGGTCAGTGCCCTATGGTTTTCTGCCCAACTGGAAGCCGCGCACGATTGGACAAGAAACAAAAAACGGCAAGCGTGCGCACCCGTCCCGCATGCTAGATTCCGGACACCGTATCGGGTGAGAGCCTAGGAGCCTGCATGTTCGGTTTGTCTGCTTTGGATCTGGCGCGCGTGCAGTTCGCGTTCACGATGTCTTTCCACATCCTGTTTCCGGCGATCACCATCGGCATGGCGAGCTACCTGGCCGTGCTGGAGCTGTGCTGGCTGCGCACGAAGCGGCAGGTCTACGTCGACCTCTACCACTACTGGCTCAAGGTCTTCGCGGTCTGCTTCGGCATGGGGGTGGTCTCGGGCATCGTGATGGCATACCAGATCGGGACCAACTGGAGCTACCTGTCCGAGTTCGCCGGCAGCATCCTGGGTCCGATCCTGTCCTACGAGGTGCTGACCGCCTTCTTCCTGGAAGCGGGCTTCCTCGGCGTGATGCTGTTCGGCTGGAACCGCGTCGGTCCGGCCCTGCACTTCGCCGCCACCTGCGCGGTGGCCATCGGCACCCTGATCTCCTCGACCTGGATCCTGGCCGCCAACAGCTGGATGCAGACCCCGCAGGGCTATGCCATCGAGGGCGGGCGCATGGTGCCCGCCGACTGGCTGGCCATCGTCTTCAACCCCTCCTTTCCCTACCGCCTGCTGCACATGGTGATCGCGGCCTACCTCACCACGGCGCTGATCGTCGGCGCGGCCGCCGCCTGGCAGCTGCTCAGGAAGCGCGACAACCCGGCGGTGCGCAAGATGATGTCGATGGCGATGTGGATGATCCTGCTGGTCGCGCCGATCCAGGCGGTGGTGGGCGACTTCCACGGCCTGAACACCCTGGAGCACCAGCCGGCCAAGCTGGCGGCGATGGAGGGGCACTGGCGGAACGAGCCGGGCGAGGCCGTGCCGCTGCTGCTGTTCGGCATTCCCGACATGGAGGAGGAAAGGACGAAATACGCGATCGGCATCCCGCACCTGGGCAGCCTCATCCTCACCCACAGCTGGAATGGCCAGTTCAAGGGCCTGAAGGAGTTTCCCCGCGAAGACAGGCCGAATTCCCTGATCGTGTTCTGGAGCTTCCGCCTGATGGTGGGGCTGGGCCTCCTGATGATACTGCTGGGGGCATGGAGCCTGTGGCTCAGGCGCAAGGTGGCGGGAGAAGCACGGCTATGGCGCCAGCGCGCCTTCCTGCGCTTTGCGCTGTGGATGGGGCCGGCCGGCCTGGTCGCCATCCTGGCCGGCTGGACCACGACCGAGGTCGGGCGCCAGCCCTGGGTGGTCTACGGCGTGCTGCGCACGGCGGATGCGGTCTCGCCCCATGGCGCCGGTCCGCTGGCGCTGACCCTGGCCATCTTCGTGGTCGCGTATTTCTTCGTATTCGGGGCCGGCACCGCCTTCGTGCTGCGCATGATCCGCAAGGGCCCCCAGCACTTCGCGCTGCACTCCCCCGCACAGGGCGGCCCGGGCGAGGAGCGCACGCCGATGCGGCCGATCTCGGCGGCCGACGTGCAGAGCGACGACGACGACGAGGTCGCCAGGCCCGACCACCTGCCCGACATCAAGGGCAGCGACGCTGACAAGGAACGCTGACATGGGCATCGACACCACCGTCATCTGGGCGGTCATCATCTTCTTCGCCGTCTTCATGTATGTGCTGCTGGACGGCTTCGACCTCGGGATCGGCATGCTGTTTCCGTTCACCCCGAAGAAGCGCGACCGCGACACCATGATGCATACCGTGGCCCCGATCTGGGACGGCAACGAGACCTGGCTGGTGCTGGGCGGGGAGGGGCTGCTGGCCGCCTTCCCGGTGGCCTATTCGATCATCCTCTCGGGGCTCTACCTGCCGCTGATCTTCATGCTGGTCGGCCTGGTGTTCCGCGGCGTGGCCTTCGAGTTCCGCTTCAAGGCGAAGGAAGGGGAGCGCCACCTGTGGGACAAGGCCTTCATCGGCGGCTCCGTCGTGGCCGCCTTCTTCCAGGGCGTCTCGCTGGGCGCTTTCCTGGACGGGATCGCGGTGTCGGGACGCAGCTATGCGGGCGGGCCGCTCGACTGGATCGCGCCGTTTCCCTTGCTCGCAGGCATCGGCGTGATGATCGCCTACACCTTGCTGGGCGCGACCTGGCTGGTGATGAAGACCGAGGGCGAGCTGCACGCGCGCATGGTGCAGGTGGCGCGCCCCTTCGCCCTGCTGCTGCTCGCGGCCATCGTCATCGTCAGCATCTGGACCCCGTGGCGCGACCCGGCCGTGGCGGCACGCTGGTTCACATTCCCGAACATCGTCTTCCTGGCGCCCGTGCCCATCCTGGTGGCGGTCTCCATCTTCCTGCTGCTGCGCTCGCTGGGGCGCGATCCGCACCGGCTGCCCTTCGTTGCCGCCCTGGCCCTGATCTTCCTCGGCTACACCGGCATGGCGATCAGTATCTGGCCGCACATCGTGCCGCCCGCGATCTCGATCTGGGAAGCGGCGTCGCCACCGAGCAGCCAGGGCTTCGCCCTGGTGGGCACCCTGTTCATCCTGCCCATCATCCTGATGTACACGGGCTGGTCCTACTGGGTGTTCCGGGGCAAGGTCAAGGCCGACGCGGGGTATCACTGATGGCCGCGCTGCGCAAGGCCGCGCGACGCGAATGGATGCGGCGGCTGGGCTGGATGGCAGCCCTGTGGGCCGGCGGTGTATTGAGCCTCTCGGTGGTGGCTTACCTGATCCGACTGCTGATGCGGCTCCTGGGAATGCAATAGGAATCAACCGTGCGCGGCCTGCCGCTATGGAGGACTACACTGCCGATAACCCTTTGCTAACAGGAGAGCAGCACCGTGCCCCTTCCCGACGCGCCCCTGGTCGAACGTCCCAGCGTCAATACTCCATCGGTCCAGGCCGCCATGCAGGCTTCGGTCGCCATGCCACTCTCGGGCGAAGACCAGGCGCGCGCCGACCTGTACGCGCTGCTGGCGCGCCTGCTCCTCGCGGCGCCCGACCCCGGCCTGCTGGACGCGCTCTCCGCGGCAGACCCCATCGTCTCCGCCGGCCAGGAGCCGGCGCTGGAACAGGCCTGGGAAGCCCTGACGCTTGCCTCCGGCGTCATGGACCCGGATGCGGTACGGGAAGAATTCGACGCGCTCTTCATCTCGGTCGGCACGCCGCCCGTCAACCCGAATGGTTCGCGCTACCTGTCCGGCTACCTGAACGACACCCCGCTGGCCGAGCTGCGCGGCGACCTGGTGCGCCTGGGTATCCGGCGCATCCGCGGCGTAGGCGAGTTCGAAGATCACCTGGGCGCCCTGTGCGAAACCATGCGTGTCCTGATCACGGGCGCGCCCGGCATCGCGCGCCAGAGCGTCGAGCGCCAGCAGGCCTTTTTCGAGGCGCACATCGCACCCTGGTACGCGCGCTGCGTGACCGACATCGCGGACGCCGAAGGGGCGAATTACTACCGGCTGGTCGCGCGGCTGGCCGCCGCCTTCCTCGACATCGAGGCGCAAGCCTTCGTCGTCGGGGCGGCGGCAATAGATTAACCAACAGAGGCATCGACATGGAACAGCATCCGATCGACCAGGCGCCCGGTGCGCGCAACGAGCCTGAAGCAAAGCCGGATCCGGCGCGGCGCAGCTTCTTGAAGGCCGCCCCCCTGGGCGCCCTGGCGGTGGTGGCCGCCCCCGCGAACGCCGAGACCCCGGCCCCGGCGCCAGCGAAGGCGCAGCCGCAGGTCAAGCGCGGCTACCACGAGACCGAGCACATCCGCCGTTACTACCAGACCGCCGCCTACTGGTAAGACGCACCCTGACATTCGGAGAGCCAGCATGTCCCTAGTCAAAGCTACCCGCGACAGCGGGCTGAAACGGCGCCGCTTCCTGGCCGGAGCAGGCGTTGCCGTCGGCGCCGGCGCCCTGGCGCGCCACCTGCCGCTGAACGTCATCGAACCGGCCCAGGCCGACCAGGTGGCGGATGCCCCGGTGCCCACCGAGGTCAAGCGCACCATCTGCAGCCACTGCTCGGTGGGCTGCTCGGTGGACGCGGTGGTCGCCAACGGGGTCTGGGTGCGCCAGGAGGCGGCCTTCGATTCGCCCATCAATATGGGCGCCCACTGCGCCAAGGGCGCGTCGGTGCGCGAGCACGGCTTCGGCGAGTCCCGCCTGCGCTATCCGATGAAGCTGGTGAACGGCAAGTACCAGCGCATCTCCTGGGACCAGGCCATCAACGAGATCGGCGACCGCCTGCTCGAGATGCGCCAGAAGTCCGGCCCGGATTCGCTGATGGTGATCGGCTCGTCCAAGCACAACAACGAACAGGCCTACCTGCTGCGCAAATGGGTCTCGTTCTGGGGTTCCAACAACTGCGACCACCAGGCGCGCATCTGCCACTCGACCACGGTCGCGGGCGTGGCCCAGACCTTCGGCTATGGCGCGATGACGAACTCCTTCAACGACTTGCACCATAGCAAGGCGGTGATGTTCATCGGCTCCAATCCGGCCGAAGCCCACCCGATCTCGATGCTGCACTTCCTGCACGCCAAGGAGCTGGGCGCGAAGATGATCGTCATCGATCCGCGCTTCACCCGCACGGCGCGCTTCGCCCACCACTACGTGCGGGTGCGGCCTGGCACCGACATCCCGCTGGTGTGGGGGATTTTGTGGCACATCTTCCAGAACGGCTGGGAAGACAAGGACTACATCGCCCAGCGCACCTACGGCATGGACGACGTGCGCAAGGAAGTCGCCAAATGGACGCCGGACAAGGTCTCGGACGTCACCGGCGTGCCGGAAGCCTCGGTCAGGATGGCGGCCGAGATGCTGGCCAAGAACCGGCCCTCGTCCGTGGTCTGGTGCATGGGCATCACCCAGCACCACGTCGGCACGGCGAACGTGCGCGCCCTGGCCATCCTCCAGCTGGCGCTGGGCAATATCGGCATCCCTGGCGGCGGCGCCAACATCTACCGCGGCCACGACAATGTGCAGGGCGCGACCGACGTCGGACCCAACGGCGACTCGCTGCCGGGCTACTACGGCATCGCCGAGGGCGCCTGGAAGCACTTTGCGAATGTCTGGGGCGTCGACTACGAATGGATCAAGTCGCGCTTCGGCTCCAAGGAGCTGATGGAAAAGCCGGGCATCACCGTGTCGCGCTGGTTCGATGCGGTGAACGAGGAAGAGCGCTTCATCGACCAGCCGAGCAAGCTGCGCGCCGTGTTTTACTGGGGCCATGCGCCGAACAGCCAGACCCGCCTGCCGGACATGAAGGCGGCCATGCAGAAGCTCGACATGCTGGTCGTGATCGACCCCTATCCGAGCATGACGGCGTCGATGCACGGCCGCACCGATGGCGTCTACCTGCTGCCCGCGGCCTCCCAGTTCGAAACCCAGGGCTCGTGCACGGCCTCGAACCGCAGCATCCAGTGGCGCGAGCGCGTCATCCAGCCGCTGTTCGAGTGCAAGACCGACCACGAGATCATGTACCTGTTCGCGAAGAAGTTCGGCTTCCACGAAGAACTGTGCAAGAACATCAAGGTGGTGCTCAACGAGCCAGTGGTCGAGGACATCCTGCGCGAGATCAACCGCTCCTGCTGGACCATCGGCTACACCGGCTGCTCGCCGGAGCGGCTCAAGCTCCACATGGAGAACAAGCACACCTTCAACCCGACCACCCTGCGCGCCGACGACGGGCCCTGCAAGGGCGACTACTACGGGCTGCCCTGGCCCTGCTGGGGCACGCCGGAGATGAAGCACCCGGGCACCCCGATCCTGTACGACCTCAACAAATCGGTCGCGGAAGGCGGCCTGCCGTTCCGCGCCAACTGGGGCGTCGAGCACAACGGGGTGTCGCTGCTGGCGGCCGACGGCTCGACCAACAAGGACAGCCAGCTCGATACCGGCTATCCGGAATTCGACCACGTCTTCCTCAAGAAGCTGGGCTGGTGGGCCGAACTGACGCCCCAGGAGCAGGCCATGGCCGAGGGCAAGAACTGGAAGACCGACCTGTCGGGCGGCATCATCCGCGTCGTCATCTCCCACGGCTGCGCACCCTTCGGCAATGCGCGGGCGCGCTGCAATGTCTGGAACTTCCCGGACCCGGTCCCCGTCCACCGCGAACCGCTGGCGTCGCCGCGCCGCGACCTGGTCGCGAAGTACCCGACCTACGACGACAAGGCCAATTTCTGGCGCCTGCCGACCCTGTACAAGTCGGTGCAGGCGGTCGACTACTCGAAGGACTATCCGCTCATCATGACTTCCGGCCGCCTGGTCGAATTCGAGGGGGGCGGCGAGGAAACCCGCTCCAATCCCTGGCTCGCCGAGCTGCAGCAGAACATGTTCTGCGAGATCAACCCGCGCGACGCCGTCCAGATGAACGCCAGGACCGGCGAATTCGTCTGGGTCGAGACCCCGACCGGCGCACGCATCAAGGTGATGGCGATGGTGACGGAGCGGGTGCCGATCGGCCTGGTGTGGATGCCATTCCACTTCGGCGGCTGGTGGATGGGCGAAGACCTGGAACGCCACTATCCGGAAGGCGGGGCGCCGGCGGTGCGCGGCGAGGCCGTCAACACGGCCTGGACCTATGGCTATGACGCCGTGACGATGATGCAGGAAACCAAGGTATCGCTGTGCCGCGTGGTACGCGCTTGACGAGAAACGATTCCCAGAGGAGGGCGACATGGCCGCGAGGATGAAATTTATTTGCGATACGGAGCGCTGCATCGACTGCAACGGCTGCGTCACCGCATGCAAGAACGAACACGAGACGCCCTGGGGCATCAACCGCCGCCGGGTGGTGACGATCAACGACGGCATCCCGGGCGAACGCTCGGTGTCGGTGGCCTGCATGCACTGCACCGATGCGCCCTGCCTGGCGGTCTGCCCGACCAACTGCATCTACCATACCGAGGACGGCATCGTCCTGCACAGCAAGGACCAGTGCATCGGCTGCGGCTACTGCTATTACGCCTGTCCCTTCGGCGCGCCGCAGTTCCCGGAAACCGGCATATTCAACCACCGCGGCAAGATGGACAAATGCACCTTCTGCGCCGGCGGGCCGGAACCGGACACCTCGGAAGCGGAATTCAAGAAATACGGCCGCAACCGCATCGCCGAAGGCAAGCTGCCGGCCTGCGCCGAGATGTGCGGCACCAAGGCCCTGCTGGGCGGCGAGGCCAACCAGATCGCCGACATCTACCGCCAGCGCGTCGAGACCCGCGGCTACGGTCCGGAACTGTGGGGCTGGAAGATCGCCTACGGCCGTCCGAAACGCGGCGGCGAGATCAAGACCAAGGGCGACTTGCCGCGCGGCAACCAGATCGCCGGCGATGCGCAGAACCATCCGGGGAGGTTCCCGCAATGAAAAAACTCCGCTACTGCGTGCTGGCGCTGCCGCTGCTGCTCGCCGGCTGCCTCGAGGTCGACCAGCATCCGGAATGGCTGCACGGCGAATACGCCGGCAAGACCGACCCGCGCCACTACCAGACCCGCTTCCACAACGACCGCCTGGCCTGGTCGGCGACGATCCAGAACCGCGGTATGAAGCAGAACGAGTACAACCGGGCCAATCCATAAAGGGAGCTCACGATGCCTACTTCATCCTCGCGCTCCCTGTCCCTGCGCCTGCTGCTGGCGCTGGCTTTCGCGCTCCTGAGCACCTTCCTGCTGTCCGCAGCCCAGGCCGGCGTGCCCAACAAGGACGCCAAGCCGGCCTACGCAGAGGAGCAGACCATGCTCCAGATCGAGGGCGACTCGGTCGTGCCCGAACCGTCGCTCACCAATCCCGCGTCGGGCCGGGTACACATGGACCGCAATTATCTGGGCCAGTACGGGGCGACGGAAGCGAACGTCATCGTCCAGCGCGGCGGCAATACCTGGCGCCACCTGCGCAACGGGCCGCTCGCGACCATCGCCGGCTTCATCCTGCTGGGCGTGCCCCTGCTCATCTTCGTGTTCTACAAGGGCGTGGGCGCGGCCAAGGAAGTGCCGCCGTCCGGGCGCCGGATCAAGCGTTTTACCGACTGGGAACGCCACGTGCACTGGGCCACGGCCTACAGCTTCATCGCCCTGGCCATCACCGGCATCATCATCATGTACGGCAAGAAGATCATGCTGCCCTGGATGGGACACGACTTGTTCTCCTGGTTCGCCATCATCTCGAAATACCTGCACAACTTCGTCGGGCCGCTGTTCATCGTCTGCTCGGTGCTGATGTTCATCACCTTCCTGCGCCGTAACTTCTTCAACCGCAACGACTGGCAGTGGGTCAAGCAGGGCGGCGGCCTGGTCTCGCACAAGCACGTGCCGGCCGGCTTCTTCAACGCCGGCGAGAAGGCCTGGTTCTGGCTGGGCGTGACCCTGCTGGGCATCGTCATGTCGGTCACCGGCCTGGTGCTGGACTTCGTCACCTTTGGCCAGACCCGCTACGTGCTGCAGGTGGCGAACTACCTGCACATCGCCGGCGCCGCCTGCTACATCGCCGCCGCCATGGGCCACATCTATATCGGCACCTGGGGCACCCCGGGCGCCTACCAGGCCATGCGCGAGGGCACGGTCGACGAAGCCTGGGCCCAGGCCCACCACGCGATCTGGTACGAACAGGTGAAGAACGGCACCGCGACCGATCCGGCCCACCGCCCGCATCCGGACGCGCCGCGCGGCCCGGCGCCGCGCCCGGGCCCGGCTCACTGAGGAAACCAGCATGAAAGCATCGACCCTCCTGATCCACGGCGCCCTCGCCACGCTGGCCCTCGCGCTCGGCGGCTGCGACCGCGGCCGCCCGGCCAGCGCCGACGGCGTGGTGCAGACCAAGTATCCGGGCCAGGTGAGCGCCGGCGGCGCCACCAGCGGCACCATCATCGCCCAGAGCGCCAGGCCGGTGACCGACGCCACTTATGCGGGCGGCACGCCGGGCCATGCCGGCGGCGCGGGCGGCACCTCGTCCGGCGCGGCGACGGCCGGGACCGTGACCGAGACCGGTCAAGGCCCGAGCGCGGGCGTGACGCCGCCTTCCGGCGCCCAGCCCGGCACCCAGGCCCAGCCCGGCGACACCGGCAAGCCGGCCGCGCCGGCGCCCGGGACGACCGAGGCCCCGGCCGCCACCAACACCGCGCCGCTGGCGCCGGCCGGTCGCGGCACCCTGGAGAGCAAGCAATGATGACGACGACAAGAATGGCGTGCACGCTGGCCGCTCTGATGCTGTGTGCGCAGGCCGGGGCCGCACTGCCCCCGCCGACCCCGGCCCAGCAGCAGGCGGCCGCGGCGAAGAAGGCGGCCGACGATGCCAAGGCCGCCAAGGACAAGGAACTGCTGGCCGCGTCGATGGACGCGCTGGCCTCGCGCTGGCGCACGCAGGCGCCGTCGAAGGGCTGGAAGATCAATCCGCCGGTGACGGTTGCGGCTGCGCCGGTGTCTGCGGCCGCGGCGCCGAACATGGTGCTGGGTACCCCGGGCACGACAGCCGGCGGCACCCAGGCGGCGGCCGGCGGCACGGCCCCTGGGGCTGCGCGCGCGGCGGCCGCGGCAGGCACAGTGCCGGCCGGCGTGACGCCGCCCGCCGCCGGCATGCCGGCCGCGCCTCCCGCGAATGCGGCGCCCGGCACGGCCGCGGCCAGCCCGGCCACCGGCGCGGCGCCGCTCAGCCGCCAGGCGCTGAACGCCGCCAACGTCCCGATCAAGAGCGAGAAGCTCGGCACGGCCGCGCCCAGCGAGGACGTCAAGCGCGGGCCCACGAAATCGGTGCCGAAAGGGGTCGGCCCGGCGGTGGAGAAGAAAGTCAGCCCCGAAACGGCGAACAAGCAATGAAGATGGGCAGCATGCCGATCGCGGTGATCATGCAGCGCCGCGCCGTCCAGCACCGCTGGGCCGACGAGGCCTGGGCGGCGGTGGGCGTGGTGCCGGACCGCGGCGAACTGCCGCGCCTGCAGGTGCTGAGCGAGAGCCCTGAGCGCGACTACTACATGGTCTCGGGCCTGGAGCTCGAGCTGTGGACCGACGAGAACGACGGCTACTACGAGAACTGCATGGCGCCCGAGTCGAAGATCTTCGTGCTGTGGCGCATGGAGGAGGGCATGGCGATGCCCGTGCGCGCCTCGGCCAGCTATGTCGAGGGCACCCGCATGTTCGACTCCGGCGAGCAGGCCGACGGCGTGACGATGCCGGCCGAGATCTACGCCTGGGTGGCCGGCTACCTGCGCGAGCACTACCAGCCCAAGCCCCGGCGCGGCCGCCAGCACGGATGAAGGGGGCCTGAATGTCAGAGGAAGGATTCTTCCGGCGCTGGTCGCGCCTGAAGGCGACGGGCGAGGCTGCCGAAACCAGGCCTGCGCCGCCGCCGGTCCCTGTGCCGGTCGAGACGGCGGCCCGCGCCGAGCCGGAAGCACCGGCGCGGCCGCTGCCCACGCTCGACGACGTCGCGGGCCTGACGCCCGAATCCGACTTCTCCACCTTCGTTGCGAGAGACGTCGACAAATCGGTGCAGCGCCTGGCCCTGAAAAAACTGTTCGCCGATCCGCACTTCAATGTGGTCGACGGACTCGACATGTATATGAGTGACTACAACAAGGCGTCGCCAATGGCGCCCGCCATGCTGGCTTCGCTCCAGCATGCGCCGGGCCTGCTGGCGCAGCTGCTGGGCGACCGGCAGGACGCCGACAAAGAGGAAGAGGGGCAAGGCAGCAGCGATGCCGAAGCTTCTTCTCCCATCCAACAAGGGAACACATGAATATCCGATTTGCCGAGCATCCACCGATCGACCCGGTCCAGGAAGGCCGCAACACCGAGGCGCGCGCCGCCGCAATCGCAGCAAGCGACGCGATTCCCGCGTTCGAACCCTCGGTCACGGTGAGCTACCGCTCCTCCGGCAGCACCCTGGTGGTCGGCTCGAGCGAGCATGCGCTGCCCTGGGCCGATCGCCTGGCGGCCGCGCTGCCCGTCACCGTGCTGCTGCTCGACCAGCAGGCGCATCTGCAAAATGCGATGCCCGTGCGCCCCTATCCGGTGCACGTGGCGCGCGTGGCCGCCGTGGCCGGCTGGCTGGGCGCCTTCGAGGCGCGCTGGCAGGCGCCGCACCAGCCGGTCCGGCAGGGACGCTTCGACCTGGTGCTCGACCTCAGCCCGAGCCGCCTGATCCCCAGCCACCAGCGCCCACACGGCTATTATGCGCCGGGCTATGACGAAGCCTCGCGCCAGGAGGCCCTGGAGGCCATGCTGGACATGGTTGGCGATTTCGAGAAGCCCAAGTATTTCTCGTACAAGGAGAGGACCTGCGCCCATGGCCGCAACGGCGTGACCGGCTGCAGCGCCTGCATCGACATCTGCTCGGCCCAGGCAATCCACGATGACGGCGACCGCATCAAGGTCAACCCCTACCTGTGCGCCGGCTGCGGCGCCTGTTCGACGGTCTGCCCGACCGGCGCGATCAGCTACGCCTTCCCGCCCGCCGCCCTGACCGGCAAGCGCATGCAGGCGGCCTTGCGCTCCTACGTTGATGCCGGGGGCAGCGAACCGGTGCTGCTGCTGCACGATCCGGAGCAGGGCGCGGCGCTGCTGGCCCAGCTGGGCGACGACATCCCCGGGCGCATCATCCCGCTGGCCCTTCAGCACACGGCCTCGACCGGCATCGACGTCTGGTTCGCCGCCATCGCCTATGGCGCGGCCGGCATCGTCGTCCTGAATACGGGCCAGGAGGCGCCGCAATACGTCGCCGCCCTCGACCAGCAGATGGCGATCGCGCAGGCGGTCCTCGATGGCCTGGGCTACGACGGCCCCCACCTGCAGCTGCTGCGCGCCGGGGCGCCCGAGGAAGTGGCCGTGGCCCTGCGCCACGCGCCGCGCGGTGCGACGCCCGTCGAGCCGGCCGTGTTCCACCTGGCGAACGACAAGCGCAACACCCTCGACTACGCGCTCGAGCACCTGCACCGCCACGCGCCGGAGAAGCCCGAGCACGTCGCCCTGCCGCCCGGCGCGCCGTTCGGGACCCTCGAGGTCGACCGCAAGGCCTGCAGCCTGTGCATGTCCTGCGTCGGCGCCTGCCCCGCCGGCGCGCTGCAGGACGGGCAGGGCGCCCCGCTGCTGCGCTTCATCGAGAAGAACTGCGTCCAGTGCGGCCTGTGCGCCGCCACCTGCCCGGAAAACGCCATCACGCTGCAGCCGCGCCTGTCCTTCCTGGACAGCCGCAAGCAGGCCGTGGTGCTCAACGAATCCCAGCCCTTCCACTGCATCCGCTGCGACAAGCCCTTCGGCACCCTGCAGATGGTCGAGAACATGCTCGGCCGCCTGGCCTCCCACCCGGCCTTCAGCGGCCACCTCGACCGCCTGCGCATGTGCGGGGACTGCCGCGTCATCGACATGATGGCGCCGGAGGGCGAGATGCGGGTCACGGCCCTCAGGCGCGACTGATCCACGTCGGGTGGCCGTCAAGGCCGCCCAGCATCTACAATCATGGCAAAATGGCCACGAGCAGCCATGCCAACCAGCGACCAGGAGACACCATGACGCCGACCCAGCGCTTCCTTCACGCGCGCGACTTCCTGCTGCAACACCGACTCGACTACGAGACCGCCTACCGCGACTACCGCGCCCCCCAGCTGGAAGAGTTCAACTGGGCGCTCGACTATTTCGACCGGATGGCGAAGGACAACCACGCCCCCGCGCTGTGGGTGGTCGAGGAAGACGGATCCGAACAGAAGATCTCCTTCGCCGACATGGCGGCGCGGTCCTGCCAGGTGGCCGAGTACCTGCGCCTGTGCGGGGTGAACCGCGGCGACCGGGTGCTCCTGATGCTGCCGAACCGGGTCGAGCTGTGGGAGATCATGCTGGCCGGGATCAAGCTCGGCGCCGTGCTGGTGCCCACCACCATGCTGGTTTCCGGCGCGGACCTGCAGGACCGCCTCGAGCGCGGCCGCGTGAAGCACGTGATCGTCCAGGCCTCGGAGGCCCACAAGTTCGCGTCCATGCAGGGCAGCTTCACCCGCATCGCGGTGGGCGGCAAGCCCGAGGGCTGGCGCGCTTTCGACGACTGCCGCGACGTGCTCTCGGTCTTCACGCCCGAGGGCGAGACCCGCGCCACCGACCCGCTGCTGCTCTACTTCACCTCCGGCACCACGGCCAAGCCCAAGCTGGTGCTGCACAGCCACCAGAGCTATCCGGTCGGCCACCTGTCGACGATGTACTGGATCGGCCTGCAGCCGGGCGACGTCCACTGGAACATCTCTTCGCCGGGCTGGGCCAAGCACGCCTGGAGCTGCTTCTTCGCGCCCTGGAACGCCGGCGCCACGATCTTCGTCTACAACTACGAGCGCTTCTCGGCCAAGGCTTCGCTCGACACCATCGTGCGCTGCGGCGTGACCTCGCTGTGCGCGCCGCCGACGGTCTGGCGCATGATGATCCAGGAAGACCTGAAGGGCTGGCGTCCGCCGCTGCGCGAACTCGTGGGCGCGGGCGAGCCGCTGAATCCGGAAGTCATCGAGCAGGTGGAACAGGCGTGGGGCATCCGCATCCGCGACGGCTTCGGACAGTCGGAAAGCACGGCGCAGATCGGCAACCCGCCGGGCCAGCCGATCAAGCCCGGCTCGATGGGCCGCCCGCTGCCCGGCTACCGCGTGACCCTGCTCGACATCGACGAGCAGCCGGCCGCGGAGGGCGAGATCTCGCTCAGCCTCGACCCCGCCCCGCTGGGCCTGATGCTGTGCTACGAGGGCGACGAGGAGAAGACCGCGCAGGTCATGCGCGCCGGCCACTACCACACGGGCGACACCGCCACCGTCGACGAGGAAGGCTATTTCTTCTACGTTGGCCGCAACGACGACGTGTTCAAGTCCTCGGACTACCGCATCAGCCCCTTCGAGCTCGAGAGCGTGCTGATCGAGCACGACGACGTGCTGGAGGCGGCGATCGTGCCCAGCCCCGACCCGCTGCGCCTGTCGGTGCCCAAGGCCTTCATCACGCTGCGCTCGGGCGTCCTGCCGTCGCGCGAGGTGGCGGCCTCGATCTTCGCGTTCGCGCGCGACAGGCTGGCGCCCTACAAGCGCATCCGGCGCATCGAGTTCCGCGAGTTGCCCAAGACCATCTCGGGCAAGATCCGCCGGGTCGAGCTGCGCCGGGAAGAAGCGGGCAGGGGCGGCGCGCCCGCCCAGGACGGCGGCCTCGAATACCGCGAGGAAGACTTCGCGGCAGGCTAGCCGGGCGCGGGGCCGGTTGACTAAGAAACCAGCTCGTATATACTGATTCCGTTTCCATCCACGGGCTGATACGGGGTCGACATGCCTTGCATCCAATTCGACGGCGTCTTCCATGCTTCCCGCGCACCCCATGCGCAGGCGGCGCCGTCGCCATGCCCGTCGCACACTCCCCTCCTGCCGGGACTGAGCGCCTTCCACGCCCGTCTTGCGCAACGCTCGACCCGCGATCTCGCCTGCCTTTCCTGAGCTCGGCGAGAGGCGCTGAAGCCCAGGCTTCCCGCACTCTCCCGAGCCCATCCACCAGCACCTGTCGTTCGCCGCGGATCGCGGCGTGATTCCTCATTGTTGGCCAGCCTGGCACCAGGCTGGGAAAGGCATGTCATGTGCACCAAGCATTACCCGAGCCGGCACGCGCCGGCCGTCCTGGACCTGTGCGTCCATACGTCCGCCGCGGCCACAGCCGGCCGCGCGCGACTGCTCCCACTCACCATTTTCCGCGCGTCGACGGGAGGGAGCTAGCCATGCGCCGCATCGATCGCATCCTGCTGGCGGTCAGCCAGCACCACCCGGGCCCGGTCGAACTGCGCGCCGCCCGCCTCGCCCACCAGCTGGGCATCGAGGCCTTCGACGTGCTGGCGCTCAAGCGCGGCGGGGCGAGCACCGCGGTCAGCCATGCGCGCGTCGACGGCGCGGCCTTGCGCGTCGTCGTCGACGGCCAGGCGCAGGCGCTCGGCCCGGGCCTGTTCCCGGACGAACTCGAGAACACATGGGTCATGCGGCGCGGGCAGCCGGCCCAGGTGCTTGCCGAAGCGGCCGAGCGGATCGGCGCCGACCTGCTGCTGGCGGCCGCCCATGCCGGCCCGCGCCTGCCGTCCTGGGTGCGCTCATCGCGCAACCTCGAACTGCTGCGCGCCTGCGGCATGCCGGTCCTGCTGGTGCAGGGCGAGGCGCGATACGACTACCGCACCGTCGTGGTGGCCTGCGACTTCTCGCGCGCCGCGCTCGCGAGCGCGCGCATCGCGGCACTGCTCGCACCCGGGGCGCGCTTCGTGTTCGTGCACGCCTGCGCGCTACCCGAGGAAGCCATGATGCGCGAGCTGGAACTGCCGCCCCGCGTCATCCGCGCGGGCCGTGAACATGCCTGCGCGGTGGCGCGCCGGCGGCTCGAGGACTTCGTCGGGCTCTTCCTCGAGGAGGTGGACGCGCCGGTCTGCGAGGCGGAGCTCGGCCGTCCCCATGCCGTGATCGCCGACTGCGCCCGCCGCCATGGCGCCGACCTCCTGGTACTGGGCCGGGGCGCGCTGCATCCCGGCGCATGGCTCTCGTCCAGCAACGTCATGCAAAGACTGGTGGACGAGGCGCCCTGCGACCTGCTGATCGGCCCGGGGCGCCAGGGCGGCGACTGCGACCGGCGCCTCGCGGCGTGAACGGCCGCGCACGCATTCACTATTTTGGGAGAACACAATGAACAGGATTCGCATCGAGGCGCTCGACCGGGACGCCGCCGTCCGCGCGCGCGGTCGCATGGAAAGGCGGAGCAAGCGCCGCCTGGTGAAGCATCTGGTGCTGCGCAATGCCCGCTGGCGGCGCACCGTCGTCAAGGCCTTCGCTGCCGGGTTGGCGGCCGTGCTGGCCTTCGCGGCGCTGGCCTGAAGCGCCATGCAGACCGTCGTGGTCGGCTGGCAGGCGCGGCCCTGGCGGCCGGCCCCCCATAACCTGGGACGGGCGCTGGCGGCGCTGCGCGGCGGCGCGCAGGCCGTGCTGCTGGTGCGCGGGACTGGGCAGCGAGCTTACCGCCACGCCCTGTACCCGACCGATTTTTCCGGCGCTTCGCTGGACGGCCTGCGGCAGGCGCTGCGCGTGCTGCCGCGCATGCGCCTGACCCTGCTGCACCTGTGCCGCATGTGCGGCGAGGGCCGGCTCCAGGCGGCCGGCGTCTCGGTGGACACCCTCGACGCCTGCCGCCGCCGGGCGGAAGCGGCGGCGCGCGCGGCGGGCGTGCGCTTCGCCGCGAGGGCCGCATGCGAATCGCGGCTGGCGCTGCTGATGCTGCGCCAGCCATGGACGCTTGCCGTGGCCGGCTATGCGAACATGGTCCGCGCGGACGTGCTGGTGCTGCCGGCCGGGCCGGCAGGGCGCTGGCGCGGGGCCATGTGGCGGGCGGCGCTGCGCACCGTGCTGGCGCGTACCGATTGCGATGTGCTGCTGCTGGCCTGAGCGGTCGCATCGCCGGCGCCGCATGCCAAAATGTGCGGCATGCCGGCGCCGATCCGTACCATAATAGTCATCGCTTCCAACGATCCCGATCACCTACCGACCTCCATTCGATGACCACCACCCGCCAAGCCACATCCGCTTCCGCCGCCAACGGCGCCGCCTACGAAGTCCGGAAATCGCCTGTCCACGGCAACGGCGTGTTTGCGCTCAGGCCCATCGGGGCGGGCGAACGCATCATCGAGTACCGCGGCGAACGCATCACCTGGGACGAGGCGACCCGCCGCGCCGCCGAGGCAGGAGGCCCGATCAACCACACCTTCTACTTCACGCTGGCCGACGGCCGCGTGATCGACGGCGGCAGCCGCGGCAACGCGGCGCGCTGGATCAATCACGCCTGCTCGCCCAACTGCGAAGCCTTCGAGGACGAGGGCAGGGTCTACATCCACGCGATGCGCGACATCGAGCCGGGCGAGGAACTGAACTACAATTACGCCCTGATCTACGACGAGCGCCATACGCCGGCCCTCAAGAAGCTGTTCGCCTGCCGCTGCGGCACGCCCGGCTGCACCGGCACCATGCTCGCTCCGAAGAAGAAAACGAAGAAGAAAAACACCACCGCCTGAAGGAACAGCATGAAGCACGTCGTCCGCAGCCTCCTGGAAACCGATCTGTACAAGTTCACCATGTGGCAGGCGCTGCTGCACAGCCATCCGGGCGCGAACGGCGAATACGAATTCCGCTGCCGTAACGAGCCGGCCTATCCGCTGGCCGAACTCAAGGACGATGTCGAGCGCGAGCTCGACCACCTGTGCGAGCTGATGTTCTCCGAAGAAGAGGTGGCCTACCTGCGCGGCCTGCGCTTCATCAAGAGCGACTTCGCCGACTTCCTCACGCTGTTCCGCTTCCAGCGCAAGTTCATCCAGGTGTCCACCGATGGCCCCCACCTGCGCATCCACGCGGCCGGCCCGCTGGTGCACGTGATGGGCTTCGAGATCTTCGTGCTCTACATCGTCAACGAGCTCTACTTCCGCCGCTTCGACCAGGGGGCGGCCATCACCGAAGCGCGAATGCGCCTGCACCAGAAGATCGGGGAACTGCGCGCCTTCGAGGCCGAGCCGCAGCGCGCCACGCCCTTCGAATTCTTCGACTTCGGCGTGCGCCGGCGCTTCTCGGGCGAGTGGCACGACGAGGTGGTGGCGACGCTGGCGCGCGAGCTGCCGCAGTTCTTCAAGGGCACCTCGAACGTCTACCTGGCGAAGAAATACAATCTGGTGCCGATCGGGACCATGGCCCACGAATACCTGCAGGCCTACCAGGCCTTCGGCGTGCGGCTGGTCGACTTCCAGAAGGCGGCGCTGGAAGACTGGGTGCAGGAATACCGGGGCGACCTCGGCACCGCGCTCACCGACGTGGTCGGCATGAACGCCTTCCTGAATGACTTCGACCTGTATTTCGCCAAGCTCTTCGACGGCCTGCGCCACGATTCGGGCGACCCGGTGGAGTGGGGCGAGAAGGCGCTGGCCCACTATGCCCGCCTGCGCATCGACCCGCGCACCAAGCGCCTGGTGTTCTCGGACGCGCTCACGGTGCCGAAGGCGCTCATGCTATACCGGCACTTCGCCGACCGCACCATGCTGGGCTTCGGCATCGGCACCAAGCTGACCAACGACACGCCTTACCCGGCCCTCAACATCGTCATGAAGCTCACCCGCTGCAACGGCCAGCCGGTAGCCAAGCTGGCCGACACGGCGGGCAAGTCGATGTGCACCGACGAGACCTTCCTGGCCTACCTGCGCCAGGTGTTCAACCATCCCGGCGAAGACTGAAAGGCGCGCCGGCGGCAAGGACATCCGGAAAGCCGGGAGCACGGTGATACGTCCTTGGGAGAAGGCCGTCGAGCATAGCCAGGATCGCTTGCCCCGCCGAGCAGCGAAACGCTCAGCCCAAGGCCAGTCGCTGCGCGTCCACGCGCAGGCGCCGTCACGCTCTTGTCCCGCTGTCGCCTTCAGCCGCCATTGACTTGTGAAACAGATTTATGCAAATCGATTGTATTTGCTCAGATTCAATTGCTTTTTGTTACCAAAATTCGACGGAATTGCGTATATCAGAACATTTTTACTAATACAAGCATTTTCGATGAGGGATTTCGGCAAATCGGCTATACTATGTAAATAGATAGGATCGCAAATGCAGAGCAAGATCATCGAAGAGGACCCAATCCTGACCACCAGCGCCGCCGCAAGGATGCTGGGTGTCGCGACCAGCACCGTGCAGCTGTGGATGGAGAGTGGCGCCATCCCCTCGTGGAAAACGCCGGGCGGCCACCGCCGCACCCGCCAGAGCACGATCCAGGCGATGCTCGAGCGCGCCGGTCCGCTGTCGGGCGCCCTCTCGGGCGAGTCGACACCGCCCGTGCTGGACGATCCCGAATACCTCCTGAGCGGCAACGAAAGCTATCCGGCATCGGGCGACGAGGCGCGCCGCCTGGCCGCCCTGGCCGCAACCGGCCTGGTCGACAGTGCGCCGGAAGAGCGCTTCAACCGCATCGTGCGCCTGGCCGCCACCGTGACCGGATCGCCGATCGCCCTGGTGTCGCTGCTGACGGCGCGCCGCCAGTGGTTCAAGGCGCGCGTCGGCCTGGGACCCCAGGAAACCCCGCGCGAGTGGGCTTTCTGTTCGCATGCGATCCTGCAGGATGCGCCCTTCATGGTCGAAGACGCCGCCACCGACGAACGCTTCCGCGACAATCCCCTGGTGCTGGCCGAACCGCATATCCGTTTCTACGCCGGCGTGCCGCTGCGCGACCGCGCCGGCATGCCGATGGGTACCCTGTGCGTGATCGACCGCGAGCCGCGCCGCCTGCGCAGCGCGGAACTGCAGGCCCTGTGCGACCTGGCCGACATCGCATCCAGCGAGATCCAGGCCAAGAAAGACTGAGCACCTCCCGTGACAAAGCGCGCATCTTGCGCGCTTTGTTTTTGGATATGCTCGGGGCTGCTCTTTACCTTTATCACCTACCGGAGACCACCATGCGCCTGGCTGCCGCCCTCTTGTCGCTCACCGTATTCGCCATGCCCGCCTTCGCCCAGGAAGACGTCCAGGATGCGGCCAGGGACAGGGCCGCCGTCGCCAATGCGACGGATGCCGCCATCAAGGCGGCCGGCCAGTGGCTTGCCATTCTGGACGCGGGAAAATATGGGGAAAGCTGGAGCGAAGGCGCCGCCGCGCTGCGCTCTGTCGTGACCCAGGCCAAATGGGAAGAGGGACTGCGCGCCGTGCGCGCACCCGTCGGCGCGGCCGGCGCCCGCACCCTGACGCGCTCGCAGTACACGCGCGCGCTGCCGGGCGCTCCGGCCGGCGAGTACGTGATCCTCCAATACAGCACCGACTTCGCGGGCAAGCCCGGCGCCGTCGAGACGGTGGTGCCGATGCGCGAGGCGGACGGCAGCTGGCGCGTCTCGGGCTATTACATCAAGTAAGCTTCACAACCCTTCGCCGCGCAGGCGCCACAGCTGGGTCGGCAGGGCGGGCGGCGCGTCCGGCTTGAAGAAGGCCGAATCCTGGATGTGCGAGGTGGTGACGTAGATGGTCCCGTCGGGCCCCTGGGTGAAGGTGTCGGGCCAGCGCAGGCGCGCGTCCTGCACCAGGATGCGCGGCTTGCCACCGGGTCCTTCGTCGAGGTCGCGCACCTTGACCGCATCATCTTCCACGGCGCTGAGCAGCATCCTGTTCGTGCCCTGCGGGATCAACAGGCCGTCGGATACGCCGTTGATGCCGAACTCCTCGACCTCGCCGCCCACGTCTTCGCCTCCCATGCCCTTGCCGCACAGGACATCGGTAGCGATGCGGTACAAGGTGTCGCCCTTGATCGCCTGCCAGTAGAGCCAGCGGCCATCGTCGGACAGGGCGATGCCGTCGGCCGAGAACTCCACCCCGCGTCCGTCAGGGCGGCGTAGTTCCCTGCCGTCGGCCTTCACGTTCAGGCCCTTCTTCATCTGGGTCGAGGGATGGCCGTCGAGCAGGCGCGCGACCTTGCCGCTTTCCAGGTCGACCACCAGGATGGCGCCGACCACGCCGGAATCGGTGATGAAGGCGTGCTTGCCGTCGTTCGAGAAGCGCACGTCGTTCAGGTAGGAGCCCTGCGGCGCCGCTTCCTCGTCGAAGGCGATGCTGCGCTTGACCTTGTCGCTGGCCAGGTCGATCTGCACCAGCTTGGCGCCGTTCGATACCAGGTGGGCCTGGGCCGGCGCGGCCGGGTCCAGCACCCACAGGCTGCCGCGCCCATCGGCCACGATGCTCTGCACGCAGACCCACCCCTTTGCGGGGTCCAGCTCGTCCTTGCGGGCATTGCGCCAGGCGTTCCATTCCTCGTCCGGGTAGGGCCGCAGGCTGCCGTCGGCCTGCAGTTCGGCCACCGACACGGCCGTGTCCTCGGTCCAGCGCGGGAAGTTCACGAAGATGCGATTGTCGCTTGATACCGAGACGCCCGTGACCTGGTGCTCGAAGGCGGCCACCTGCTCGATGGTCCATTGCGATGCTTTGCTCATGCTGCTCCTCTCATGGCTTGGGGCGCGGCCCGGCCGGAGGCGCGGGCGCTGTTCTTCGCGGCGGGGCGCGCCGGTTTGGTGGACTTTCCGCTTGCCTTGCCGTTCGCCGCGGCCTGCTCCTGTTCGTGGCGCAGGCGCTGCTGCAGCATGGCGAGCACCGCGGCTTCCTCGGGCTGCAGGGCGTGCAGTTCCTGCTTCAATTCCTCTTCGGTGCGCTCGCGCAGCACTTCGAGCACGGCGCCGTCCAGGTAGGCGTCCAGCACCACCGGGTGCACGTAGCACTTGCGGCAGACCGAAGGCGTGTTGCCGAGCTTCTCGGCCACCGACTCGATCGCGCGCACGATGTTCTTCTTGGCCTGGGCCTCGGAATCGAACTTTTCGAATTCCTGCAGGGCCAGTGCGGCCAGCACGGTGCCGGACCAGGTGCGGAAATCCTTGGCCGTGTAGGGTTCGCCCGTGATCGTGCGCAGGTAGTCGTTGACGTCGCTCGAATCGATGCTGTGGGTCTCGCCAGCGTCGTCGATGTACTGGAACAGCTCCTGGCCGGGCAGGTCGCGCGAGCGCCGGATGATGCGGGCGAGGCGCCGGTCGTGCACCTTGACCTTGTGGTAGACGCCGCTTTTTCCCCGGAAGCTGAACTCGACCTCGCTGCCGTCGACCTTCGCATGGCGGTTGCGCAGGGTGGTGAGGCCGAAGGACTTGTTGGTGCGGGCGTATTCCTCGTTCCCGACCCGCATCATGGTCGCTTCCAGCAGGTAGACGATGGTGGCCAGCACTTTTTCGCGCGGCAGGCCGGGCAGGCCGAGGGCGCGGTCGACTTCGGCGCGGATCTGGGGCAGGGCCTGGCCGAAGTTGATCATGCGTTCGTACTTCACCTCGTCGCGCACCGCCCGCCATTTCGGATGGTAGCGGTACTGCTTGCGGCCCCTGGCATCGCGCCCGGTGGCCTGCAGGTGGCCGTTGGCCTGGGCGCAGATCCATACCTCCGTCCACGCCGGCGGTATCACCAGCGACTTGATGCGCGCCAGCGTCGTCTCGTCCTCGACCGGCTCGCCGCGCGCGTCGAAGTAGACGAAGCCGCCGTCTTTCTTTTCGCGGCGGATGCCGGGGCGGTCGTCGTGGACGTAGCGCAGCCCGGCGGCCCTGGCGGCGGCGGGCGGGTCGGAGAGCGGGGTGTCGGCGCTGGGCTGGTCTTCGCTGTGCATGGTGGCTTCCTCGTATCAGGTCGCCCGATGCTACGCCGAACGGGAGAGGCGCACCGTTCGCTTGCGCACCCGTGCGCTATGCGTGTTTCTGCGGCGAACGGTAGCGCGCCTCGACCAGGTCGATCTCCTGCACCAGCCGGCGCGCCGTTTCGTCTGACAGCTGTCCCTGGCGCGCCATCTGCTGCAACACCTTGCGCTCGGCCGCGAGCGCGGCCAGGCGGTAGAAGCGTTCGGCTTCCTCGGCGACCCGCACCCGCGCCGGGTGGCTGCCGTCTCCCGTCAGTCCGCCCAGCCGGTGCTGGTAGAGGCCGCGCACGTGCTCGGCGGCGCTGGCATGGATGTCGGCGTCCTTCTCGTCGTAGGGGAAGGGTTTGCCCGCGACGTCGATGGCGCCCAGTGCGGCCAGGGCAGCGGCCTGGCGCGCCCGGTCTTCCTCGACCTCCGATGCGGTTTCCGGCGGCAGCTCGAGGCCGCGCAGCACCCGCGGCAGCCCGACGCTGGCCACCACCAGCGACACCACGATCACGGCGCTGGCCAGGAACACGGCCAGGTCGCGGCCCGGGAAGGGCTCGCCGCCCGGCAGCACCAGCGGCAGCGTCAGGATGCCGGCCAGGGTGATGGCGCCGCGCACCCCGGCCAGCGAGGTGGCCAGGATCAGGCGTTTCCTCGGCATGATGCCGGGCCGCCCCGCGCGGCGCGCGGCGATGCGCGACAGTTGCAGCGACACCCACACCCACACGAGGCGCAGCAGGATCAGCCCGAAGCTGATCGCCAGTGCATTGCCCGCCAACCACCAGAAGTCGCGCGGCACCGGCAGGTCCGGTCCCTTGAGGGCGGCGCGCACGATGTCCGGCAGCTGTTCGCCCAGCAGCACGAACATCACGCCGTTGAGCGCGAACTGCACCGTGTCCCAGACCACGTTGCGGCGCACCCGCGTGGTGGCCAGGGCGCGGCCGCCCAGTTCCACATAGCTCATCGTGATGCCGGCGGCCACCGCCGCCAGGATGCCCGAGGCCCCGATGCGCTCGGCCGCCATGTAGGCGCCGAAAGGCAGCAGCAGGTTGAGCAGGATCGAGGCCCCGGGCTCCTCGCCGAGGCGCGAAGCCAGCAGGCGCTGGACGCCCGCCATGGCGGCGGTGACCAGCACGCCGGTGGCGATGCCGGCCAGCGCCACCCACAGGAAGGTGAGGGCCGCCGAGGACAGCGAGAAGGCGCCGGTGAGGGCGGCCGCGACGGCGAAGCGGAAGCACACCAGGCCGCTCGCGTCGTTGAGCAGGGATTCGCCTTCCAGGATGTGCATCAGGCGCGGCGGAATCGGCACGCGCGCCGCGATCGAGCCCACCGCCACCGGGTCGGTCGGGGCCAGGATCGCCGCCAGGGCGAAGGACACGGCCAGCGGCAGCTCGGGAATCAGCCAGTGGATCAGGAAGCCGGCGCCGGCCACGGTGAACAGCACCAGGCCGAGAGCCAGCTCGAGGATCACGCCCTTGTCGCGGAACAGGCCGACCTTGGGAATGCGCCAGCCGTCGAGGAACAGCAGCGGCGGCAGGAAGAGGACGAAGAAGGTATGCGGATCGAGGCGCACCGGATGCCAGCCGAAGCTGGCGATGGCCACGCCCAGCCCGATCTGCACCAGCGGCAGCGGCAGCGCGATGGGCAGCAGCCGCACCACATAGCCGCTCGCCACCACGGCCAGCAGCATCGCCAGCACTACCCCGACTTCACCCATCGTGCCCTCCTGTTACCGAAAGCCCGATGATAGGCGAAGGCAGGCTAGCGGGGCGCGCCCTGTGCCGGCGCGTCCGGCGCGGCGACGCGGGCCAGCAGTTCGCTCAGCTGCACGGTATTGACGGGCTTGACCATGTAGTGGTCGAAGCCTGCCGCGGCCGCCGCTTCGCGATCCTGCTGGCGCCCGTAGCCGGTGGCGGCGATCAGGGTGGCCTTGGCAGTCTCGGGCAGGCGGCGCAGGCGGCGCGCCAGCTCGTTGCCGTCCATGTCGGGCAGGCCGATGTCGAGCAGGCAGACCTGGGGCGCGAAGACTTCGGCGAGCTTCAGGGCGTCGATGCCGTTGTAGGCGATCTCGACGCGGTGTCCTGCGGCCGCCAGGTAGAGGTTGAGGGTGTGGGCGGCGTCGAGGTTGTCGTCCACCACCAGCACCCGCAGCGGGCGCGCGACCAGCGCCGCCTCGCGCACGGCGGCGTCCAGCGGCGACGCGACGGCCTGGGTGAAGCGCGGCAGGCGCACGGTGAAGGTGCTGCCCTGGCCGGGGCCCGGGCTGGCGGCGCTGACGCTGCCGCCGTGCAGCTCGACCAGGCTCCTGGCCAGCGCCAGGCCCAGGCCCAGCCCGCCCTGGGAACGGTCCGGCGTGCGCTCGGCCTGGGTGAACAGCTCGAACACGCGCTCGACCAGGGCCGGCTCCATGCCGATGCCGTCGTCACGGACTTCGAGCACGAATTCCCTGTCGGCTTCCGCGCGCAGCTGCAGGCGGATGTGGCCGCCTTCCGGCGTGTACTTGGTGGCGTTGCCCAGCAGGTTGGCGACCACCTGCACCAGGCGCTTGTGGTCGCCCTTGACGCTGGCCGCGCTGTCGGGAAGGTCGAGCACCACCTGGTGGCGGCGCGCCGTGATCAGGGGACGGATCTGCTCGGCGGCGTCGTCCACGACCTTGCGCAGGTCCAGTACCTGGGTCGACAGCGAGACCAGGCCGCGCGTGACGCGCGAGACGTCCAGCAGGTCGTCGACCAGGCTGGTCATGTGCTCGACCTGGCGCGCGATGATGGCGCAGGTCTGGGTGATCTGGGCGTTGTCCGAGTGCAGCAGCTTGAGCAGGTGGGCGCCCGTGCTGATCGGCGCCAGGGGATTCCTCAGCTCGTGGGCCAGCATGGCGAGGAACTCGTCCTTGCGCTGGTCGGCCGCGCGCAGCTCGCGCTCGGCCTGGCTGCGCGCCGCTTCCTTGGCCTGCAGGGTGGCCGCCATCTCGTCCAGGGCCGCGGCCAGTCGCCCGATCTCTTCGCGGCCATAGTCGATGCCGCTGCGCGCCTGCAGGTCCCCGGCGGCGATGCGGCGCGCCGTGTCCATGAGCTTCCTCACGCGCTGCACGATCAGGATGTCGCCTGCCAGCCAGGCCGCCAGCAGGGCCAGCAGGGTGGTGGCCGCGAGCCCGAGCAGGGACATCAGCTGCGCTTCGCGCGCGGCGGCCGTGATGGTTTCCAGGGGCACGCCGATGGTCACCGTGTATTCGGACAGCGAGGGCTCGCCGACCCGGGCAAAGGCATGCAGGCGCTCGACACCGTCTTCGCCGACCACGACCACCGATTGGTGCGAGGGCGCGCGCATGGCCGCCTCCAGGCTGGGGGCGATCTTGCGGCCGAACCAGCGCTCCGGGTCCGGCCGGCGCGAGATCACCGTGCCGCCGGAGTCGGCCGTCGCCAGGATCGAGCCGAGCGGCAGGTTGATCTCGTTCACATAGGTGTCGAGGCCGGCCAGGTCCATGGCCGAGAACACCACCGCGACGATGGCGCCGTTGCGGTCGGTGACGGGGTAGGTGAGATTGATCGTGTGCTTGCGGATCACGCGCCCGAACACATAGTCGCCCGCGATGAAGCGGCGCTCGGCGATCGCGCGGCGGAAGTGGCGCCGGTCGCCCAGGTTCACCGGGTGCAGCATCGGCACCGCGCTGCACGTGACTTCGCCGTCGAGGCGGATCAGGCCGAAGTTGACGTAGCCTTCATTGCGGTCCAGGACGTCCGCCAGCAGGGCGTTGCAGCGCGGGGCCGGGCCCATCAGGTCGGGCACGCTGACCAGGTCGACCAGGATCTGGCGCGCACGCTCGAGCGACTGGGCCTCGTTGGCCGCGGCAAGGGTGGTCAGGCGCTGCAGGTTTTCCTCGGAGGCGCGGATCGCGGCCTCGCGCTCGCGCATTCCGCCCAGCACCGTCATCACGGCGATCGGCGTGATGGCCAGGGCGACCAGCAGCATCAGCCGGCTGCGCAGGCTTTTCAGGCGTAGGCGCGGAATCATGGAGCTCATTCGGTTCTCGGTGAGTGGCGGATGCACCCGAAAGGTGCAGACGTTTCCCTATTGTACTAAACAAGGCGTACCCTGTATTGCTGCAAGCCGGTCAATTACTTGACACTTAAACTATCTGGCGCGTTAATATAGGAGGGGACACCTGAAGGAGCGTGAATGAACATCGTGTGCGTGGGCGGCGGGCCGGCCGGCCTGTATTTCGGATTGCTGGCCAAGAAGCGCCATCCCGACTATTCCGTCACCGTGGTCGAGCGCAACCGGCCCAGCGACACCTTCGGCTGGGGCGTGGTGTTTTCGGACCAGACCCTGGGCCATCTGGCGGGCGCCGACGAAGCGAGCGCGCGCGCCATCCTGCAGTCCTTCAACCACTGGGACGACATCGACGTGCACTTCAAGGGCCGCACCGTGACTTCCAGCGGCCACGGCTTTTGCGGCATCGGGCGCAAGCGCCTGCTCAACCTGCTGCAGGAGCGCTGCCTGGAATTGGGCGTGCGCCTGGAATTCGAGACCGAGGTGCGGGACGAAGCCGGGCTGGCGCGTACCTATGGCGCCGACCTCATCGTCGCCTGCGACGGCGTCAACAGCGCCATCCGCAGCCGCTACGCGGAAGTTTTCCAGCCCGAGGTCGAGCGCCGCCACTGCCGCTTCGTCTGGCTCGGCACCCGCAAGAAATTCGACGCTTTCACATTCGCCTTCGAAGAGACGGAGCACGGCTGGTTCCAGGCCCACGCCTACCAGTACGACGGCGAGACCTCGACCTTCATCGTCGAGACCCTGGAAGAGACCTGGCAGGCGGCGGGACTCGAAGCGATGGACCAGCGCGAGGCGCTGGCCTTTTGCGAGCGCCTGTTCGCGCGCCATCTCGACGGCCACGCGCTGATGGCGAATGCGGCCCACCTGCGCGGCTCCAGCATGTGGATCCGCTTCCCCCGCATCGCCTGCGGGCGCTGGGTGCACCGGGAAGAGATCGACGGGCGCCACGTGCCGGTGGTCCTGATGGGTGACGCGGCCCACACCGCCCACTTCTCGATCGGCTCCGGCACCAAGCTGGCGCTGGAAGACGCGATCGAACTGGCGAACTGCCTCGACGACCCCGCACAGCCGCTGGGAGAGGTCCTGGCAAGGTATGAAGCGGCGCGCCGCGTCGAGGTGCTCAAGCTGCAGAGCGCCGCGCGCAACTCGATGGAATGGTTCGAGAACGTGGCCCGGTACGGCGCCATGGAGACCGAGCAGTTCGCCTATTCGCTGCTCACGCGCAGCCAGCGCCTTTCGCACGAGAATCTGCGCCTGCGCGATCCGGACTACATCGCCGGCTTCGAGGACTGGTTCGCGCGCCGGGCCGCGGCGCAGGCGGGCGTGGCGGCGCCAGGCGGCCCGACGCCGCCGATGTTCACGCCGTTCAAGGTGCGGGAGGTGCTGCTCAAGAACCGCGTCGTCGTCTCGCCGATGGCCCAGTATTCGGCGGTGGACGGGCTTGTCGGCGACTTCCACCTGGCGCACCTGGGCGCCCGCGCGCTCGGCGGCGCGGCCCTGGTGATGGCCGAGATGACCTGCGTGTCGGCCGACGCGCGCATCACGCCGCAGTGCCCCGGCCTCTACAACGCCGAGCACACGGCGGCATGGAAGCGCATCGTCGACTTCGTCCACGCCAACAGCGACGCCAAGATCGGCGTGCAGCTTGGCCACGCCGGCGCCAAGGGCTCGACCCGGCCGATGTGGGACGGCATCGACCAGCCGCTCGAAAGCGGCAACTGGCCGCTGGTGTCGGCGTCGCCACAGCAGTACCTGGCCGGCGTCTCGCAGTGGTCCCGCGCGGCCACGCGCGAGGACCTGGAGCGGATCAAGGCCGACTTCGTGCGCGCCACCGAGGCGGCCGCCGGCGCCGGCTTCGACTGGCTCGAGCTGCACTGCGCCCACGGCTACCTGCTGTCGAGCTTCATCTCGCCGCTCACCAACCGCCGCGATGACGAATACGGCGGCAGCCTGGAGAACCGTTGCCGCTATCCGCTCGAGGTGTTCGCCGCGATCCGCGCCACCTGGCCGGCCGGACTGCCGATCAGCGTGCGCGTCTCGGCCCACGACTGGGTCGAAGGCGGCATCCTGCCGGACGACGCGGTGGAGATCGCGCGCCTGTTCAAGGCGGCGGGCGCGGACATGATCGATTGCTCCTCGGGCCAGGTCAGCAAGGACGAACAGCCGGTCTACGGCCGCATGTTCCAGACCCCGTTCTCCGACCGCATCCGCAACGAGGCCGGCATCCCGACCATCGCAGTCGGCTCGATCTACGAGGCCGACCACGTCAACAGCATCGTCGCCGCCGGCCGCGCCGACCTGTGCGCGGTCGCGCGCCCGCACCTGGCCAATCCGGCCTGGACCCTGCTGGAAGCAGCCCGCATCGGCTACGGCGGCGCGAGCTGGCCGCGCCAGTACCGCGCGGGAAAAAGCCAGCTGGAGCGCAACCTGGAGCGCGAGCGCCAGCAGCAGGCGGCCACTGCCGGCCTCTCGCCCCAGGAGCTGGCCGCGCGCCTGCTCGAGGGCTGACCCATTCATCACAGGAGCACACCCATGCATTACCTACCGGGGGAATCGCACCGGCTGCCGGGCAACCGCGCCGTCCTGGGCACCTATCAGGCCACCCATTTCCAGTACCAGGTCGAAAACCGGGTGGCGACCGTCACCTTGAACCGCCCCGAGCGCAAGAATCCGCTCACCTTCGAGTCCTACGCCGAGCTGCGCGAGCTGTTCCGCGCGCTGGCCTACGCCGACGACGTCAAGGCCGTCGTCATCACGGGCGCCGGCGAGAACTTCTGCTCGGGCGGCGACGTGCACGAGATCATCGGGCCGCTGACGAAACTCGACATGCCGGGCCTGCTGGCCTTTACCCGCATGACGGGCGAGCTGGTGAAGGCCATGCGCGCCTGCCCGCAGCCCATCGTGGCGGCGGTGGACGGCGTGTGCGCCGGCGCCGGCGCGATCCTGGCCCTGTCCTCGGACATCCGCTACGGCACCGCGCGCAGCAAGACGGCTTTTCTCTTCACCCGCGTCGGCCTGGCCGGCTGCGACATGGGCGCCTGCGCGCTGCTGCCGCGCGTGATCGGCCAGGGAAGGGCGGCGGAACTGCTCTACACCGGCCGCGCCATGAAAGGCGAGGAAGCCGAGCGCTGGGGCTTCTTCAACCGCCTCTGCGAGCCGCAAGACCTCCTGGCGCAAGCCCAGGCGTTTGCCGCCACCCTGGCGGGCGGCCCCACCTTCGCCCACGGCATGACCAAGAAGATGCTGCAGCAGGAATGGAATATGGGCGTGGACGAAGCCATCGAGGCCGAGGCCCAGGCCCAGGCGATCTGCATGGCGACCAATGACTTCCACCGCGCCTACCATGCCTTCGTGGCCAAGGACCAGCCGCGCTTCGAGGGAGATTGAGATGGCGGACCGTGACTACCTCGACTGGCCCTTCTTCGAACCCCACCATCGCGCGCTGGCCCTGGCGCTGGATGCCTGGGCCGGCGAGCATCTCCGGCACGCGCACGCCGGCGACGTCGATGCGGCCTGCCGCGAGCTGGTGGCCCTGCTCGGACGCGGCGGCTGGCTGCGCCACGCCATCGGCGGGCCCGGCCAGGCCATCGACACGCGCGCCATCTGCCTGATCCGCGAGACCCTGGCGCGCCACGCGGGCCTGGCCGATTTCGCCTTCGCCATGCAGGGCCTGGGCAGCGGCGCGATCTCGCTGTTCGGCAGCGCCGCGCAGCAGGAACGCTACCTGGCACGCGTCGCCGCCGGCGAGGCAATCGCCGCATTCGCCCTGTCGGAGCCGCAGGCCGGTTCCGACGTGGCCGCGATGCAGTGCGCCGCGCGCCGCGACGGTGACGACTACGTGCTGGACGGCGAAAAGACCTGGATCTCGAACGGCGGCATCGCCGACTTCTACGTCGTCTTCGCCCGCACCGGCGATGGCGGCGGGGAGGGCGGACGCGGCGCGCGCGGCATCTCTGCCTTCATCGTCGATGCCGACACGCCCGGCCTCTCGATCGCCGAGCGCATCGACGTAATCGCCCCGCACCCGCTGGCGCGGCTGCGCTTCGCGGGCTGCCGGGTGCCGGCGGCGCAGCGGATCGGCGACGAGGGGCAGGGCTTCAAGGTGGCGATGGCGACGCTGGACGTGTTCCGCACCTCGGTTGCGGCTGCCAGCCTCGGCTTCGCGCGCCGGGCCCTGGACGAGGGCTTGAAGCGCGCGCGTGAACGGGCGATGTTCGGCAAGACCCTGGCCGACTTCCAGCTCACCCAGGCCAAGCTGGCGCAGATGGCGACCGCTATCGACGCCGCGGCGCTGCTCACCTACCGCGCGGCCTGGATGCAGGATGTTAAAACCAAGCAAGGCAAGCGCGTGACGAAGGAGGCCGCCATGGCCAAGCTGACCGCCACCGAGACCGCCCAGCAGGTCATCGATGCGGCCGTCCAGCTCTTCGGTGGCCAGGGCGTCGTCAGCGGAGAAACGGTCGAGACCCTGTACCGGGAGATCCGCGCCCTGCGCATCTACGAGGGAGCAAGCGAGGTGCAGCTCCTGATCATCGCACGCGAAGTGCTTGCCCAGGAGGGAGGCCGATGAACATCCTGCAACCACCGGGATGGCCGCGCCCGAAAGGCTACTCGAACGGCATCGCCGTGAGCGGCCGCCAGGTCTATGTCAGCGGCATGATCGGCTGGGATGCCGAAGGCTGCTTCCAGACCGATGACTTCGTCGGCCAGGCGCGCCAGGCGCTGCAAAACATCGTGGCCGTGTTGCGCGAAGCCGGCGCCGGGCCGGAGCACATCGTGCGCATGACCTGGTACGTGCTCGACCGCAGCGAATACCTGGAGGCGGGCGCCGCCCTCGGCGCGGCCTACCGCGACGTCATCGGGCGCCACTATCCGACCATGAGCGCGGTGCAGGTGGCGGGACTGATGGAGGAGCGGGCGCGGGTCGAGATCGAAGTAACGGCTGTCGTGCCGGACTAGTCCCGGGTTTCAGGCCGTTGCCCGTTGCAGCAGCGGCTCATCGGCGGGCAGGTCGCGGCCGTGCAGCGCCACCCGGTTGCGGCCCTGCTGCTTGGCGCAGTACAGCGCCTTGTCGGCGCGGCCCAGGATGTCTTCCCATTTCCCGTCTTCCGCCCTGCGCTGGGCCACGCCGACGCTGATGCTCATCCGCACCGTCGCTTCCCCGCATTGCAGCGGCGAGCCGGCGACCAGCTCGCGCAGCCTTTCGGCGATGCCGCAGACATCGTCCAGGGTGCTGCGATTCACCATGACGGCGAACTCCTCGCCGCCGATCCGGAACAGGGCGTCGTTGCCGCGCAGCGCGCCGCTCGCGAGCGCGGTGACGTGGCACAGCGCCGCGTCGCCGACGGCGTGGCCGTGGCGGTCGTTGATCGACTTGAAGTGGTCGATGTCGAAGGTAATGAAGAACAGCTCCGCGCCGTTGTTGCGGCAGCGGCGGAACTCGGCGGCGGCCAGGTCGTGCAGGGCGCGCCGGTTCAGCCAGCCGGTGAGGGAGTCGGTCAGCGAGGCGCGGCGCAGCAGCTGGGCCTGCTGGTGGGTCACGATCAGGGCGCAGCCCATGGTCGCCACCGACAGGAAGACCAGCACGAACAGGGTGCCCGAGGTCTGCAGGAATTGACTGCCCATGAAGGTCAGTGCGTGGCCCTCCTTGAGAATCAGGTAGGCCGTGCGCAAGCTCAGCTGGAAGGCGAAGAACAGCTCGAGGATGGCGAGCGGAAGGTAGGGCGCCCATTCGCCGCGGCGAACGTGGTTCCAGAGCGTGACGGCGACGCCGACGTTGATGGCGGCAATGATCGGGGTGAACAAGAGCAGGCGGTGCGTCACCGAGGACTGCAGGAAGGGGAGGGCGTGCAGCAGCGGGATCAGCGCGGCGCAGGCGGCGAACGGCTTCCAGCCCGCAGGCAGGCCGAGGTGGCGCCGCAGGCCGGCCAGGATGCCGAAGTGGCCGGCAAGGTAGAGCGCATTGCCGAAGCCGGGGATCAGGAAGTGGCTGACCTGGAAGGTGATCGCGAGGGCGCCGATGACGTTGTTACCGGCGAAGAAGACGCCCGCCATCATCCAGTCGCGCAGGCAGGGCTGGCGCGAGCCGGCACGGTAGATCAGGCCCATGCTCCCGGCCATGATGGCGGCTGCCAGGCTTGACGCCACCACGAGCGTGAACGGATCCAATTTTTCTTCTGCGAGCGCTGCAATCGATCGATGCAGGATTATAGTTTTTCGCTCACAAGGGAATATTCACCGATTGTCTCAATTCAGCAGGAAATATGGCGCCTGCCGCGTGCCGGCGACGGATGGCCGGTGAGACTCGGCTGCGATCCGTGATCCCCGTGATCTTCCCATGGACGCCGGCGCTGGCAATGCTCGGCCGGGAGTATCCCGCGCTCGAGATCGCGATCGTCTCGGCCCCGCAGCCGGACGCCCTGCGCCTGCTGCATGAGGGCGGCGCTAGGCTTTTGCGCGCAGCAGCTGTGCGATCTCGTCCAGCTTCGCCTCGATCGAGCGCAGCACGCGCAGCTGGGCGTCGTTCCCGTCAGGCGCGGGTGCATGGCGCAAGGCTTCGCGCGCCTGCAGGATCTGCGCACGGAAAGCCTGGGCGTCGATGATGCCGGTCAGCTGCATGTCCGAGGCCTGGCCGGCGCTGTGTCCGGCGGTTTCGAATTTCACGGTGCTCAGGTTGAAGCGCCGCAGGATCGGGCCTTCCACGAAAGTCACGTCCTGGATATTCTCCAGAGGAATTGTCTTCTCGGTTGTAACCAGGATGCCTTTCCGGAAGCGGATGCTGCGCTCGCCCAGCTGGCACTCGAGCCGGTCGAAATAATGCTGGGCCCACCAGCGCCCGACGCCCAGGAACCAGACGATGGCAAGAGGGATCCCGATAACGGTGCACACCATCGTGAAGCCGATCTTGACGACCAGGAAGGGCTTGATCAGCGGATTGAACTGGGCGCGGACGCTCGCTTGGTCAGGGGTCATGGGATTGGGAAAGGATGAGCTCATCCCGAGTGTATGCGCTCCCGTCGGCGCCGGCAATCCTTCCGGCGAGCGCCCGAGCCGGGCGCCGGCGCGATGCCGATTCTGTTACGGTGGACTGCGACAGGCATCGATGGAGGCGGTATGAAACAGCAGCTCGTACGGGTGATCGACAATGTGCAGGACGCCGAGCGCGCGCGCCAGGCCCTGCTGGACGCCGGCTTCGACCGGGACGGCATCGAGATCAGCCACACCGGCGACGAAGCCGGCCCGTCGGAGGCCAATTTCACGGTGGGCGATTCGCCGGCGGTGAAGGGCGGCGCCGACTACAAGGATGTGTACACGCCGGGGCTGGAAATCGGCAAGTGCGTCGTCACCGTCACGGCCGAGGAGGGGCGGCTGGAAACAGCCGCCTCCATCCTCGCGTACCACGGCGCACAGGACAACGATCCCGCGCACCGGCATTGAGCCGCGTAGAGTGGACTGTTTTACGCCGTCCGTACGTTCAATCTGCAGGTAATTGGCCAATGCGCCTCATGTCACCGTGTATTTGAACGCGCGGACGGCGAAGCCGTCCACCCTACAAATTAACTCCAGCTCAGGTCCGTCTTGCTGAGCGGGAGCTCGCGCACGCGCTTGCCGGTCGCTGCGAAGATCGCATTGCACACGGCCGGCGCCAGCGGCGGCAGGGCGGGTTCGCCCAGGCCGGTCACCGGGTAGTCGGACTTGACGAAGTGCATCTCGATCCTGGCAGGCGCATCCGGCATGCGCAGCAGCGGGTAGTCGTGGAAGTTGCTCTGCACGATGCGGCCCTTCTCGATGTCGAGGGCCGGGTACATCATCGTCGACAGGCCATCGATCACCGACCCTTCGACCTGGTTCTCTGCGCCCGACAGGTTCACGATCTGCGAGCCGATGTCGGTCGCGACCACCACCCGGTCCACCTTCAGCTTGCCGTTCTTCGACACCGTCACTTCCGCCACCTGCGCCACATAGCCGCGGTGGCTGAAGTGGAAGGCGATGCCCTGGCCCTGGCCACGCGGGAATTTTTTCTTCCCCCAGCCGGCCCCGTCGGCCGCAACCTGGAGCACCTTCTTCATGCGCGCCACGCTGTATGGCTGGCCGCGCTCGCCCGTGCCCGGCACGATGTCGCGCTCGCCCAGCAGCTCCATGCGGAATTCCAGGGGATCGCGCCCGCCCGCATGGGCCAGCTCGTCGATGAAGCTGTGGAAGACCCAGGCGAACACGCAACTGCCCGGCGCGCGCCAGGGACCCATCGGCACCCGGCATTCCAGGGCGGTCTGCTCCAGCTGGCAATTGGCCAGCCAGCGGCCCGGGAACTCGTCGCCCGACAGGTTGCCGCCGCTGCCCGGCTGCAGGATGCTCTTGCCTTCGCGCTCCACGCGGTTGGCGAAGGTGACGAAGTGGTTGTGCCAGGCCACGGCGCGGCCGTTCGCATCGACGCCGCCGCGCAGGAAGTGGAAGCCCCCCGGACGGAAGTGGTCGTGCTGGAGGTCGTCCTCGCGGGTCCAGGTCAGCTTGACCGGCGCCGCGACCTTCTGCGCGATGGCGGTCGCCTCGACGATGAAGTCCGAGCTCAGGCGCCGGCCGAAACCGCCGCCGCTGCGGATGATGTGCAGCTCGATCTTCTCTTTCGGGATGCCGAAGGTCGACGTCACCAGGGCCTGGCCGGCGCCCGGGTTCTGGGTCGGCGCCCACAGTTCCAGCGTGCCTTCCGCCGGCTTGAACCAGGCGGTGCAGTTCTGCGGTTCCATGCTCGCGTGCGAGATGAAGGGGTAGCTGTAGGCGGCTTCGACCACCTTGGCCGCCCTGGCCAGGCTGCCGGCGACGTCGCCGTCCTTGCGCACGCTGGCGGCGCCGGGCTTGCTTGCGGCGGCCTTGGCCTGGGCGGCGAAGTCGGCCCAGCTATGGCCGGCGCCTTCACCTTCGTCCCATTCGACCTCGAGTGCGCGCCTGGCGCGGATCGCGTTCCAGGTCGAGGTGGCGACGATCGCCACGCCCGGACGCAGGCCGTTCAGGTTGGGCGTGCCCTCGATGATGAAGGCGTCCTTCACGCCCAGCATGGCCTTCACGGCCTCCAGGTTGGCCTTGAGTGGCTTGCCGCCGAAGACCGGGCATTTCGCATACACGGCGTAGAGCATGCCGGCCAGGCGAACGTCGATGCCGAACAGCGGCTGGCCGCTGACGATGGCGGCGTTGTCGACGCCGCCCACGCGGGTGCCCAGCAGGGTGTAGCTGGCCGGGTCCTTCAGGACCACCTGGGATGCCTCCGGCACCGGCAGTTTCGCTGCGCGCTCCACCAGGGCGCCATAGGCCAGCCTGCGCTTCGTCCTGCCGTGCACGACGGCGCCCTGTTCGGCCGCGCATTCAGCGACCGGCACGCCCCAGGTCTCGGCGGCGGCCTGCACCAGCATCATGCGCGCCGCCGCGCCGAGGCGGTGGAAGTTCTCGTAGTTGGTCGGGGTCGAAGTCGAGCCGCCCGCGCCCTGGGAGCCATATCTGGCCGTATCGAGGTCGCCCTGCACGACGCGCACGTTCTGCCACGGCAGCTCGAGCTGTTCGGCGATCACCATGGGCAGCGAGGTCTTGATGCCCTGGCCGATTTCGGGCTGCTTCGAGATCAGGGTGACGCGGCCGTCGCGGCCGATGCGGATGAAGGCATTCGGGACGAATTCCGGGCCGGGCGCGCCGCTTGCGCGGGCCGCCGCGGCCAGGGCGCCTTCGGCCGACATGCCGAGCATGAAGGCGGCGCCGACGCTGCTGGCCCGCAGGAAGCCGCGGCGCGATGCGGAAATGGGGAGGGTGCTCTTCATTTCTTGCCCTTTCCATTAGCGGCGATCTCGGCCGCGCGGTGGATGCCCGCGCGGATGCGGGTGTAGGTGGCGCAGCGGCACAGATTGCCCGCCATCGCCTCGTCGATCTGGGCGTCGCTCGGCTTCGGGTGCTGCTTGAGGAGGTGGCAGGCCGTCATGATCTGGCCGGCCTGGCAGTAGCCGCACTGGGGCACGTCGAGTTCCTGCCAGGCCTGCTGCAGCGGATGCCGGGCCCTGGTGTCCAGGCCCTCGATGGTCGTGATCTTCTGCTTGCCGAGGCTGGACACCGGCAGCACGCAGGAACGCGTCGGCACGCCGTCGACGTGCACGGTGCAGGCGCCGCACTGGCCGAGCCCGCAGCCGTACTTGGTGCCGACCAGGCCGAGCGTGTCGCGCAGCGCCCAGAGCAAAGGCGTATCCGGTTCGACTTCGACCGCTTGGGTCTTGCCGTTGACGTTCAGGGTGTATTTACTCATGGGCGGTCCTTGTCCGTCTGCGGGAAACCTGAAATCCTAATCGAAAAATCCGGGAATCGACAGTGCCAGCTTGCAATATCCCACGAGTAAGTGTTACCTACAATTGCAACGCGGAATGAAACTCGTCAGGATGGGGGAGTATGTAATACTTTGTCATTCTATTGAGCATTTCCGTCAAATTTCATGGTGATATCAAGGTCACTCCTGAGGTCCGCCAATCTGAAGCTGCGCCTGGCGTGCATCGCTGCGGCCCTGGTGTTCGCCGCGACCTTGCTGGTGACGCTGTCGACCCTCTCGGTCGCCGAGCGCGGCATGAAGTCGGTGATCGGCGACCAGGAATACACGATGCTGGCGGGGGCCGCTTCCTTCATGGACGACCGCATCGGCGCGCGCATGGCCCAGATCGAGGCCTTGGGCGCCGGGATTCCTCCCGCGCTGCGCACCGACTGGAAGAACTTGCCGGCCTTCCTCGGCGGCCAGGTGCGCCTCTGGGGCGCCGACGAGTACCTGAACCTGGTGGTGTTCGACCGCCATGGCGACATGCAGCTGTCGCTGCGCGAACTGCCCGGAACCGCGTCCCTGAATGCGCGCGGCACCGACTACTTCGACAAGGTGATGGAAGGGCAGCGCAGCGTGGTCTCGCGGCCCATCCGCAGCCGCCTGACCGGCAATCACATCGTCGTGTTCAGCACACCGGTCAGGGACGAGACGGGCGCCATCGTCGCGGTGCTGACCGGCAGCGTGGACCTGCGCCGCTCGGGCTTCCTGCGCCAGATCGGCGCGCTCAAGCCGGGCAAGACCGGCTACCTCTTCATCATGACCGCCGAGGGCGTCGTGATCGGCCACCCTGACCAGTCGCGCCTGTTCGAGCACATCAGCAGCTTCCCGGGCAACAACTACGGAACCGACAGGGCGCTGGCCGGCTTCGAGGGCTGGCTGGAAGCGCGTAGCAAGGACGGGACCGAGTCGATCTACGCCTACAAGCGCCTGCGCACCACCGGCTGGATCCTGGCGGCGCGCTATCCGCAGGCGGAAGCCTTCGCGCCGATGATCACGATGCGCCGCAACGCCTTCTTCAGCGCGGGAGGCCTGGCGCTGGCGGCCGGGCTGCTGGCCTGGGTGCTGGTGTTCCGCCTGCTCGCACCGCTGCAGGAACTGCGCGACAACGTGGCCGCGATCCGCCACGACGGCGCCGAGATCGAGGTGCTGCGCGACGGCCGCCGGGATGAGATCGGGGAGCTGGGCCGGGCCTTCCACGCCCTCATGGCCGAACGCGAGCGCGCCGAGAGCGGCCGCGCGGCCAGCGAGAAGCGCCTGCGCCTCATCACGGACAACCTGCCGGTGCTGATCTCCTATATGGACCGCGACCATTGCTTCCGCTTCGGCAACGCCACCTACGAAAAGTGGTTCGGCGTCACGCCGGAGCAGCTCGAGGGCATGCCGGTGTCCAGCCTGCTGGGCGGAGGCATCGCCGCCGAGGTCTTCCCGCACCTGGAACAGGCTTTCGCGGGACATAGCGTGACCCATGAGATCCGCATCCCGGTGCGCGGCGATCCGCGCATCCTGCAGGCGACCTACATCCCCGATTTCCAGCCGGACGGCAGTGTGGCCGGCGTGTACTCGCTGGTGCACGACATGACGCACGTGAAGGAGGTCGAGGAACAGCTGCTGCAGCTGGCGCGCATCGACACCCTGACCGGCATCGCCAACCGCCGCATGTTCGGCGAGAGCCTGCACCACGCCCTCGACCGCGCACGCCGGAGCGGACGGCCGCTTGCCCTGGCCTACCTCGACATCGACCGTTTCAAGCGCATCAACGACACCCACGGCCACGGCGTGGGCGACGAGGTGCTGAAGGAGTTTGCGCGCCGCCTGACGGTGGGCGTGCGCGTCACCGACACCCCGGCGCGGCTGTCGGGGGACGAGTTCGTCGTCATCCTCGAGGAGATCGGCGGACGCGTGGAGGCGGAGCGGATCGCCGCCAAGATCGTCGACGCGATGCGCACGCCCTTCCGCACCAGCGCCGGGCTGGTGCAGGCGTCGACCAGCGTGGGCGTGGCGCTGTCGGTGCCGCAGCAGAGCCAGGAGCAGCTGCTGGCGGCGGCGGACAGCGCACTGTATGCGGCGAAGGGGAAGGGGCGGAACGGCTACGCTTTCTTCGAAGTCTGAGGCTGGGTCCCGTAGGATGCCGACGCGGTCAAAACACCTATCCCGGCCCGCGCCGTGGCTCGCAACGGCGAGTTGGACGCGTGGGCGGAGGACCGCCCACCCTACGAAAGCAGGTCACAAACCCTGGGGGGAGGTCTCCGGCGGCTCGCCGGAATGCCAGCCACTGGTGGCATCCAGCGGCGTCACCGCACTGGTGCGGTCGATGTGGACGATCCCGTCGAACTGGCGCGCCAGCTGGGCCATGAAGTAGTGGCTCTGGCGCTCGGTGCGCGGCAGGTAGAGCACGCCGATCGCGCGCTCCAGGCGTTCTTCCATGAGCACGTCGCGCGCCGGCCCGGGATCGCGCAGCGGCAGGAAGAAGCGGGCATCGCCGACCAGCGCGAGCAAGGGATCGTCGTCGGCGTCACCCCCGCCGAGCGGATGGGCGGCGGCGCGGATGGCGCCGGTTTCGTAGGCGGTGACGGCGACCTTGGCGCATGGGCTGTCAGTGCAGGGTGCGGCTGCCCGGTTCGGTGCCCGACGGCAGGTAGGGCGCCGGTTCGCCCGCCTGCCTGGTCTTCGGCAGCGCGAGGCTGCCGACCGAGTAGCGCTGCGTGCCGCTACGCATCAGGAGGGCAAGGCCTGCCAGGCCGACCAGCAGGCCGGCGGGATTGCGCCGCATCACGCCGAGCAATCCCAGCAGGCTGCCGCCGAGCAGGGCGGAATCGGGACCGCGGCTCGCGCCGAAGACGGCGCCGAGACGGTCGCCCAGGTGCTGCAGCATGCCCGCCAGGCCGCCCCCATGGGCGTAGTGTTCGTCGTGGTCGTAGCGGTTGCGGCTGGCGTAGGAGTGCTCCGCCTGGTAGCGTTCCCGCTCGGCTTGCGCTTCCCGGCGGGCGCGCTCGCGGGCATGGTCGGCCTCGGCCGTGATGCGGTCTTCGGCCTCGTGCGCAGCGTGACGGGCGCGTTCGAGCAGCGGCGCGGCCTGGGCCTGCAGCTTGCCGGCTCCGCGCGAGATGGCGTCGGCTGCGCTGCCGGTCAGTGCGCCGAGGCTTTCTCCCGCGCTGTGCAGGGCGTGATCGACCGCACTACCGGTGCGCGCGGCGCCGCTTTTCAGCGCGGATGCGGCGCGCGAGCGCCGCGCCGGGCCGCGCTCGGGGTCGAGCAGATACATCAGGAGCGCGCCCGCCGCGGCTGCGCCCAGCCACTTGCCCACACTGCCCACATCGGTTGCCGTCTCGGTTGGAATTGGTTTCATGTCCGCTCCTTTCTGTTGTTCTCGTCCTGCGCGCCGGGCTTGGCCCATGCCTGCGCCAGCAAATCCTGCACTTCCTCGTCGCCGGTCTGTCCGAAAGTCCGGTAGAACTGGCCGACCGCCTGGAAGCGCGGCGGGGCCAGTGGACAGACCACCTCGTCCGCCTCGTTCCCGAGCAGGCCGACGGTATCGGGCGCCCCGACCGGGGCCGCCACCACCAGCCGGGCCGGGGCCTGGCGGCGCAGCACCTGCAGCGCCGCCATCATGGTCGCGCCGGTGGCGATGCCGTCATCGACCACGATCACGCAGCGTCCGGCGATGCGCGGCGCGGCGCGACCGCCCCGGTAGCGGCGGTCGCGCCGTTCGAGCTCGACCAGCTCGCGCCGGGTGACTTCCTCGACCTGTTCCTGCGTCACGCCCATCAGCCCGGGCACGCCCGGCTGCAGCACGCGCACGCCGCCGCTGCCGATCGCCCCCATGGCGTACTCTTCCTGGTTCGGCAGGCCCAGCTTGCGCACCAGCAGGACGTCGAGCTCGGCCCCGAGCGCCTGCGCGACTTCGAAGGCGACCGGCACGCCGCCGCGCGGCAGTCCGAGCACCAGCAGGTCTTCCTGCCCGCCGGGCCCGAGCCGGCGGCGCAGCTCGCGCGCCAGCTCGCGGCCGGCGTGGATGCGGTCCTTGTAGCCCTGGGTGTCCGGCATGGTGCGACGCGGTTGACGCAGGCGGTGATCAAGCATGGCGGGGCGGCGCGGACCGGGTCCGGCGCGTGCCGAAAGCCATGTATCCAGCATACACAGGGATCTGCGCCGACGGCGTACGTTTGCCGTATGGCATTGGTGCTGCAGGCGAGTGGGGAGAGGACCGGTGGGGCCACCGGTCCCGATGGACTAGCTGTGAAGTTGCAAGAGGTTGTTTCGATCGGTTGAGAGCCTGGACATCGGTGCCTTGCCGCCGATACCCTGGTGTGGACGATGCCAGTTGTAGTGATGAATCCATTCACGCAGCGTGTCTGCACGCTCGTCGGAGCTCTTGTAGATAAAGCCGTAGGCCCATTCACGTAGCGCAGATTGGATGAAGCGTTCAGCTTTACCGTTGGTCTGGGGCCGGTAGGGTTTGGTAAAGCGATGCTTCAGTTCCAGCCCTGCGCAAACGCGGCTGAAACTCTTTGCACGGAAGGCCGAGCCGTTATCGGTTAGCAGCCGCTTGGGTTTCGCGCCCAGCGAGCAGTAATACGCGTGAGCGTTTGCCAGGAAGCGGCAGGCGCTTTCCTGCGACTCATCGGGGTGCAGCTCGGTGTACGCGATTCGCGCGTGGTCATCGACGGCGACAAACAAGACTTCCCAGCCAGCACCGCGGCTGCGGTCACGACGGTCACCAGTAGCCCGGTGGCCGGTCTTCTCGATCCGGCCCAGTTTCTTCGTGTCGATGTGTATGAGGTCGCCCGGATTCTCGTGTTCGTAGCGCTTGACTGGTTCGGCCGGTTCCAGATCCGATAGCCGGGCCAAGCCCGCACGGCCGAGTACCCGGCTCACTGTGGCTTTTGACAGGGACAAATACTCGGCAATGCGTGCCCGCGTCATCCTCTTCTTGCGCAGCTCCACGATGGTCAACGCTTTTGACTCATCGATAGCACGCGGGCTGCAATCCGGTCGTGACGAGCGGTCATACAAGCCCGACTTGCCCTCGGCCAGAAATCGACCCACCCATTTGCGTACAGTGACCGCACTGACGTCGTACAGCTGAGCGGCTTGGCTGTCTGGCAAACGAGATTTAAGGACGTCTTCGACCATTTCGACTCGACGGATGAAGGTCAATCGGGCATTCTTATGGATGTTCATTCGGTTGGTTTCCTTGAGAACTGGGGGTTTGGCGATTTCCAGTTTCCCAAATCCAATCCGAATGAACAACCTATTGAAACATCACAACTAGCGCCTCAACCCAGCACGCGGCGGTGGAAGCGCAGGTGGTCTTCCAAGAAGGTCGAGATGAAGTAGTAGCCGTGATCGTAATCCGGCTGGCGGCGCAGGGTCAGCGGCTGGCCCACGCCCAGGCAGGCGGCCTCGAAGGCTTCCGGATACAGCTGCTCGGCCAGGAATTTGTCGGCCTGTCCCTGGTCGATCAGGATCCCGCCGGGGAAGGGCGCGCGCGTCATGCCCGCCATCAGCTCGGTGGCGTCGTACTGGCGCCAGAGCGCTTCGTCCGGTCCGAGGTAGCCGCCGAAGGCCTTCTTGCCCCATGGGCAGCGCATCGGCGCGGCGATCGGCGCAAAGGCGGAGACCGAGCGGAACAGGTCGGGATTGCGCAGCGCCAGCATCAGGGCGCCGTGGCCGCCCATCGAGTGCCCGAAGATGCCCACGCGCGCCGGGTCGGCCGGCAGCGTGTCGAGCACCAGCTGGCGCAGCTCGAGGATGTGGCTGTACATGCGGTAGTGGCGCGACCAGGGCTCCCGGAGCGCATCGACGTAGAAGCCGGCGCCGGCGCCGAAGTCCCAGTCGTCCGTTTCGCCCGGCACGCCGGCGCCGCGCGGGCTGGTGTCGGGCGCGACCAGGATGATGCCTTCCTCGGCGGCCACGCGCTGGGCGCCGGCCTTGGTCATGAAGGTCTCCTCGGTGCAGGTCAGGCCCGCCAGGTAGAACAGCACCGGCAGGGGCTTGTCGCCGGCCCCGGGCGGCAGGTAGACGGAATAGCGCATCGGCAGGCCGATCGCCTGGGAGTCGAAGGAATAAAAGCGCTGCACGCCGCCGAAGCAGGCGTGTTCGTTGAGCAGGTCTGGCATGACTGTTTTTCTTGGTTGGGATGCCGCCAGTATGCCCTGCTGCGCGCACGCGTGCCAGTCATACGAAGCCGAGCGCGCCCAGTACGGCGCCCAGGGCCAGCAGCCACAGGATGTGCAGGCGGGTGCGCCAGATGACGAGGCAGCTCGCGCCGGCCAGCAGCCAGAGCGCCCAGTCGCGGTTGCCGCCCCGGCTGCTCGCCGTGGCCAGCAGCCAGCTGGTCGCCAGCAGCATGCCGATCACCATCGGCGCCATGCCCAGCTTGAAGGCGCGCACCGCGCGCAGCTCGCGGTTGCGGTGGCCCCATCGGGCGACCTGGTAGGTCAGGACGGAGGAGGGTAGCAGGATGCCGGTCATGGTGGTGCCCACCCCGAGAAAGGCGGCCGCCAGGCTGCCCGTGTTCATGCCCACGTGCCAGCCCATCAGGGCCACGAACAGCACGTTGGGGCCGGGCGCGGCCTGGGCCAGCGCGACCGATTCGCTGAACTGCGATTCGCTGAGCCAGCCCTTGTCTTCGACCAGGTAGCGGTGCATGTCGCCCGTGGCCGAGATCGCGCCGCCCAGCGAGAGCAGGGACAGCATCAGGTAGTGGATGAAGAGGTCGAGCCAGTCGTGCCAGCCGAACACCAGCTGCGGCGCGTTCATGGCCGCAAGCGGCGCCAGGCCAGCACGCAGCCGAGCAGGCCGAGCGGCGGCAGCACCCACAGCAGCGGGACCCGCACCCACGCCAGCAGCACGAAGCCGGCGGCCGCGATCGCGATGCACATGGGAAGCGGAATGGGATTCCTGGCCAGCGCGCTCGACAGCCTGAGGCCGGCCGCCGCGATCAGGCCGGCGGATACCGCCGCCATGCCGCGCAGGGCGCCGCCGACGGCCGGATCGTCCTTGAACTGCGCGTGCACGACCGCCAGCAGCAGCACCAGCACCAGGGGCATGGCCAGCAGGCCGCCCATTGCCGCCAGGGCGCCGCGCAGGCCGAACCAGCGCGCGCCGAGCGTCAGGGCCAGGTTGACCACGTTGGGGCCGGGCATGATCTGCGCCACCGCCCAGTCCTCGACGAACTCCTCCTGCGTCAGCCAGCGCTTGCGCTCGACCAGCTCGTGCTGGACGACCGGCAGCACGCCGCCGAAGCCCTGCAGGGCCAGGACGGTGAAGGAGACGAAGAGATCGGTGAGCGAGGCGGGCCGGGGGCGGGAAGGTGGCGAGTCCATCGCCGCATTATCGCCGTGGGCGGCGCGCCCTGTCCACGCGGACCCGGCCGGCCTCAGCCGCCGCCGATCCCGCGCATGACGTGGCCGCTGCCGCCGCAGTTCGGGCAGGGCTTGCCGTCGGCCTGCTTGCCGCTGCCGGCGCAGATTTCGCAGACGTCTTCGCCGGCGCCGGGCGTGCCGGGTTCGGCTTCGTCGCCGGGATTCATGTCGGGGTCGGGATGGGTGTTCATGGTGTCCTCGTTCGTCGATGGGTGGCGCGGCCATTGTAGGCGGCGCGAGGAGGCTGTGTCGCAGCGCTGCCCGGCTTGTACAGTCCAAGCACATATTCGGAATCGTCCCTTTGACCTGAATCGGGTATTGACATTGATCTGGCTTCGACCATACTGCTCGCAGCCCCACCAATCCATGACAGAAAGGGCAGGCGCACGATGAATCCTCCGCGTACCCTCCACGCCATCTCCGACGACGCCAGGGAGGCCAGGTGCGACCTGCGCCAGCGCGACATCGTCGACGACGCGATTCTCCTGATGCGCGCCGCCGGCACGCTGTCCGCCCTCGAATTCCTGAAGTCGCATGCGGTCGACACGCGGATCATCACCCGTGTCCTGCTCGACCCGTCGAAGCGCCGCAGCGGCGCCGCCCTGCGCCCGGCCTGAAACGGCTTTGTGCACTGGCCGGCGCGGTTCGAAGGCGGGTCAGGCAGAGCCGGCTTATGCACATAAATTTTTTAAGGTTAATTTTGTGTGCAGGCCTGATGCGCAGGCGGGACATGCATGTAAACCCTTGATTTTTGGGGCTATCGGCGCTGCCTTCCCAATAGGCAAATTGTTGAAAGCCGCATCAATGGCCGCGTCCGGCGTGTCAAGCCCCCGCTTTTCCACATAGTTATTCACAGAGTTTGTGGATATCCGGAAAATATTTTATAGATCCGTGACTTAGCGATTTTTTTGCTTGTAATGCATGACCAGAGAGCGGGTATGTTCGGGCGACAGGCCAAGACAATGCTTGTGCCCGTCCAGATTTCTGCTTGCGCAACACAACTGGACAAATGTACAGTATGGCATTTTCACCCCAGCCGCCCCCATGTCCGCCGTTATCGACCAGCCTGCCGTGCCAAGCGATCCGTTCGCGAGCCTCAATGCCGAACAGCGGGCCGCGGTCGAGCACGACATCGGCGCTGAGCTGGTGCGTCCCCTGCTGGTCGTGGCCGGGGCCGGCTCGGGCAAGACGAATACCCTGGCGCACCGGGTGGCGCGCCTGATCCAGTCGGGAGCCGATCCCCAGCGTATCCTGCTGCTGACCTTCTCGCGCCGCGCCGCGGGCGAGATGGGCCAGCGCGCCAGCGGTGTGCTGCAGCGCCTGCTGGGCCGGAATGGCGCCGGTTCTCCGATCACGCTGCCCTGGGCCGGCACCTTCCACGCGATCGGCGCGCGCCTGCTGCGCGAATACGCCGGCCGCATCGGCCTCGACGAATCCTTCACCATCCATGACCGCGGCGATTCGGAAGACCTGATGGGCATGGTGCGCCACGAGATCGGCCTGTCGAATACAGAGAAACGCTTTCCGCTCAAGGGCACCTGCCTGTCGATCTATTCGCGGGTGGTGAACAGCCGCGCGCCGTTGGACCAGGTGCTGCAGTCGACCTTCCCCTGGTGCAGCGAGTGGGAAGGCCAGCTCAAGACCCTGTTCGGCGCCTACGTCGACGCCAAGCAGGAGCAGAACGTGCTCGACTACGACGACCTGCTGCTGTTCTGGGCCGAGATGGCCGGCGACCCGGTGCTGGGTCCCGAGCTCGGCGCCCTGTTCGACCACGTGCTGGTCGACGAATACCAGGACACCAACCGCCTGCAGGCCTCCATCCTCACCGGCATGAAGCCGGGCGGCGAGGGCGTGATGGTGGTGGGCGACGACGCCCAGTCGATCTACGCCTTCCGCGGCGCGACGGTCCGCAACATCCTCGACTTTCCCAAGGAATTCACGCGCCCGGCAGAGGTCATCACGCTGGAGCGCAACTACCGCTCGACCCAGCCCATCCTGGACGCCTCGAACGCGGTGATCGCCGGCGCGCTGGAGCGCCACGCGAAGACGCTGTGGACCGACAAGGCCTCCGGCGCCAAGCCGCAGCTGGTCCTGATTCCCGACGAGGCCGAGCAGGCGCGCTGGGTCTGCAATCGCATCCTCGAGCACCGCGAGGCCGGGATTGCGCTCACCCAGCAGGCGGTGCTGTTCCGTGCGGCCAGCCACAGCGCGGCGCTGGAGCTTGAACTGATGCGCCGGAACATCCCCTTCGTGAAATTCGGCGGCCTGAAATTCCTCGAAGCCTCCCATATCAAGGACGTGCTGGCGATGCTGCGCTTCGTGCAGAATCCGGCCGGGCGCATGGCGGGTTTCCGGACCGTGCAGCTGATCCCCGGCATCGGCCAGGCTACCGCGACCCGCCTGCTGGACGCGATCGCGGCATCGCCCGACCCGGTGGCGGCGCTGGAGGGCTTCGCGCCGCCGGCGCGCAGCAAGGCCGACTGGGAGGCTTTCTGCGCCCTGTACCGGCGCCTGCGCACGCCGGGCCTGCGCTGGCCGGCCGACATCGAACTGGTCAAGCAGTGGTACCTGCCGCACCTGGAGCGCCTGCACGACGATGCACAGGTGCGCGCGGCCGACGTCGAGCAGCTGGCCGCCCTGGCGGGCGGCCACGGTTCGCGCGAAGCCTTCCTGGCCGAGATCACGCTCGATCCGCCCGAGGCCACCAGCGACCGCGCCGGGCCGCCCCTGCTCGACGAAGACTACGTGATCCTCTCGACCATCCATTCGAGCAAGGGGCAGGAGTGGAAATCCGTGCACGTGCTGAACGTGGTGGACGGCTGCATCCCGTCGGACATGGCGACGGGGAACCAGGACGACATCGAGGAAGAGCGGCGCCTGCTCTACGTGGCGATGACGCGCGCCCGCGAACACCTGCACCTGGTGCTCCCGAACCGCTTCTTCATCAAGCAGCAGGCGTCCACGGGCGACCGCCACGTGTATGCGGCGCGCACGCGCTTCATCACCCCGGCCATGCTGAAGCATTTCGAGGAGAGCACCTGGCTCGACGCCGGGTCCCGGCACCTGCGCGCACCGGTGCCGGAGAGCGTGCGGATGCTGGTGAGAGACCGGGCAAGAAATGCGTGGAAATGAGCGCGCGAGATGAGCGCAGATGAAGGCATGTTGACGACTTATCCCCCGCCGGCGGGTTTTGTAGGAATCTGCCTAAGGTATTAAGGCTGCACGAAAGCTGTGCGTACGTAAGTCATTGATTTTACGAGGCTTTGATTTTGACTTCAAAACGGGCATTTTGTTGAAACCCGCGCCATTACTGGACTTTCGGCTTGTCAAGTAGTGCTTTTCCACATCTTTATCCACAGATCTTGTGGATATTGGCGAATGTTCAAAAGAATCAGGCACTTAGCTGTCAGATTTGATCTTTATCAATTCCTAAGGCCTCGGCCAGCAGCGTCAGCGCCGGCAGTGCGCCCATCTCCAGTGCGACCCCGTTGCGTACCGCCGCTTCGCGCGGATTGATGCGTACGACAGGGACGCCTTGCGACTCGGCCATTCGCCGCACCGAGGGAATGTCCACACCGGCGCCGATCTCGATGACAGCCAGGCGGCGCGCGGCGGCGCGCCACTCGGCGAAACGCTCGTATTGCGCCTCGGTACGGCCGGCCAGCCAGGCGCCGTCATTGAACATCAGGATGTTCGGCCGCGCGAGCATGCCGCAGTTCGGGCATTGCGGCAGTGGCGAAACCAGCCTGCACGCGTCCATGTCGACTTCCGGCGCGATGGCAGTGGCCGGCCAGATGGCATGGCAGCAGGGACGGGTGCACTGCAGGTAGTGGATCGAGCCGTGGCATTCGACAATCCCGGAGAATCCTGCGCGTTGAAACTGGCCGTCGACATTGCTTGTGAAGACGTGGGCCCCATGAGGGGCGCGTGCCGCGATGGCCCGCAGGATGGCGAAGCCGGCGTGCGGCCGCGTGGCCCGGTACAGGGCCAGGCGGTGTCCATAGAAACCCCAGGCGAGATGCGGATCGTCGTCGAAGGTGGCCGGGTTGGCCATGTCGTGGAAGGCCAGGCCGAGACGGGCCAGCGGCGGATAGGCGCGCCAGAAGCCGGTGGTGCCGCGAAAGTCGGGCAGGCCGGAATCCACGCCGATTCCCGCGCCCGCGGCGATCAGGATCGCGCCCGCATCGGCAAGCAGCGCGGCGCCGCGTTCGATGGCCTGGTCAGGATCCATGGCCTTCTTCGCGCTTGAGGCGTTCCAGCTCAAGCAGGAAGCGCTCGGCGGCCAGGCCGGGCGCCCACGGTTCCCAGGGCGTGCAGCCGTAGTGATCGGCCAGCGGGTCGCGCTCCAGCACCCGGGCGCGGATCTTCAGGGTGCGCAGCACTTCCTCGCGGGTCCAGCCGGTGACGTGCACGGCTTCGGAAGCGGCGGCCAGGCGGTCGGCCTGCTTGTGCAGGCGGTGTTCCTTCTCGGTCCAGGCGGGCAGGCCGTAGCGCAGGAAGACCGCCTGCTCGAGGCGCCGCGTCAGGGCCCGGAAACCCTCGCCCAGGAAGGGCTTGATGACCGAGACCGCGTCGAAGCCGAGCAGGCCTTCCTCGGCGTCGTGCAGCAGCTCGCGCAGCTCCTGCACCGGAGAAGGGCGGGGAGACACCGCCCGCCGCAGCAGCATCACGGCGATCGAATGCTGGGCCACCGACAGCGGCAGCGGCCAGGCCGAGTGTCCGCCCCAGCGGTAGGTGCGGGCCAGGCCGAGCGCCAGGTCGGCGTCGTCCCAGTCGAAGGGGGTGGGGTTGAGCAGGTCCAGGCGCTTGCCCGAGGGCATGCGGACCCATGCGCGCACCTCTGGTGCGCCGGGCGTGTTGTGCATGTGGCGATTTTACACACGAGCACGCGCATTCTCCGCATAATTGATACAGGCAAAGAGGGCCTGCGGGCGTCTCCCTACACTGGGACGATTCGGCGTGGAGGCGGACATGGTGGAAGACAGCGGGTTCGAATACGATGTGCTGGTGGTCGGCGGCGGCATCAATGGCGCGGGCATCGCGCGCGACGCGGCAGGGCGCGGCCTGCGGGTGCTCCTGTGCGACAAGGACGACCTCGGCGCCCACACGTCCTCGGCGTCCAGCAAGCTGGTGCACGGAGGCCTGCGCTACCTCGAACACTACGAGTTCGGCCTGGTGCGCAAGGCCCTGGCCGAGCGCGAAGTGCTGCTGCGCAGCGCGCCCCACATCATGCACCCGCTGCGCTTCGTGATGCCCCAGGATAGCGGCCAGCGGCCCGCCTGGCTGATCCGCGCCGGCCTGTTCCTCTACGACCGCCTGGCGCCGCGCGAATTCCTGCCCGGCTCGCGGGCGGTCGACCTGGCCGGGCACCGCGCCGGCGGCCCGCTCAAGCCCGCCTTCAGGCGCGGCTTCGTGTACTCGGACGGCTGGGTCGACGATGCGCGGCTGGTCGTGCTCAATGCGCTCGACGCCCATGAACGCGGCGCCGAGGTACGCACCCGCACGCGCTGCAGCGGCTTCGAACGGCACGCGCGGCACTGGGTGGTCACGCTGGAAGGGGAAGGCGGGCGCAAACGGGTGCGCACGCGCTGCCTGGTCAACGCAGCCGGTCCCTGGGCGGGACGGGTCGATGCGGTGGCCAGCGGCGCCGCTCCCACGGCACAGCGGCGCCTGCGCCTCGTGAAGGGCAGCCACATCGTGGTGCCGCGCCTGTTCGACCACAGCTACGCCTACATCTTCCAGCACCCGGACGGGCGCATCGTCTTCGCCATGCCCTACGAGGGCGTCTTCACCCTCATCGGCACGACCGACCTCGACTTCACGGGCGACCCGGACGAGGTCGTGATCGCCGATACCGAAACCTCCTACCTGTGCGCGCTCGCGAACCGCTACTTCCGGCGCCAGGTCTGGCCCTCGGATGTGGTGTGGAGCTATTCCGGGGTGCGTCCCCTGTTGGAGGACGCGTCCGACAAGGCCGCGGAGGCCACGCGCGATTATTCCCTGGGCCGCGACGGCGCCGGCGCCCCCTTGCTGTCGGTCTTCGGCGGCAAGATCACCACCTACCGCCGGCTGGCCGAAGAGGCGACGGACTGGATCGCATCGAGCCTTGGCCCCGCGCGGCCCGCCTGGACCGCGGACGCACTGCTGCCCGGCGGCGACCTGTTCGGCCCGCTGCCCGACAAGCGCGGCGTGCTCGAATTCGACCGCTGGGTCGCGGCCCTTCAGCGCCGGCTCGACTGGCTGCCGCCGGGCCTGGTGGGGCGCTGGGCGCGCGCCTACGGGACCCGCGTGGACACCCTGCTGGCGGATGCGCGCGGCCTCGACGGGCTGGGAGCCGAGATCGTGCCCGGTCTGTATGAAGCCGAACTGCGTTACCTGGTGCGGCACGAATGGGCGCGCAGCGCCCAGGACGTGCTCTGGCGGCGCAGCAAGCTGGGCCTGCACCTGCCGCCGGGCTGCGCCGACGCGATCGACGCCTGGATCGCGGCCGAGCGTGCCCCCAGCGGCGTCGCGCCGGGCGTGCCGGCCCAGGTCCGGCCGGGCTATCATGGCGCATCGATCACTTGAGAAGGAATGCCGATGCGCCTCTACACCAGTCCCCGTGCGCCGAATCCGCGGCGCGTCGCCATGTTCATGGCCGCCAAGGGCATCACCGGCATCGAGACCGTCGAGGTCGACCTGAACGCCGGCGGGCACCGCAACCCGGAATTCCTCGCGCTGAACCCGATGGGCCGCATTCCCGTGCTGGTGCTGGACGACGGCCGCGCCCTGAGCGAGACGCGCGCCATCTGCACCTACCTCGAGGGCCTGTATCCGGAGCCGAACCTGATGGGCGTCGATGCGACCGAGCGCGCCTTCATCGAGATGGCCGACCGGCGCGTGGAACTGCACCTGATGCTGGAGATCGCGCACTGCGTGCGCCACACGCATCCAGGGCTGGCGGTGCTGGAGCAGCCGCAGTTTCCCGAGTTCGGCGCGGCGCAGGGGCGGAAGATGCGCGATACGGCGCGGTGGCTGGATGGGGAGCTGGACAAGCACCCCTATGTGGCGGGGGAGCGCTTCACGATTGCCGATATCACGGCCTTCTGCGCGCTGGAGTTCGCGCGCGGCCTGATGAAGTTCAGGCCGGGGGAGGAAGGGATGCCGCACCTGCAGGCGTGGCGCGACCGTATGTCGAAGTTGTAGGGTGGGCAGATTCTGCCCACGCGTTCAGCCGGCTGCGAGATCATCCGGACCTTACATTCCACCACTAACGATCACCGCGTGGGCGGAAATCCGCCCACCCTACGATAAGCAGACCGCATGCGCGGATTAGCGTACGCGCTTGTACCACCCGCCATCCCCGAACAGCGGCTGGTAATCCTCCACCCCCGCATCCGTCGCCTCCAGCTCGCGGTCCAGCCCCAGCACGCCGAACAGCGACAGGCTGTCGCGGAACAGCCTCAGCACGCGCTGGCGCAGCAGCGGCCCGAAGTCGGGCAGGGCGCGGCGGCAGACGATGCCGTGGAACTCGTTGAAGGACGCGTCGGTCACCAGGCTGTACTGCGCCCAGGTGATGCGTTCGCGCAGGCGCGGCAGCAGGCGCGCCTCGCCGTTCACAATCTCGAAATAGTCCGCCAGGCGCCCGTTGCCGCCGCTGGCCTCGTAATGCGATTGCGAGGACTGGAGCTGCGCCGCGGGCAGGGAAGCGGCCCGCATCCGGGCCAGCTGCTCGTCGCTGCCGACGGTGGCGAAGACCTGGGTGCGGGCGTAGAGCTTTTCCTCGGCCAGCAGGATCGCCAGGGTCCAGGCCTCGGCCACGCCGGCGGGTTCGGCCAGCCAGACCTTGGGCAGCGCGGTCGGGCGCAGGCTGTCGCCCAGCGCCGTGCGCAGCCGCCGGGTATCGTCGGGCAGGTCGAACAGGGGCGCCGCCGGCACGCCGAGGGCGCGCACCACGTCTTCCGCCACCCCGCCCTCGTGCAGCAGGCGCTCCTGCAGGCTCGAGAGCGTGGCCAGGCCGCGCGCTGAAACCTCTGCAAGCAGGCGCTCGCGCAGCCTGTCGCGCCCGTAGCCGCGGAGGTCGATGCCGAAGCGCTGGTACAGCGCCTCGAGCAGCAGCTCGATCTCGAGCTCCTCCGTTGCCTGGCGCTCGGCCAGGCTGGCGAAGCCACTGATGTCGCGAGCCGTCATCAGTGCAACCATTAATGGAGCCAAACGCGCATCATCGACAGCAGCTGGGCCACGTCGACCGGCTTGGTGATGTAGTCCGAGGCGCCCGCGGCGATGCACTTGTCGCGGTCACCCTTCATCGCCTTCGCGGTCAGGGTGATGATGGGCAGCGAGCGGAACTTCGGAATGCGGCGGATCGCCCGCATCGTGTCGTAGCCGTCCATCTCCGGCATCATGATGTCCATCAGGACGATCTCGATGGTCGGATCCTTCTCCAGCACCTCGATGCCGTCGCGGCCGTTCTCGGCGAACAGCACCTGCATCTGCTGGCGCTCCAGCAGGGTGGACAGGGCGAAGATGTTGCGCAGGTCGTCGTCGACGATCAGGACCTTGCGGCCGGCCAGGCCGCCATCGAGCGCGTGGATCTCTTCGAGCATGCGGCGCTGCTGCTCCGGCAGGCTGGCCTGCGAACGGTGCAGGAACAGGGCGGTTTCGTCCAGCAGGCGTTCCGGCGAGCGGGCGTCCTTGATGACGATGGTCTTGGCGTAGCGCTTGAGCTTCGTGACTTCGCCGCGCGAGAGTTCCTTGGCGGTGTAGATCACGATCGGCAAGTCGCGCAGGCGCTCGTTCTTGGTGATCCTGTCCATCAGCTCGAAGCCCGAGATGTCCGGCAGGGTCAGGTCCAGCACCATGCAGTCGAAGTGCTGGCTCTCCAGCGTTTCGAGGGCGGCGGCGCCGGTGTCGACGGTGACCATGTGGATGTCGGTGTTGCCGATCAGGGCCACGATGGACTCGCGCTGGGCCATGTCGTCTTCCACCACCAGCAGCGAGCGCTTGCCGCCCATCAGGAACTTCTGGATGCGCTTGAATTCTTCCTGCAGCGCTTCGCGGCCCACCGGCTTGTTGATGTAGGAGATGGCGCCCTGGCGCAGCGCACGCTCGCGTTCGCGCAGGGACGACATCACGTGCACCGGGATGTGGCGGGTGTTCGGGTCGCGCTTGAGGCGGTCGAGCACCGTGAAGCCGTCGATGTCCGGCAGGTCGATGTCGAGCAGGATCGCGGACGGCAGGTAGTCGCGGGCCAGCGACAGGGCCGAGTCGCCGCGCTGGGTGACGATGGCCTTGAAGTTCTTCTCGCGGGCGAAGTCGAGCAGCACCTTGGCGAAGCGCTCGTCGTCCTCGACGATCAGCACCGAAGGATCGCCCGGCGTCACGAGGCCGCGGTCATCCAGCACCGAGGCGTATTCGACCTGCGCGCCCGTTTCGGCCGACGCGTCGGCGGTCGCCACGTCGGCGCTTGCCTGCACCACCGGCTGGTAGGACACGGTGGTGGCGGTGCTTGCCGGCGGCGGAGCCAGGCGCGCCGGCTGCGGCTGGCGCGTCTGTTCGTAGTTGACGAAGCCTGCGCGGTTGTAGGGCAGGTACAGCGTGAACGTGGAGCCGACGTTGACCGTGGACTCGACACGGATTTCGCCGCCCAGCAGGCGCGCCAGTTCGCGCGAGATCGACAGGCCCAGGCCGGTGCCGCCGTATTTACGGGCGGTGGAGCCGTCGGCCTGCTGGAATGCCTCGAAGATCAGCTGCAGCTTGTCGGACGGGATGCCGACGCCGGTGTCGCGCACCGAGAAGGCCAGCACCGCATCCGCGTGCACCAGGTTCGGGTGGTCGGCGGTCCAGCCGCTGTTCACCAGGCTGATGCTCATCGAGACCGTGCCGTGGCTGGTGAACTTGAAGGCGTTGGACAGCAGGTTCTTCAACACCTGCTGCAGGCGCGTGGTGTCGGTCATCACCGCGGTCGGCAGGTTGTCGGCCAGGTCGACCTCGAAACCGAGGTGCTTGGCTTCGGCCATGTGGCGGAAGGTGCGGTCCACGTAGTTGCGCAGGTTCGAGAAGCGGTATTCCGACACGTCCAGGGTGACGGTACCGGATTCGATCTTCGACAGGTCGAGAATGTCGTTAATCAGGGTCAGCAGGTCGGAGCCCGAGCCGTGGATGGTCTTCGCGAATTCCACCTGGCGGCCCGACAGGTTGCCCTCGGGGTTATCCGAGAGCTGCTGGGCCAGGATCAGCAGCGAGTTCAGCGGTGTACGCAGCTCGTGCGACATATTCGCCAGGAACTCGGACTTGTACTTGGAGGACAGGGCCAGCTGGGTCGCCTTTTCTTCCAGCGCCAGCTTGGCCTGCTCCACCTCGCGGTTCTTGCGTTCCACCTCGATGTTCTGCTCGGACAGCAGGCGCGCCTTTTCCGCCAGTTCCTGGTTGGTCTGCTGCAGTTCCTGCGCCAGCGATTGCGACTGGGTCAGCAGCGACTCGGTACGGCTGTTTGCCTCGATGGTGTTCAGCACCACGCCGATCGATTCCATCAGCTGGTCGAGGAAGGACAGGTGGGTCTCGGTGAAGCGGTCGAGCGAGGCGATCTCGATGACCGCCTTGACCTGCTGTTCGAACAGGATCGGCAGCACCACGATGTTGTTCGGCGGCGCCGAGCCCAGGCCCGAGGACACCACGATGTAGTCGCGCGGCACGTCGGTCAGCCAGATACGGCTCTTCTCCAGCGCGCACTGGCCCACCAGGCCCTCGCCCGGCAGGAAGGAAGTCGGCAGCTTGCGGCTGGAACGGTAGCCGTAGGAGGCGATCATGCGCAGGCGTGCATCGGTCTCCTGCGAGTCCATCATGTAGAACACGCCGTGGTGGGCCGAGACCAGCGGCGCCAGTTCCGAAAGAATCAGCTTGGTCACGGCCTGCAGGTCGCGCTGGCCCTGCAGCAGGCGGGTGAATCGGGCAAGGTTGGTCTTGAGCCAATCCTGCTGCGCGTTCTTCTGCGTGGTCTCCTTCAGGTTACGGATCATCTCGTTGATGTTGTCCTTCAGGTAGGACACCTCGCCGCGCGCTTCCACCTGGATGCTACGCGAGAGGTCACCACGGGTCACCGCGGTCGCCACCTCGCCGATCGCGCGCATCTGGTTGGTCAGGTTTGCCGCCAGCTGGTTGACGTTCTCGGTCAAGTCCTTCCAGGTACCCGCCACACCCGACACGTTCGCCTGGCCGCCGAGTTTACCTTCGGTACCCACCTCACGCGCCACGCGGGTCACCTCGGATGCGAAGGAGGACAGCTGGTCCACCATGACGTTGATGGTGTCCTTCAGTTCGAGAATCTCGCCCTTCACGTCCACGGTAATCTTCTTGGACAGGTCACCGCGCGCCACCGCGGTCGTCACCGCCGCGATGTTACGCACCTGGCCCGTCAGGTTCGACGCCATGAAGTTCACGTTGTCGGTCAAGTCCTTCCAGGTGCCGCCGACACCCGGCACGTAGGCCTGGCCGCCCAGCTTACCCTCGGTACCCACCTCACGCGCCACGCGGGTCACCTCGGATGCGAAGGAGGACAGCTGGTCCACCATGACGTTGATGGTGTTCTTCAGTTCGAGAATCTCGCCCTTCACGTCCACGGTAATCTTCTTGGACAGGTCGCCGTTCGCCACCGCAGTGGTCACCTCGGCGATGTTACGCACCTGGCCGGTCAGGTTACCCGCCATGAAGTTCACGTTGTCGGTCAAGTCCTTCCAGGTACCCGCGACGCCAGGCACGTTTGCCTGGCCGCCCAGGCGGCCCTCGGTACCCACTTCACGCGCCACGCGCGTCACCTCGGATGCGAAGGAGTTCAGCTGGTCGACCATCACGTTGATGGTGTTCTTCAGCTCGAGAATCTCGCCCTTCACGTCCACGGTAATCTTCTTGGACAAGTCGCCGTTCGCCACCGCGGTGGTCACGTCCGCGATGTTACGCACCTGGCCGGTCAGGTTACCCGCCATCGAGTTCACCGAGTCGGTCAAGTCCTTCCAGGTGCCGCCCACGCCCTTCACCTGCGCCTGGCCGCCGAGCTTGCCCTCGGTACCCACCTCACGGGCGACTCGCGTCACCTCGGATGCGAAGGAGGACAGCTGGTCCACCATGACGTTAATCGTGTTCTTCAGTTCGAGAATCTCGCCCTTCACGTCCACGGTGATCTTCTTGGACAGGTCGCCGTTCGCCACCGCGGTCGTCACCGCCGCGATGTTACGCACCTGGCCCGTCAGGTTCGACGCCATGAAGTTCACGTTGTCGGTCAAGTCCTTCCAGGTGCCGCCCACGCCGGGCACGTAGGCCTGGCCGCCGAGTTTGCCTTCGGTACCCACCTCGCGCGCCACGCGCGTCACTTCGGATGCGAAGGAGCGCAGCTGGTCCACCATGACGTTGATGGTGTCCTTCAGCTGCAGGATCTCGCCGCGCACGTCGACGGTAATCTTCTTCGACAAGTCGCCGTTCGCCACCGCGGTGGTCACCTCGGCGATGTTACGCACCTGGGACGTCAGGTTACCCGCCATCGAGTTTACCGAGTCGGTCAGGTCCTTCCAGGTACCCGCCACGCCCTTCACCTGCGCCTGGCCGCCGAGCTTACCCTCGGTACCCACCTCGCGCGCCACGCGCGTCACTTCGGAAGAGAAGGAGGAGAGCTGTTCCACCATGGTGTTCGCGGTCATCGCCGCGCGCAGGTACTGGCCCTTCAGGGGGTGGCCGTCGACTTCCAGCGCCATGGTCTGGGACAGGTCGCCCTTCGCCACGGCGCCGATGACGCGCGCCATCTCGGTGGTCGGGCGCACCAGGTCGTCGATCAGGGTGTTGACCGAGCTGATGATGGTGGCCCAGCCGCCCACCACGCCCGGCACGTCGGCGCGCTGGGTCAGGTGGCCTTCGCGGCCGACGACGCGCGACACCTCGGTGACCGTCTCCACCATTTTTTCCTTGGTCGAGATGATGTCGTTGAGCGTGTCGGCGATCTTGCCGGAGACACCGGTCCAGTCCGAGGGCATGCGCACCGAGAAGTCGCCTTTCTTCAGCGCCATCAGCGTGGTGAGCAGCAGCTTGACGTCCAACTGTTCGCCCATGTCGGTCATGTTATTCATCGACTCGATCCTTGTTTCGATAAGTAATAGGTAAGTGCGGGTAGAGAGGTGCGGCTACATGACGCACTCGAGCCGGTGTCGCCGGCGAATGTGTCATGTGAAACGATCGAAAGATACTCTTGTAAAAATTCAAGTCAAGTAGCTCGGCCGTCAAGAAGTCTTGCAAATTAGAAAATTACTGAAGGCAATCCCGCGGAGGGTAGCGTAGCCGGCCGACAGGCAGCGCACGATTCGGCGCGATGTTGCGTTGTTACGACAATTCGTGGACCAAATTTCGCCGTGTTTACATCGGAATGTGAATTTCGGAGAGAGTTCAGCGTCGCGATTCATCTAGCATGGGAATGCCTGACCGACTATTGTCCCGACGTGCCATGATCGACAACGCCCTGCTGCTGGATTTGCTGGAGGCCCCGAACGACCTCGCGTGGTGCGAGCGCCTGTTCGGGCTGGCGCGCGGGCAGGGCTTCGACCAGGTCCTGTACGGCGTGGTGCCCTCGCGCCATGCGCGTTTCGAAACGGCTTTCTTGCGCAGTAATTATTCGAGCGAATGGCGCAGCCGCTACGACGCCAATGGTTTCGCCTATGTCGACCCGACCGTCGGCCATTGCCTCTCGAGTACCTTGCCCCTGGTCTGGGCCCCGTCCACCTTCGGCGAGGGCGCCTCGGGTGCGTTGTACGAGGAAGCCAGCGCCCACGGCATCAGGAGCGGGGTCACGCTGCCGGTCCACGGCCCGCAAGGGGAGTTCGGGGTGATCAGCTTCGTGTGCGACGCCCGCCCCGGGGTGCCGGTCGAGCGCGCGATCGCGGAGGCGATGCCGGGCCTTTCCCTGATCCGCGACTATGCCTTCGCCTCCTCGGCGCGCTTTCGCGAGGCGAAACTCGAACCCGAGGCGCCGCGCCTGACCCGGCGCGAACTCGAGGTCCTGCAATGGGTCATGGCTGGCAAGTCCTCATGGGAGGTCGCCCGGATCACCAACTGCTCCGAGGCGACCGTCAACTTTCACCTCGCAAACGTGCGCCAGAAATTCGGCGTCAGCACCCGCCAGCAGGCGGTCGTCAAGGCGATCGCCCTGGGCCTGATCACACCTGAAGATCACCATCGCTGAGACGCCCGTTGACGTAGAGGCGCAGCAGGATGGCGACAGGGGCGGGAATGGCCAGGCCGGTTTCGAAGCGACTGCCGCTCGACTGCGTGACCCCGAAGCGGCTCCAGAATTTTTCCTGGCTCTCGCGCTTGGCGATGCGCAGGCGCCGCAGGTCGTGCGACCTGGCCTGCTGGGCCGGACCACCCGCCTGGACAGCCTGCTGGGCTTCCAGTTCCGCCGCCAGTGCGCCGCACATCATATCGTTTGCCATGTTCGATCCCTTTCCGTTCGGTCTATGCAAATTGCAAGTATTCCACCGACGGTACTGCAGCCGCCACCTAGCAGAGCTGATAGTTCCCGCACTGCCCATCTTGCATAAATCTTGTATGCGCAATGCATAAGTCTTCAGAACGATCATCCACCACTCGACTAGGGGCCAACCATGAGCATGCTGATCAACATCGCTGCACGCCGCGAATTCAAATCGAAGGATCTGTGGGAAATGCACACGCTGCGCGCCAAGGTATTTCGCGGGCGGCTGGGCTGGGAAGTGCCGGTCCTGTCCGGCATGGAGATCGACGGCTACGACGCGCTCGAGCCGCGCTACATGCTGATGCGCGAGGCAGGCGGCATGCTGCGCGGCTGCTGGCGCCTGCTGCCGACCGAAGGCCCCTATATGCTGAAGGACTCCTTCCCGCAGCTGCTCGAAGGCCGCGATGCGCCGAGCGATCCGCTGGTGTGGGAGCTGTCGCGTTTCGCGCTGGAGACCGACGGCGCCGGCAGCTACGGTTTCTCCGAGATGACGATGGAATCGATCGCCGCCATCATCCGGCATGGCTACGAGAACGGCCTGTCGCGCTATGTGACGGTGACAACCACGGCAATCGAGCGCCTGCTGCGGCGCGCCGGCGTGGTGACCAGCCGCCTGGGCTCGCCGCAGGTGATCGGGGTCGAGACCGCGGTGGCGCTGTATGTCGACATCGGAGCGACGTGGGAGGCGCTGTTCGCGCACCGGCTGGCCTCCTGACGCGAACGAAGGTGGGGTTCGTAGCGTGGGCGGCTGTGCCGCCCACGCGTTCAAGCGGCTCGAGAATGGACGAGCCGCATCGTCGGATTGTGTCGTTGAACGCGTGGGCGGAGGACCGCCCACCCTACGGTTTTGCAGGCATTAACTGGCGGCGCAGGAAGGTCCAGGTCAGGGCCCACATGCGCGCGATCTGCGCATTGTCCGCCGCGCCGGCGTGCCCGCCCTCGGTGTTCTCCCAGTACAGCACGTCGTGTCCGTATTCCAGCATGCGCGCCGCCATCTTGCGCGCATGGCCCGGGTGCACGCGGTCGTCGCGCGTCGACGTGGTGAACAGCACCCGCGGCCAATGGCCGTCGTCGATGCGCGGGCGCACGTTCTGGTAGGGCGAATAGCGCCCGATCGCTTCCCACTGCGCAGGATCGTCCGGGTCGCCGTATTCGCCCATCCAGGAGGCGCCCGCCAGCAGCTGGTGGTAGCGCCGCATGTCCAGCAGCGGCACCTGGCAGACCACGGCGCCGAACAGCTCGGGGCGCTGGACCATCACGGCGCCAACCAGCAGGCCGCCGTTGCTGCCGCCCATGATGCCCAGGTGGGGCGGCGTGGTGATGCCGCGCGCCACCAGGTCTTCGGCGACGGCGATGAAATCGTCGAAAGCGCGCTGGCGATTTTCCTTAAGCGCTGCCTGGTGCCAGCGCGGCCCGAACTCGCCGCCGCCGCGGATATTGGCCAGCACGTAGACGCCGCCGCGCTCGAGCCAGGCCGCGCCGCTGATGGCGCCATAGGCGGGCTTGAGCGATACCTCGAAGCCTCCGTAGCCATACAGGACGGTGGGTGCGGGGCTCCGCAGCGCGGCGTCGTCCTTCATGACCGCGAAATAGGGCACGCGCGTACCGTCCTGCGAGCTTGCCGTGAACTGCCGCACGCTCAGGCCTTCGGCCTCGAAGAAAGCGGGAAGGGTTTTCAGGGCCTCGCGGGTGTCGCTGCCGGCTTCCGTCAGGTAGAGCGTGGCCGGTTCGAGGAAGCCGTTCACGGTCAGGAAATACCGGTTCGACGTGACCGCGTCGAAGGCCCAGGTCTCGATGGCCTGCGACTCCGGCAGGCCGACGTCGCGCGCCTGCCACGCGCCGTCCACGAAGCGCTGCTCGACCAGGCGGTTGCTCACATTGTCCAGCAGGGTGAGGAGCAGGGCGTCGCGGGTCACCGTGAGGCCGTCCAGCGAGGTGGTCGGGCCCGGCTCGAACAGCAGCTGGAAATCCGTCCCGCCTGCGAGGAAAGCGTCGAATCCGGTGGCGAGCAGCGCGCCCTGCGGATAGCGGCGACCGCCCGCTTCCCAGTCGGACCGCAGTTCGATCACGACCTGGCTGCGTACCGCGAAGGCGTTCGCATCCTCGGGCTTCGGGACCTTGACCAGGGTGTTGCCCTGCAGCACGAACAGCTCGCTGCTGTAGACGCCGATCTGGCGCTGCACGAAGTCGCGTTCGAAGCCGGGCGTGGCGTCGCGCCAGCCGGACGCGGACAGGTCGCTTTGCCCCGCTTCATAGACGGTGAGGGCATGGGCGAGCGGCTGGCCGCGGCGCCAGCGCTTCACGATGCGCGGGTAGCCGGAATCCGTCATCGCGCCGGGACCGAAGTCGGTGCCGACGAAGAGGGTGTCGCGGTCGATCCAGGCCACGTCGCTCTTCGCTTCCTCCAGCACGAAGCCGCCGTCGACGAAGCAGCGGTTCGACAGGTCGAACTCGCGCAGCACGCGGGCGTCGCCGCCGCCGCGCGACAGCGAGACCATGCAGCGGTCTCCTCCCGGCTCCAGGAAGCTGGCCCCGCCCCAGACCCAGTTCTCGCCTTCCTCCCGGGCCAGCAGGTCGAGGTCGATCACGGTCTCCCAGCCTGGTGCGGCCTTGCGGTACTCCTCCAGCGTGGTGCGGCGCCAGATGCCGCGCACGTGCACGGCGTCGCGCCAGAAGTTGTAGAGCAGGCCGGCGTGGCAGCCGGGGTAGGGGATCTTGTCGGTCGAATCGAGGATGCCCTTCAGGCGCGTACGCAGGGCGGGAAAGCCGGGATCGGCTTCGAGTTCGCGCTCGGCGAGCCCGTTCTGCGCGCGCACCCAGTCGCGGGCGCGCTCGCCGTCCACCTCTTCCAGCCAGAGATAGGGGTCGGTCGCAGGGCTTGCAGTGTGGCTTGGCGTGGGCATGGGGATGTGATCGAGAGTGAATTTGGGTGAACAAGTGCAGCGTGCGACCCCCTATACTAGCAATATCGCATCGACCGACCCGCACGCCAGGAGCACATGCCGCCCCATCCGACCGACCATTACGCCAACGGCCCGCGCCGGCATTGGCGGCGCGCCGCGCCATGGGCGGCCGCGGTCGCGCTCGCGCTCGCGGTCGGGCTGCTGTTCCACTTCCTGGCCCTGGGCGCCGTCGAAGACGACGCGCGGCGCCGTTTCGACAACGTGGCCCAGGTGGCGCGCGAGCGGGTGGCCGCCGCCATCGCGTCGTACGGGCGGGTGCTGCGCGGCCTGAGCGCGCTGCACACGGCCGGCGAGGCGCCGCTCGACCGCCTGCGCTTTCACCGCTACGTCACGGCGCTCGACCTGCCCGAGCAGTTCCCCGCGATCGAGGCGGTCACCTTTGTCGCTTACGTGCCGGACGCCCGGCGCGACGCCTTCGTCGCCGCCGTGCGCGCCGACGGCAGCGTGCGGCCCGGCGGCTATCCGGCCTTCGACATCCGCCCCGCCGGGCGCCGTCCCCATTACCAGGTGATCACCTGGATCGAACCGAGCGACCTGCCCGACGACCGCCTCGGCGTCGACATCGCCGTCCACCCGGGCGTGGCCGCCGCCCTGGCGCGTTCGCGCGACAGCGGCGCAATCAGCGCCTCCGGCCAGGTGGTGCGCATCATGCGTCCCCAGCCTTCCACGGTGCTCGGCATGCGCGAGCCGATCTACCTCGGCGGCGGCCTGCCGGCCACTGTCGCGGAGCGCCGCGAGCGCTACCTGGGCAGCGTCGGCATCGCGTTCTCGGTCGAGAAGCTGGTGGCGCGTGCGCTCACGCCGGCTCAGGGGCAGCCGGTGACGCTCAGCCTCTACACGGAAACCGCACCTTCCCACGACCTGCCCGCGGACCGGCCGCTCGCCCTGCAGGCCGGTGACCGCCTGCTGGTCGGCCCCGAGGTGCGCGGCGCCTCCGGGGACGGCGCGGCGCGCTTCACCACGCTGCTGCCGATCGACTACGCCGGCACCCGCTGGAAGGCGCATTTCACGGCCGCGCGCGCCGACATGGTGGTGGGCTACGACCGCTTCCTGCCGCTGCTCGCCTTTGGCGCCGGTCTCGGCGGCACGCTGCTGGCCTTCGCCTTTCTCCAGAACCTGGTGCGCTCGCGCCGCGTGGCCCTCGACCAGCGCCTGCTGCTCGACTCGGTGCTCGACAACCTCGACGCCTACGTCTACCTCAAGGATGGCGCGCGCCGCTTCCTGTACGTGAACGCCAAGTGCGCCGCGCTGATCAAGCTGCCCGCGTCAAGCGTGGTGGGGCGGCGCGACATCGATCTGGTGCCCGGGCCCCAGGCCGATGCCTCCTGGGAGCGCGACCGCGAGGTGCTCGAGAGCGGCCGCCGCAGCGCCACCCAGGTCGAGCACGTCCAGCCCGACGGCAGCATCCGCCAGATGTGGAGCGTGCGCGTGCCGCTGCAGCACGAAGGCGCGCCGCCGGCCGTGCTGTGCGTCTCGACCGACATCACGACGCTGCACGAGCTGAAGGCGCGCGCCGACGCCGCCAGCCAGGCCAAGAGCGACTTCCTGTCGAACATGAGCCACGAAATCCGCACCCCGATGAACAGCATCATCGGCATGACCCACCTGGCGCTGCAGTCGAACACCGACCCGGCCCAGCGCGGCTACCTCGACAAGATCTACCACTCGGGCCAGCACCTGCTGGGCATCATCAACGACATCCTCGACTTTTCCAAGATCGAGGCCGGCAAGCTGGAACTCGACGCCGTCGGCTTCATGCTCGACGCGCTGTTGCGCAACGTCGAGCTGCAGCTGGGCCAGGCCGCTGCAGCCAAGGGCCTGGGCATCGACGTCGAGGTGGCGCCCGAGCTGATGCGTCCGGTGCGCGGCGACCCGCTGCGCCTCGAGCAGGTGCTGCTGAACTTCGCCGGCAACGCCATCAAGTTTTCCGAGCATGGCCGCATCGTGCTGCGCGTCCGGCTGGCGCGCGCCTTCGGGCCCGAGCTGCTGGTGCGCTTCGAGGTGCGCGACAACGGCATCGGCATCGCGCCGGAACAGCAGGCCGGCCTGTTCACGCCCTTTCACCAGGCCGACCAGTCGACCACCCGGCGCCATGGCGGCACCGGCCTGGGACTGGTGATCAGCAAGCAGCTGGCGGAACTGATGGGCGGCGAGGTCGGCGTCGAAAGCAGCCTGGGGGCGGGCAGCACCTTCTGGTTCACCGCCAGGCTGCGTCTCGAGGACAGCGCGGCGATTTCCGGCCTGGGCGCGGCCCCGTCGCCGCAGGCGCCGCGCCTGGACGGCTGCGCCGTGCTGCTGGTCGAGGACAATCCCTTCAACCAGCAGGTCGGACGCGAGCTGCTGGCCCAGGCCGGCGCCGCGGTGGTGGTGGCCGGCAACGGCCAGGAGGCGCTCGACGAGATGGCGCGCCACCGCTTCGACTGCGTGCTGATGGACGTGCAGATGCCGGTCATGGACGGCCTGGCGGCGACCCGGCGCATCCGCGCCGATCCGGCCCTCGCGGACACCTTGGTGATCGCGATGACGGCCAATGCCGGGGTCGACGACCGCAGCCGCTGCCTGGAAGCGGGCATGAACGAATTCCTGTCCAAGCCGGTGGTGCCGGAGCTGCTGGCGGCGACCATCGCGCGCTGCCTGGGCCGCAGCGCGGCGCCGGCGCCGGACGTGGCGCCCCAGCCACAGGCGGGCACGGGGCCGATCGACCTCGCCCTGCTGGAGGCCACCTTCGACGGCGATCGCGAACGCATGCGTAAATTTGCCTTCATGTTCCTGGCGACCACGCGCGACGCCCTGGACGAGATCGATGTCTCCCTCGCCAAGGGCGACCTGGCGGCAGCGGCGGCGGTGGCGCACCGCATCAAGTCCTCGGCGCGGGCGGTGGGGGCGATTGCGTTTGCCGCCGTCTGCGAAGACCTGGAGGGGCAGGACGGCCGGCCGGCCCAGGCGCGGGCGCTGGCGGCCCGGTTGCGAGCCCAGTTCGCGCGCATCGAACGCGACGTCATGGCCCGCCTCGGCGCGCGGGAGGCCGACCAATCCTCGTAGGGTGGACGGGTTCCCCGTCCGCGCGTTCAAACAGTGCGTGAATTGCAAGCAGCACATCCATTCACAGGGTCGTTGAACGCGCGGACGGCAGAGCCGTCCACCCTACGACACACCCCCGTAGCGAGTGCCTTGCACTTTCGCCAGCGCCCCAAAAAGAGTATCCTTGGCGCCTCTGCAGCCCAACCATACCGATGTCTTCCCCGATCACCCCCGGCTTGTTAATTTTGCACGGCAACCAGATGGAGTTGCTGCGCAGCGCCGTGTTCGACTGGATCCGCAGCCATCCGCTGGGACCGCTCGAGCAGGAGACGATCCTGGTGCAGTCGAACGGGGTGGCCGAGTGGCTGAAGATCGCCCTGGCCGAAGACATGGGCGTGTGCGCCGCCACCCGCGTGGCGCTGCCGGCCCGCTTCCTGTGGGAAGCCTATCGCGGCATGCTGGGGCGCGACCGCGTGCCCACCCGCGCGCCTTTCGACAAGGACCCGCTGACCTGGCGCCTGATGCGCCTGCTGCCCGGGCTGATGCACGACACGAGCTATGCCCCGCTGGCGCAGTTCCTCGGCGACGGCTGCCCGGAGCGCCGCCTGCAGCTGGCCCAGCGCCTGGCCGACCTCTACGACCAGTACCAGGTCTACCGCGCCGACTGGCTCGAAGACTGGGAAGCGGGCCGCGACCAGCTGCGCCGCGCCGTGGGCGAGCCGGTGCCCCTGGGCCCGGACCTGAAATGGCAGGCCTGCCTGTGGCGTGAAATCCATGCCAGCCTGGCGCAGGAAGACCGCGTCACCGGCCGCGCCGCCATCCACCAGCAGTTCCTGGCGGCGATCGAATCGGGCCGCAAGCCCGTCTCCGCCTTGCCGCGCCGGGTGATCCTGTTCGGCATGTCGACCCTGCCGTACCAGACCCTGCAGGCCATCGCCGCACTGTCGCGCCACACGCAGGTGCTGTTCGCGGTGCCGAATCCCTGCCGCTTCTACTGGGGCGACATCATCGAGGGCCGCGAACTGCTGAAGGCCGCGCGCAAGCGCCAGCCGAACCGTCCGGGCGCGGACCTTGCCGCCGTGCCCCTGGAAGAGCTGCACGCCCACACCCATCCGCTGCTGGCGAGCTGGGGACGGCAGGGGCGCGACTTCGTGCGCATGCTGGACGAATTCGACAACGGCGAAGGCGCGCGCATTGACAACATGCGCGTGGACCTGTTCGACGACGAGGAGGGCAGTTCGCTGCTGTCCCAGGTGCAGGGCGCGATCCGCGACCTGTTGCCGCTCTCGGAACACCCGCAGGTGCCGCCTTTCGACGACCGCTCGATCGAGTTCCACATCACCCACAGCGTGCAGCGCGAAGTCGAGGTGCTGCACGACCAGCTGCTGTCGTGGTTCGCCCAGGACCCGAGCCTGCGTCCGCGCGACGTGGTCGTGATGGTGCCCGACATCGACACCTTCTCGGCCGCCATCCACGCCGTGTTCGAGCAGCACCGCCGGAGCGACCCGCGCCATATCCCCTTCGAGATCGGCGACCTGCGCGACCGCAGCGTGAATCCGCTGCTGGTGGCGCTCGAATGGCTGCTGCGCCTGCCGCAGCAGCGCTGCCGCCAGAGCGAGGTGCGCGACCTGCTCGACGTGCCGGCGGTGGCCGGCCGCTTTGGCCTGGACGCCGAGGACCTGCCGATCCTGGGCCGCTGGATCGAAGGCTCCGGCGTACGCTGGGGCCTGGACCGCGAGCATCGCGCGGGTCTGGGTCTCGGCTCGGCCGGCGAGCAGAACGCCTGGATCTTCGGCGTGCGCCGCATGCTGCTCGGCTATGCCAGCGGCGCGGGCGCGAGCTTCGGCGACATCGAGCCGTATGCGGAAGTCGGCGGCCTGGATGCGGCGCTGGCCGGTTCGCTGGCCCAGTTCATCGAGACCCTGCTCGCGTGGCGCGCCGAACTCGTGAAGCCGCGCACGCCGCGCGAATGGGGCGTGGCGGCGCGCGCGCTGCTGCATGCCTTCTTCCACCCCAGCGACGAGTCCGACCGCCTGACGCTGGCCCAGCTGAACGAAGCGCTGCAGTGCTGGCTGGAGACCGTTGATGCCGCGGAATTCGACGAGCCGGTGCCGCTCGCCGTGATGCGCGAGGCCTGGCTGCTGGAACTCGACCAGCCGACCCTGAACCACCAGTTCGTCTCCGGCGGCGTGACCTTCTGCACCTTGATGCCGATGCGCGCCGTGCCGTTCCGCGTGGTCTGCCTGCTCGGCATGAATGACGGCGACTTCCCGCGCCGCTCCAGCCAGGCCGATTTCGACCTGCTGGCGCTGCCCGGCATGGCGCGCCCCGGCGACCGTTCGCGCCGCGACGACGACCGCTACCTGATGCTGGAAGCGCTGCTGTCGGCGCGCGACAAGCTCTACGTGAGCTGGGTCGGCCGCAATGTGCGCGACAACAGCGAGCAGCCGGCCTCGGTGCTGGTCGCCCAGCTGCGCGACTACCTGAAGGCCGGCTGGAACCTCGACCTGTCCGAACGCACGGTCGAGCACGCGCTGCAGCCCTTCAGCCGCCGCTATTTCGAGCGCGGCGGCTTGCTCACCTATGCGGGCGAATGGCGCTCGGCCCACGGCCTGGACGAGGGCGAGCGTCTCGGCGACGCCTTGCCGCCCTACGAGCTGGAACCGGGCTTCGTGCTGAAGCTCGGCGAGCTGGCCGCCTTCCTGCGCCAGCCGGCCCGCTACTTCTTCCGCCGCCGCCTCGGCGTGGTGTTCGCCGACGCCGCGCTGGTGGGCGAGGACGAGGAACCGTTCTCGCTCGACGCACTGGAGCGCTACTTCGTCGAGGACCACCTGCTGGACGACAGCGGCCAGCCCGAGGCGCCCGAAGCCGTGCGCAGCACCCTGAACGAGCGCGCCGCGCGCCTGGCGCGCGAAGGCGTGCTGCCGATCGGCCTGCTGGGCCGCCAGTGGCAGCAGGAGCTGGTCGAGGGACTCGTGCCGGTGAGGAGCGCCTGGCTGGCCCTGGGCGCGCGCTTCCCACAGGCGGCGCCCAAGCGCGCGGTCAGCCTCGCTCTGAACGACGGCATTGTTCTGGACGACTGGATCGACCGCCTGCGCACCAACGGCGAACAAACCGCCTGGCTGATGCAGGTGTCCTCGAAGGTGCTGGACAAGGAAGGGCGCCCGCGCGGCGACAAGCTGATTGGCCCCTGGCTGCGCCAGCTGGCCGCCAGCGCCTCCGGCATGCCGGTCGCCGGCCATTTGGTGGCGCGCGACGCGGTGCTCGCCATGGCGGCGCTCGACCCGGTCGAGGCGGCGGCCATGCTGCACGACCTGGCCGACCTGTGGCGCAGGAACCTGGACCGTCCGCTGGCCGTTGCGTGCAAGACGGCGCTGGCCCTGCTGCGCGAAGGCGGGATGGATGCCGACGCGCGCCTGGCCTACGATGGCGGCTACGAGAGGACGGGCGAGGTGGCGGAACTGTGCCTGGCGCGCCTGTGGCCGGACTTTTCCAGCCTGGTGGCGGCCGGCGACTGGCCGCACATCGCGCGTGACCTGTATGGTCCGCTGGCCGACTGGATCGCATCGAGCGTGCAGGTGGCGCCGCTCGGGGGAGGCGAGGCATGAGCCAGCACCTGGAACCGCTGGACTTCCCGCTGCATGGTACGCGCCTGATCGAGGCCTCGGCCGGCACCGGCAAGACCTGGACCATCGCCGCCCTCTACCTGCGCCTGGTGCTGGGCCATGGCGGCGAGGCCGCCTTCCCGCGTCCGCTGCTGCCGAGCGAAATCCTGGTCATGACCTTCACCCGCGCCGCCACGCGCGAGCTGGCCAATCGCGTGCGCGAGCGCCTGGTCGAGGCGGCAGCCTACTTCCGCGGCCAGCTCGACATCGACGACCCCTACCTGCGCGCGCTGCTCGAAGCCTATCCGGGCGAGGGCGAACGCAACGTCGCCGCCCACCGCCTGGTGCTGGCGGCGGAAACCATGGACGAGGCGGCGATCTTCACCATCGACGCCTGGTGCCAGCGCATGTTGCGCGAGCACGCCTTCGACTCGGGCAGCCTGTTCGACGAAGAGCTGGTGAGCGACGAACGCGCCCTGTTCGAGGACGCGGCCCACGACTACTGGCGCCAGCACATCTATCCGCTCGGCGCGAATGCGCTGGCCGCGGTGCTGGAATCCTGGAGCGACGTCGAGGCCCTGAAGCGTGACGTGCGCGAGCTGGTCAAGCGCACCCACCTGCTGGATCCCGGCGGGGACGAGCCGCTGGGCGTGCTGGTCGCGCGCCTGCAGCAGGCCCAGCGCGCGGAGCTGGCGCGCCTCAAGGAAGGCTGGCTGGAACGCGCCGACGAGATGGAGCGCTGGATCGCCGGACACCGCGAGCGCCAGCCGAAGTGCTTCAACGGCACGATGATGAAAGCGGCTTCGCTGGTCCAGTGGTTCGAGGCGCTGCGCGCATGGGCCCGCGATCCGCAGATGTTGATGCCGGACCTGAAGGAGACGGCCTGGCGCCGCCTGACGCCGGGCGGAATCGAAGAAGCCTTTGCCAGGAACTTCCAGGCCGAGGTCCCGTCCTGCTTCGGCTGCATCGCGCCCCTGCAGGAAGCGCTGCAGCAGATCGAGCCGCTCAAGCACGCGCTGCTGCGCCATGCCTCCCACCACATTGCGGCCCGTATCCGCGAGCTGAAGGCGCGCAACCGCCAGTTCGGGTTCGCCGACATGCTCGAGCGCCTCAAGACAGCCCTCGAAGGCCCGAACGGCGAAGCGCTGCGCCAGCGCATCGTGCTGCAGTTCCCGGTGGCGATGGTCGACGAATTCCAGGACACCTCGCCGGACCAGTACCGCATCTTCGATCTGCTCTACCGCGTCGCCGCCAACGACCCGCAACAGGGGCTGTTCCTGATCGGCGACCCGAAGCAGTCGATCTACGGCTTCCGCGGCGCCGACATCCACAGCTACCTGGCCGCGCGCCGCGCCACGCAAGGGCGCCACTACCAGCTCGGGACCAACTACCGTTCGACTGCGCAACTGGTCGAGGCGGTGAACCAGCTGTTCCGGCATGCCGAAGAAAACCCCGACGGCTATCCGGCCGGCGCCTTCCGCTTCCGCAAGGGCATCGATAATCCGCTGCCTTTCGAGGCAGTGCAGGCCAAAGGCCACCGCGAGCGCCTGGTCGGGGCCGACGGGCCCGCGCCTGCGATGTCGGTCTGCTGCGCCGGTCCGATGAACCAGGACGAATACCGCGAATTCTTCGCCCAGCACTGCGCCGAACACATCGTCGGCCTGCTGGGGGACGAGCGGGTCGGCTTCTCGGACGGCGAACGGTTCCGCCGCCTGATGCCGGCCGACGTCGCCATCCTGGTGCGCGACCGCCGCGAGGCGGCCGCCGTGCGCCGCGCCCTGGTCGAGCGCAAGGTGGCCAGCGTCTACCTGTCCGACAAGGATTCGGTGGTGAAGAGCGAGGAAGCGGCCGACGTGCTGCGCTGGCTGTACGCGGTCGCCAATCCGTTGGACGGCGTGCTGGCGCGCGCAGCCTTCGCCACCCGCACGGCAGGGCTGCCGCTGGGGGAACTGGCCAGCCTGTCGGCGGATGAGGCGGCCTGGGAAGCGCGCGTCGAACAGCTGAAGAACCTGCATGGCGCCTGGCAGCGCCAGGGCGTGCTGGCCATGCTGCGCCGCTTCGTCCACGAACTCGGCCTGCCGGCGCGCCTGCTGCGCGAACCGGGCGGCGAGCGTCGCCTGACCAACCTGCTGCACCTGGCCGAGCTGCTGCAGGAAGCCAGCACCCAGCTGGAAGGCGAGCAGGCCCTGATCCGCTGGCTGGCCGAGGAGATCGAGGGCGTCGGCGAGGACCAGGGCGAGAATGGCGAACGGGTGCTGCGCCTGGAGAGCGACGCCGAACTCGTGAAAGTGGTCACGGTGCACAAGTCGAAGGGCCTGGAGTATCCGCTGGTCTACCTGCCGTTTGCCGTCACGGCGCGCCGCACCGAGAAGGGAAAGCGCAGCTTCTTCGAGTTCGTCACGGACGATGGCGCGCGCCGTCTCGACCTGTGGCGGAGCGACGAGGCGCTGCAGGCGGTCGACCGCGCGCGCCTGGAAGAAGACCTGCGCCTGCTCTACGTGGCCTTGACGCGCGCACGCCACTTCCTGTGGCTGGGCGCGGCGCCGATCAGCGGCCGCAGCAAGACCGAGAATCACCTGCACGATTCGGCCCTCGGCTACCTGCTGGGCGGCGGCCGGAAGATCGAGGCCGAACGCCTGCGCGAGCGTCTGGAACAGCTGCGCGGGAATGTCGAGGGCATCGTGCTGCACGACCTGGCGCCGCCTGACGCGCGCACCGTGCTGGCGCGCGAGGACGTGCGGCCAGGCCTGCTGGCGCCGCCGCGCTACGAGGCGCGTTTCGAGAAGGACTGGTCGATCGGCTCGTTCACCTCGCTGGTGCGGCATGCCGTCGCGCCACCGCCGACGCCGATGACGGCGCAGGAAGCCACGCTGCTGGAAGAAGACCCGCAGCTGGCGACCCCGCCGCGCATCGAGGACACGCCCTGGCACCGCTTCCCGCGCGGTTCGGTGCCCGGCAACTTCATGCACGAGCAGCTCGAATGGATGGCGCAGGAGGGCTTCCACCAGGCCGACGAACCGGAATTCCTCGCGCGCCTCGGCCAGCGCATCGACCGCGCCGGCTGGGGCCATCGCGTCGACGATGCGCTGGCCTGGCTGCACATGGTCGCGACCACGCCGCTGCCGCCGCTCGGCGTCGCCCTGTGCGGGCTGCGCGATCCGGTGCCGGAACTGGAGTTCTGGTTCCCCAGCGAGCGCCTGGATGCGGTGAAGCTGGACCGGCTGTGCCGCAGCCACATCCTGCGCGGCCTCGAGCGCCCGATCCTGCCGGAGCGCGTGCTGCACGGCATGCTCAAGGGCTTCGCCGATCTCGTGTTCGAGCACGATGGCCGCTTCTGGGTGCTCGACTACAAGACCAATGCACTCGGCCCGGGCGACGCGGCCTATACCCGGGCCGCGATGGAGCTGGGCATGCTGGACCACCGCTACGACATCCAGGCCACGATCTATACGCTGGCGCTGCACCGCCTGCTGCGCGCGCGCCTGGGCGACAGTTATTCGCCGCGCCGCCAGCTGGGCGGGGCGGTCTTCCTCTTCCTGCGCGGGATCGCGAACGAGGACACGCGCGGCTGCTGCGTGCTGCCGCCCGATTTCGAACTGCTGGGTGGGCTGGAAAGCCTGCTGGACAAGGACGGCCATGGCGAAGCCTGAGGCAAACATCGACACCCTGTGGGCCGAACTGGCGCGCCTGGCCGAAGAGGGCGAACTGCGCCGCCTGTCCTGCGCCTTCGCCCGCTTCGTGGCCACGCTCGGCGCCGCGCCGCCGGCCCTGGTGCTGGCCTCGAGCGTCCTGTCCGAACTGGAAGGCCACGGCCACAGCTGCGTGCAGCTGGCCGATCTCGCCTCGGGCCCCGCGGAGCTGCTGGGCTGGAGCGCGGACCAGTGGAAGGATCTGGCGCGCGCCGCCGGCCCGCTGCCCAAGACCGGCCGGGCCTGGGCCCAGCTGCTGGCCGGCTGCGAGCAGGTCTGGGAGTCGAGCAGCTTCGACTACGACCAGCCGCTGGTGCTGGACGGCGAACGCCTCTACCTGCGCCGCTACTGGCGCGACGAAACCCTGGTGGCGCATGCCGTGCGCGAGCGCGCGCTGCAGCCCCGTGAAGTCGATGCCGGCGCCGTGCGCGGCTGGCTGGACCTGCTGTTCGCCTCCGACCGCCAGGCCGAGGGCCCGGACTGGCAGAAGCTGGCCTGCGCCATCGCCCTGCGCGGTTCCGTCGCCATCATCACGGGCGGCCCCGGCACCGGCAAGACCTATACCGTGGCGCGCCTGCTGGCGCTCCTGTTCGCGACTGCGCCGGAAGCCGGCAGCCAGCGCATCGCCCTGGCCGCGCCGACCGGCAAGGCGGCCGCGCGCCTGAAGCAGTCGATCGACAAGGCGCTGGGCGAACTGGCCGACCGCGTCGGCCCGCGCCTGCCGCTGCGCGAACTGACCCTGCGCATGGGCGCCGCGCGCACCCTGCACAGCCTCCTGGGCGCGCGCCCGGACAGCCGCGCCTTTGCCCACCACCGCGGCAATCCGCTCGACGTGGACGTGCTGATCGTCGACGAAGCCTCGATGGTGCACCTGGAGATGATGGCGTCCCTGCTCGACGCGCTCCCCCCTGGCGCGACCCTGATCCTGCTGGGCGACAAGGACCAGCTGGCCTCGGTGGAGGCGGGCGCGGTGCTGGGCGACCTGTGTCACGACGCCCAGGCCGGCGCCTACAGCGCCGAGACGGGCGCCTACGTGCAGGCCGCCTCCGGCGAGACGCTCCCGGACGAATTCATGGGCAATGGCGGCCCGCTGGCGCAGCAGACCGTGATGCTGCGCCACAGCCGCCGCTTCGGCGGGCCGATCGGCCAGCTGGCCCTGGCCGTGAACGCGGGCGACGCGGTGCGCGCGGAAGGCGTGCTGCGCAGCGGACAGGACGGCGTGCGCTGGATCGAGAACGCCCAGCAGCAGCAGGTGCTTCAGCTGGCGCAATCGGGCTATGGGTCCTATCTGGACGTGTTGAATACGGGCTTGAAAGCCGGATTCAACACGAATCGTGAAGAATGGGTGCGCCAGGTCCTGCAGCGCTTCGAATCCTTCCGCATCCTGTGCGCGGTGCGCGACGGCGAGTGGGGCGTGTCCGGCCTGAACGAGGCGGTGGCCGGCCGCCTGGCCCAGGCCGGCCTGCTGCGCCCCCAGGGCGAGTGGTATGTCGGACGACCGGTGATGGTCACCCGCAACGACTACGCGACTTCCGTCTACAACGGCGACATCGGCGTGACCCTGCCGGATCCGGCGCGTCCCGGCGCACTGCGCGTCTACTTCCTCGAGGGCGACAAGGTGCGCAGTGTGCTCGCGACCCGCCTGCGCAATGTCGAAACGGCCTTCGCCATGACCGTGCACAAGTCGCAGGGCTCGGAATTCCGCCACACCGTGCTGGCGCTGCCGCGCGAGCGCGGGGCCGTCCTCACGCGCGAGCTGGTCTACACGGGCATCACCCGCGCCAGCGAGCAGTTCACGCTGGTGTCGCCGGCCGGCGCCGTGCTGGCGGAAGCCATCGCGCTGCGCACCCACCGCACCAGCGGCCTGCGCGGCATGGTCGGGGCGACGGCGCACTGAGGTGCTTGATCCAACATAAGGGCAGGGCGTGGGCACGTTTCCACGACTGAACCTGGAGGCTTTCCGCACGGTCTCACTGTCGTTTGCGAAATCGATATTCGCCACCCTGGGAAACAGGTGAACATCCGGGGTGACGCCGGTGGCGCCGCAAGGCAAGCGGGCGCAGGCCAGACTGGAGCAGTCATGCGGCGAGATGCCCCGAATGCGGTGCCCCACGCTTCCCACCTCGATGGCCTCGCGCTGGCCCGGGCACGCTTCGCCCCGTCCCGCGAGTCCCCGGCGCGCGCCTGGCCGCGCTGGTTCGCCCGCACCTTCGACGTCTGGTGGCATACGGGCCTGATCGCCACGGTGCTCGGCTATGCCCTGTGCCGCACCTCGCCGGGCTTCCTGCGCTGGCTCGAAACGCCCTTCGGCTGGAAGCTGTTCGGCCTGGCCTGCATTCCCGCGGGCCTGCTGCTGGACGCACTGGTGCAGGCGGCGGCAGGCAACACGCCGGGCAAGGCCATGCTGGGCCTGCGCGTGGTGACGGCGGACGGCCGCTTTCCCGGGCTACGCGAAATCCTCGGGCGCAATATGGGGGTCTGGAGCGCGGGCTTCGGCTTCGGCCTGCCTGCCGTCTCCCTGCTGACGATGGCGCGCCAGGGCCTGCGGCTGCGCCGCGGCGAAGCGGCAAGTTACGACGACGACTATTTCCTGGTGCGCGCGCGGCCGGTGCGCTGGTGGCGCAAGATCGTTTTCGCGATTTCCTTCTTTCTCCTTTTCCTGGTGGTGGTGGCGCTGGACGCGATGGACCGCCAGGACAGCCGCGAGATGGCCGCCGTGCTGGCGGCCTCGCCCTATGCCTGGACCAATCCCGCCACCGGGCGCATGGCGACGGTGCCGCCGCAGTGGCGTCACGAAACCTTCACCGACGAGGATGGCCTTGTGCTGCACGTGTTCACCGAACACACCGAGCACGCCGTGGTCCTGCTGGCCCGCGAGGCGCATGGCGAGGCCACCATTGCGCAGTACTCGCGCGCGCTCGTGGAGCGGCTGGAGAAGCAGTTCGCGCTGCCCGGCGGCCAGCTCGAAGAGTTTCGCGGCAAGTCGTCCTGGGTCGTGACGGGGGAGGAAACGGATGGGGCGGCGCGGGTGCGCCTGCGCGTGGTCGAAGTCAAGGGCGCGGCCTGGCGGGTGATGGCGATGCAGTCGCCGCCGGCGGCCTACACGGACCAGCTGGTGCTCGCGCTGGAGCAGGGCCTGTGGGACACGGTGACGCCGCGCGAGTAGCCGGCAAGGCGGGCGCCAACGAAAAAAGGGGCCTTGCGGCCCCTTCGTCCTGCTGCACGCAGCAGCGCTGGATTACTTCTTGCGGCGCTTCGGCACCACCTTCGCCTTGCTGCGCTTCTTGACGGCCTTGACCTTGGTCTTGCCGGCGCTGGCCTTGATACGCGGGCCGCCGGCGCTTGCCTTGATGCGGGCGCGGCTCGAGGAGGCCTTGTAGCGCGGCGCGCGGTTCGAGGCGCGCGCCACGACCGGCGCCTCTTCGCCGGTGATGAAGCGGCGGATGTTCAGTGCGTCCAGGATGCGGGCCGAGGAGGCGCCGGCATTGAGCAGCACCATGGTCGCGTTCTTGCCGCCGGCCTTGATGTTCATGATCAGGCAGCGGCCGGCTTCCTGGATATAGCCGGTCTTCGACAGGCCGATGTCCCAGCCCTTGGCGCCGACCAGGCGGTTGGTGTTGCGGTACTCGACTTCGCGGCCGTTGATGTTGATCAGGTCCTTCGACTCGGTGGTCATCGCCGTGATCTCGGGATACTTGCTCGATGCGGCCGCCATCTTGACGAGGTCGCCGGCGGTCGAGCGGTTGTGCGGGTTCAGGCCGGTCGGCTCTTCGATCACGGTCTGGCTCATGCCCAGCGCCGCGATCTTGCGGCGCACCGCGGCCTTGAAGCCTTCCTTGCCACCCGGATAGGTACGTGCCAGCGCGGCGGCGGCGCGGTTGTCCGAGGACATCAGGGCCAGCTGCAGCACGTCGCGGCGCGAGATCAGGGCGCCGACCGGCACCCGCGAGCTGCTGTGCTTGACGGTGTCGACGTCGCTGCGGTCGATCTCGATCAACTCGTCCATGTCCTGCCTGGCGTCCAGCACGACCATGGCGGTCATCAGCTTGGTCAGCGAGGCGATCGGCACGACGCGATCGGCATTCTTTTCCAGCAAAATCTTGCCGGTGTCATCTTCTACCACGAGCACCGACTGCGAGCCGAACGGTACCGCGAATGCGGAAACCGACATGGACATCACAACGGCGGCAAACAATTTTTTGAGCATTGTCGGGTCAGGCAAGGGTTGCGTTGAGCGGATGGCGCAGCGTATGTACACTTAGTGCGCGGTCAACTATCTGGCTGTAGGGCAACTACAGGAGTTGGAAGATAGCATCAAGCCTGATGCATGTCTATGGCGCACAGGCAAAAATAGGCTTGTGAACGGGCATTTTTATGCAGAATAACGACGAGCTTGGCAAGCTGTCCATGAGAATGGTCAGTCTGACCCCAGAATGCCTGCTATAAAAACAAAGCCCTGCGCGAAGGCAGGGCCTGTTCATTCGTCTTACTTCGACTGATAGATCTTGTCGAATTCGCCGCCATCGTCGAAGTGGCGATCCTGGGCCTTGCTCCAGCCGCCGAACAGCTCGTCGACGGTGAAGAGCTGGATCGGCTTGTAGTTCGCCGCATACTTCTTCATGACCGCATCGGAACGCACCCGCAGGAAGTGCTTCGCGCCGATTTCCTGTCCCAGCGGCGAGTACAGGAAGTTCAGGTAGGCCGTCGCTTCCTTGCGCTGCTTGCGGCGGTCGACCACCTTGTCGACCACGGCGACCGGCGACTCGGCCAGGATCGAGACGGTCGGGTAGACCACCTCGAAGTTGTCGCCGAACTCCTTGCGCACCATGCTCACTTCGTTCTCGAAGGTCACCAGCACGTCGCCGATCTGGCGCTGGGTGAAGGTGGTGGTGGCGGCGCGGCCGCCGGCGTCGAGGATCGGCACGTTCTTGAAGATGCGGCCCACCAGTTCGCGCGCCTGGGCGTCGTTGCCGCCCTTCTTCAGCACCGAGCCCCAGGCTGCCAGGTAGGTATAGCGGCCGTTGCCGGCGGTCTTCGGGTTCGGGATGATGACCTGCACGCCCGGCTTGGCCAGGTCATCCCAGTTGCGGATGCCTTTCGGGTTGCCCTTGCGCACCAGGTAGACCATGGTCGAGTAGTAGGGCGCCGCATTGTTGGGGAACTTTTTGGCCCAATCCTTCGCCACCAGGCCGCGCTCGGCCAGCATGTCGATGTCGTTGGCCTGGTTCATGGTGACGACCGAGGCTTCCAGGCCGTCCGCGACGGCGCGCGCCTGCTTGCTGGAACCGCCGTGCGACTGCTTGATGGTCACGGTCTGTCCGGTCTGCTGCTTGTAAGCGGCGATGAAGGCCGGGTTGATGTCCTTGTACAGCTCGCGCGCCACGTCGTAGGAGACGTTGAGCAGCTCGGGCGTGGCGGCGCTGGCCGTCACGGGCAGGGCGGCGCCCAGCGCGAGGGCGAGGATCAGGCGGCGAAGCGGGGAGGTCGGGAGCATGTCGTTTTCTCTTTTCGTAACTTGTTTGGACAAGCTGAATCATCCGTAAATTCGTCAAACTACGGAACAATAGTTTTGTCATATGCTTAGTACCGATGAGCGAAGGATTCGCCTTGCGGGCGCCCGCAGCAGACCCTTGCCGTTTCAGTGTATAGTCGGGCCCTGCTGTGCGCCGGCGGCGCCCGTGTTGACCGTATTTGAATGAACCAGATTGATGCCAGATGTCCATGCGTTTTGAAATCCGACAGGCGGCGCCCTTTGATGCATCCGCTGCCTGCGCGCTGCTGCGCCGTTCGATCGAGATCGGCTGCCGGGCCGACCACGAAGGCAAGCCGGCCGTACTCGAGGCATGGCTGGGCAACAAGACGTCCGCCAACGTCGCTGCCTGGTTCGCTTCGCCCAGCAATTTTGCCGTCGTCGCCGAGGGCGAGGAGGGCGGCCTGCTGGGCCTGTGCCTGCTGACCCAGGCCGGCAAGATCGCCCTGTGCTATGTGCTGCCGGAAGCGCTGCGTGGCGGCGTCGGCCGTGCGCTGCTGGACGCCGTGGAGCAGCAGGCACGCACCTGGAACATCAAGAAACTGCACCTGTACAGCCCGCCGAGCGCCAGCGCCTTCTTCGAACGCCAGGGCTACATCAACGCCGGCAAGGACACCTCCTGCTTCGGCATGGAAAGCGACCTGCTGTGGAAAAGCCTGGAGGCGAATTGCGCGCTGGCGCCGGGCGCGGCCAGCAAGCGCTTCTGCAACTGCAACGGCTGAGTTGGCCGGCGTTCGCGGCTGTAGCGCCGCAACACACGCGCGAACACATCTTTTTCGATTGAGAAGCTTACGCTATAGTAACCATCTCATCTAGAAGAGTGTCTTATGGTTTCACGTAGAGAATTCCTGCAAGGGGGCGCTGCCTTGGGCGCCCTGGGGGCCATCGGTGCCCCCCTGGCTGCGGCGGCCCAGGCCACCGACATGGCCCCGCCGCCCGACCTGTTCGACGCCCAGCTGCTCGATCTCGATTTCTGGGTCAAGCCGCGCACCCTGTCGGTGGTCCGGCCCCAGAGCGGCGAACGGGCCAAGGTGCTGTACTGGAAGGACGGCGAAGTGATCGACTCGGCCTACCAGGAACTGTGCCACATCCTGCGCGACGTCAACGGCCGCGAGACCGCGCCGATCGACCCCAAGCTGTTCGAAGTGCTGTGGGGCACCCAGGCCTTCATCGCCCGCTACGGCATGAACCAGCCGCTCGAGATCCTGTCCGGCTACCGCACCGAAGCGTCGAACAAGCGCCTGGTCGAGGAGGGCGTGCCGGCCGCGCGCAAGTCCCTGCACATGGTCGGCAAGGCGGCGGACATCCGCATCGCCAGCCTCAACGAAGAGGTGCTCGGCGGCCTGATCCGCAGCTTCCGCCAGGGCGGGGTCGGCTACTACTACCGTTCCGGCCCCAGGGGCGGCTGGATCCATGCGGACACGGGCCTGAACCGTACCTGGAAGGGCTGATCCGGCGCTGGCGACCCGTGCGAGCGGGCCATCGGACTTGGGCTAATATGAAGTCGTCAAGGCCGGGATGATCGTCCCGGCTCCATGTCAACTTTCCCAAGGAGGCAAGCATGGCAACGATGAATGCTCCAACGATGGACCGCAGGACCACGGGTGAACGCCGCGTCGCATCGCATGCGCGCGAGCGTTCGGCGATGTCCGCCCTCGACTACCTGGCGATGGCGCTGCTGATCATCGGCGGCCTGAACTGGGCGATGGTCGGCCTGTTCGACGTCGACATGGTCGCCACCATCTTCGGTCCGGGTTCCCCGGCGACCCGCATCGTCTACGTCGTGGTGGGCCTGGCGGCGCTGTATTCCATCTACACCACCGCCAAGATGGCGGGCAGCAAGCGGCACTAGGCCGGGATGCGGGTCGGCTTGATTTCCGACACGCACGGGTTGCTGCGCCCGCAGGCGCTGGATTTCCTGCGGGGCAGCGACCACGTCATCCACGCCGGCGACATCACCGGGCCCGAGATCCTCGCGCCCCTGGCGGCGCTTGCGCCCCTTACCGTCGTACGCGGCAACAACGACCGCGGGGCCTGGGCGGCCGAACTGCCGCACAGCGCCACGCTGCGCCTGGGCGGCATCGCCGTCTACATCATCCACGACATCAAGGAACTGCCGCTCGATCCTCGCGCGGCCGGCATGCGCGTGGTGGTGTCGGGGCATTCGCACAAGCCCGCTAGCTACGAGCGCGACGGGGTGCTGTTTGTGAATCCCGGAAGCGCAGGGCGCCGCCGGTTCACCTTGCCGATTTCGGTCGGTGAACTGCTGATCGACGGTGGTCAGGTGACGGCCAGGCTGATAACCCTGGCCGAGTAGGGGTGCACCGGTCCAGTGGACCGGTGCACGGCTCCGCCGTGCGCGCGTTCAACTCCCGCATGAACGGATGCAGCGCGACCATTCACTGGCTGGTTGAACGCGCGGTCGGCAGAGCGTGGCCCGGTTCACTGGACCGGGCCACCCCTACTATTTCATCGTATAGCTCGCCCACGCGGTATCCACTGCGAAGTTGCGCGTGGTGTCCCAATAGGTGAAGCTGTAGCGCACCACGTCGCCGATCTTCAGGCCGCCGGCACTATACCCGTTGGTCGTGCCGTCGAGCCGCATGCGCAGGTTCTGCTGCGGGCCGTTGTTGACCGTGTAGTGCACGTCGGCCCAGCTGCCCGTATTGGTGCTGAACTGCAGCGTGGTGGCGGAAAGCTGGGTGACCCAGGTGGGCCCGGTCGGCGTCGGCGTCGGGTTGGTGGCGCCGCCGCTGCCCGAATCCCAGACGATGTCGTCGATCGCGAACTGGAAGGTCGAGCCGGGCAGGCGGTTGGCGTCGCTCGAGATCATGAAGACGTCGAGCAGGGACTGCGCCGCCACCTTGGTGCCGAGCAGGGTCGAGACCGGGATGCTGCCCTGGGCCCACTCGCCGTTGCGCACCAGGCCGTGGGTCGTGGTGTTGGCCGGGAAGTTGACCCAGTTCTGGTTCGTGTAGGTGTCGCCCACGCCGATGTTGAAGGAGACGTTGGCCGGGATCTTGATGCGGAAGCGCATCGTGCCGTTGCGGTAGTTGCTCAGGTCTCGCGCCTGGCGCGCCTGCACGCCGCCGCCGAACCACTGTCCCGGCGCCGTATAGGCCCAGGCGATGACGTTGCTCCCCTCATACGGCGCCGTGCTGCCGGCCCCGCTCGAGGCGCCGTTCCAGAGGAAGATGTCGGAGCTGGTGCCGGCCACCAGCTTGCCGTTCACGGCGGTGGTGTCGGTGAAGACCCCGAACTTGCCGGCCGCTTCGGGCACGGTCTGGTTGCCCAGCTTGACCTGGCCCTTGCCGTCCATCTGGTAGACGCGCACATAGTCGACGTACATGGTGCCGGGCAGCGGCGCCGTCACCTGGCCCGGATTGGCCGCGTCGGTGAAGTTGCCGCCGACGGCCAGGTTGAGCAGGAGGTAGAAGGGCGCCTGCAGGGCGGTGGAGTTCACGGGCAGCGGCGCGTCGTACATATTGCGCTCGACGCCATTGTCGACCACGGTGAAGCGCATCTGGCTTTCGTCCCAGTACAGGCGGTAGGTGACGAAGCGGTTGGCCAGCGAGGTAGTGGGCACGTACCAGTTCTTGGTCTGCCAGGCGGTGGAGGCCGCGCAGCTCTCGTTGCCCGGCACGCAGGCGGCCTGCTGCCAGGTGATGACATTCGAGCCGACGAAGTTGTTGGCGGAAGGGTTGCCGGCGGCGGCGCGGCTGGATGCCTTGTGGCCCATCTCCATGATGTCGATCTCGCCGTTGCGCGGCCAGGTCTGCGGGCTCACGCCCAGCATCCATGCGGCCGGCCACAGGCCGGTGGCGATGTTCGGGGTGGCCATGCGCACCTCGATCATGCCGTACTGGACCTGCACCTTGCCCTTGCTGTCGATCTTCCCGGAGGTGAAGGAGTTGCCGCCCATGGCCTGGGCCCGGGCCTGGATCGCCAGCGCGCGGGTGCCGGATTCGAAGGGCACGTTGACGATCGAGAGGTTGTTGGGGCTGTAGTACTGCAGTTCGGCGTTGCCGTAGCCGCACAGGTTGATCTGGCAGCCGTTGCCGTCCGAGGGCGTCCAGACGGCGGTGTTGAGGGTGGTCCCGTTGAATTCCTCGGACCACAGTAGCTGGCCGATGACGGGATTGGTGACGCCCGCCCCGGCCTGCGCGCTACAGGCGAGCAGGACAGCCGCGGACAAATTCTGGAAAGGTTTCCAATACGAGTGACGGTTCTGGTTCTGATTATTCACTTCGGCTCCTCATGTACTCCGTGAAATGTAGGGAGCGCCAGGACGGCGTTCCACGGCTTGCCAACTTGGTCGTTGGTCTCGAATGATCCTGCTGAGGCTATGAATGGAAACCTTTCCACTTCGTGCTTGAAAATATATGCCGTATTGACGAGTGCGTCAAATGCAATCGTGCGGATGGGTTTGATGTGGATCAATGCATACGAGTCTGCGGCGTCAAAATGCCTTAAGATACTGCTCCTCCCGCTTTCACCTGCATCACATGACCTCGCCATCCGATACCGCACCGCAGCCGCGCTTCCGTCCCCGTCCCTGGAACCATCTCGAGACGCCGCAGGACGTCGAGCTCTGGATCGACGAGCACAATCGCGCGCTGCAGGAACTGGTGAAGCCGACCGAGACCGGCGTCGGCATCTGCTTCACCCTGGCCGAAGGCGGCAATGTCTACATGCAGACCACGGGCGACGCCGTGGTGCTCGACGTCGAGCCAGACGCCGACTGGATCGCCCCCCTCATCACCGCCGCCACCGGCGCCGAGGCGCCGCGCGGCCAGGTGTGGGTGCTGCCGGACGACCGCCTGGTGCAGCTGATCCTCGGCCTCTCGACCCTGGTCCTGAGCACCACGCTGGTGGTCGGCCATCCTTTCGGCGCACGCGCACGCCGCGGGAGCTACTAGGGCAGGGAAGGCTGGTCCTTCCCGCGGCCGCCGTTTTTCGGTTATAAAGTCAGTTCCCCTGTCCACTGAGAGGAACGATGGTCAAGCACTCGAACCTGGTCACGCGCCGCGCCGCACTGTGCGCCGGCCTGGCCCTGGCATGCCTCGCCATGCAAAGCCCCGCGCAGGCGGCCGACCTGCTCCAGGATGCGAAGAAGCGCGGCGTGCTGCGCATCGCGATGGAAGGGACCTACCCGCCCTTCAACTACAAGGACCCGAAGACCGGGCAGCTCACGGGCTACGACGTCGACGTCGCCAAACTGGTGGCGAACAAGCTGGGCCTGCGTCCGGAATTCGTCGCCACCGAATGGGCAGCCATCCTCGCGGGACTGGCGGCCGGAAAATACGACGTCATCGTCAGCCAGGTCGGCATCACCCCCAGGCGCGAACAGTCCTTCGATTTCTCGCGTCCCTACACCTATTCGCATCCCCAGCTCATCGTGCGCAAGAACGACCGCGCGACCTACACGAGCCTGGCCGAACTGAAGGGCAAGCGCCTGGGCGTGGGGCAGGGCAGCGTGTTCGAGCAGCAGGCCAAGGCAGTGCCGGGAATCGAGGTCAAGAGCTATCCGGCGGCCCCGGAAAACCTGCAGGACCTGGCCTTCGGCCGCATCGACGCGGCCCTGAACGACAGCCTGATGGTGGCTTACCTGCTGAAGAATTCCCAGCTGCCGATCAAGGCCGGCGCCAAGGTCGGCGCGGTCGAGCGCATGGGCATCCCCTTCCGCAAGGGCAGCCCCCAGTTCAAGGCGGCGCTCGACAAGATCCTGCTCGACGCCGCCAACGACGGCACCCTGAAGGCGCTGTCGATCAAGTGGTTCGGCATCGACGCCACCCGCGCGCCATGAGCATGACGCACACCCTGCGCGTGCCGGCGTGACGGACCTGATCGCGCTGCTGCGCGACGCCGCGCCGGTGATGCTCACGGGCGCCGGCTACACGCTGCTGTTCGCCGTCGCCTCGATGATCGGCGGCCTGGCGATCGGCCTGCCCGTGGCCCTGATGCGCATCTCGCCCTGGGCCGTGCTGCGCCTGCCGTCCAGCCTGTACGTGAGCGCGATGCGCGGCACGCCGCTGCTGGTGCAGATCTTCGTCATCTATTACGGCCTGCCGAGCGTGGGCATCGAGTTCACTCCGGTGACGGCGGGCGTGCTGGCACTCTCGCTCAACAGCGGCGCCTACCTGTCCGAGAGCCTGCGCGGCGCCATCCGCGCGGTCAGCGAAGGGCAGTGGCGGGCGGCCTTCAGCCTGGGCCTGGGCTACTGGCAGACCCTGCACCACATCGTCATGCCCCAGGCCCTGCGTATCGCCGTGCCCTCGATGAGCAATACCTTGATCAGCCTGATCAAGGACACCTCGCTGGTCTCGGTGATCGCCCTGACGGAACTGATGCTGGCGACGAAAGAGGTGATCGCCACGACCTTCCAGCCGCTGCCGCTCTATATCGCGGCGGCCTGCATCTACTGGGTGCTGAGCCTGTTCTTCGAGGCGCTGCAGCGGCGCGCGGAGCGGCGCCTGAACCGCGCCCACATTTCGCGCTGAGCAAATGGAAACGCGCACCGGGTCACGCCCCGGTGCGCGCTGTGCAGCTTGCGTGCCGGTTCAACGATTGGCGCGCTGCTGGTCGGCCTGGCCGCCTTGCTGCTGACTGCCTTGCTGGCCAGACTGCTTGTTGCCGGACTGCTGGCTGTCGGACTGTTGATTGCCCAGTCCCTGGCCCTGGCCGGCGGTGCTGACCTAGTCCTTGTCGGGATCCGCGACAGCAGGATCGGGACGCGATTGCTTCTGCTGATTGCTCTGGTTTTCACCCATACTCGGCTCCATGCTTGCTGCGATGACTCCATCATAGTCCTTCCACGCGGGCCGGCAATCGGACAGCGTCAGGTCTGCGTGTCGGAGGGTTCGCACAAGCCCGGCAGTATGCAGACGCAAAAACACCGCGGCGGCCCGGAAGCCTGCCCGCGGTGTCGCCCCTGCAGTGAGGGTGCCGTCTAGCGCTTGCCGCGCTGCTTGTCGATGCCGTTGTCCTGGCTCCAGGCCTGGGATGCATCCTTGGCGGATTCTCCCTGGCGCGAACCCAGGTCATCCAGTGCCGGCGTGCCGCCCGAGGCGTGCTGGCCGCCCGATTGCTGGCTGCCTTGCTGTTTCTGACCGGACTGCTGACTGCCCTGTTGCTGGCCAGACTGCAGATTCCCCGATTGGCGTCCCGGCTGCTGCTTACCCGACTGTTGCTGGCCGCCCTGGTTCATGCTCAGGTCGTCCCTCTGGTCACCCATATCGTTGTCGTGACGCGGTCCCTTGACTCCATGTCCTTTGTTGTCACCCATGCCAGTCTCCTTGATCGATGGTTGAGGAGTTCATCTTAAACCCCTGACGGGCAGGGGCAATCGGAATCGGGGAGGGGTGCCCGTAGGACTGGGCGTACATACTCAGCCACCTTAAACGCGGCTGCGACAGCGGTTCAGGGCGCTTTCGGCGCAAGTCCCAGTTCGTGCAGGAAGCCCTGCATGCCCTTGTAGGCCCCCTGGACCTGCTCGAGCTTGAAGCCGCCATGCCCGCCGCCGGGAATCGTGTGCAGCACGTTCTTCACGCCGGCCTTGTCGAGCGCCGCCTTCAGGCGCACCCCGTGGGCGTAGGGCACCAGGGGATCGGCGTCGCCATGGATCGTGTACACCGCCGGGCCGCCAGGGCGCACGTGGCTCAGGGGCGAGAGCGACTTCGCCAGCGCCTCGCGTCCCGGCATGCTGCCGAACCAGGCCACCGCATAGGAGCGGATGTTCGGCCCCTGCAGCATGTCGGCGACGTCGGTGATGCCGTACCAGTTGACCACCGCCGCCACCTTCGGCGCCGCGTTCACGTACGGACCGCTCCAGGTCGGCTCGTTGGCCGCGCACTGGTTGGTAAAGGGCGAGTCGGAGGGAATCATCGCGGTGGCGAGCGCCAGGTGGCCGCCCGCCGAATCGCCCGAGGTCACCACCTTGTTCACGTCGAAGCCGTACTTCTTCGCATTGATGCCGACCCACTGCAGCGCGCACAGGGTATCTTCGACGGCGGCCGGGGCCAGCGCCACATTGGCCAGGCGGTAGCTGACGTTCACCACCGCGAAGCCCATGTGCAGGAAGGGCAGGCTCGACAAGGCCGCCCGCTCGCGCGAGCCGGCGACCCAGCCGCCGCCGTGGAAGTAGAGCACCACGGGCAGGGCTTTGGCCTCGCTGCCGGCCGGACGGTAGACGTCGAGCTTGAGCTCCTTGCCGCTGGCGGTCAGGTAGCCGATGTCCGGCTGGATGCGGAATCCCTGCTTGCGCAGCAGCTCGAAGCGCGGGTTCCCGGCTTTCGCGTCGAAGGCCAGCGCCGCGGGGGCGACGGCGAACCCGGCCAGCATGGCCAGCAGCAGGGCCGCCGGCCGGATGGGAAAGGCGCGCATGGCCACCCTTACATGTTCGGGTAGTTCGGGCCGCCGCCGCCTTCCGGCGTCACCCAGACGATGTTCTGGGTCGGGTCCTTGATGTCGCAGGTCTTGCAGTGCACGCAGTTCTGGGCGTTGATCTGCAGGCGATCCTTGCCCTCGTCGGTCTTGACGAACTCGTAGACGCCGGCCGGACAGTAGCGCTGCTCGGGGCCCGCGTACTTGGCCAGGTTGACTTCCACCGGCACGTTCGGGTTCTTCAGGGTCAGGTGCACCGGCTGGTCTTCGCTGTGGTTGGTGTTCGAGATGAACACCGAGGACAGGCGATCGAACGTGAGCTTGCCGTCCGGCTTCGGGTAGGCGATCGGCTTGAACTGCGAGGCCGGCTTCAGGCATTCGTGGTCCGCGTGCTTGTGGTGCAGGGTCCAGGGCGCCTTGCCGCGGAAGATCAGCTGGTCGATGCCGGTCATGATGGTGCCGACGTACAGGCCCTTGCTCATCCAGGGCTTGAAGTTGCGCGCCACGTGCAGCTCTTCCTTCAGCCAGGACTGGTCGAAGGCGGCCGGGTAGCTCGCCAGTTCGTCGTGCTGGCGGCCCTCGCCCAGCGCCGCGAAGGCCGCGTCGGCGGCCAGCATGCCGGTCTTGATCGCGGCGTGGCTGCCCTTGATGCGGCTGGTGTTCAGGAAGCCGGCATCGCAGCCGACGAGGCAGCCGCCCGGGAACACGGTCTTCGGCAGGGATTGCAAGCCGCCTGCGGTGATGGCGCGTGCGCCATACGAGATGCGCTTGCCGCCCTCGAAGTAGTGGCGGATCGCGGGATGGGTTTTATAGCGCTGGAATTCCTCGTACGGCGACAGGTAGGGGTTCTGGTAGGCCAGGCCCACCACGAAGCCGACCACGACCTGGTTGTTCTCCAGGTGGTAGAGGAAGGAGCCGCCGTAGGTATCGTTCTCGAGCGGCCAGCCGGCGGTGTGCACCACCAGGCCCGGCTTGTGCTTGGCCGGGTCGATCTCCCACAGCTCCTTGATGCCGATGCCGTAGGTCTGCGGATCCTTGCCTTTGTTGAGGTCATACTTGGCCATCAGCTGGCGTCCCAGGTGGCCGCGCGAGCCTTCGGCGAAGAAGGTGTACTTGGCGTGCAGTTCCATGCCGAGCTGGAAGTCCGGGCCCGGTTCGCCGTCGCGCTTGACGCCCATATTGCCGGTGGCGACACCCTTGACCGAGCCGTCGTCGTTGTACAGGATCTCGGCTGCCGGGAAGCCCGGGAAGATCTCGACGCCGAGCGCTTCGGCCTGTTGTCCCAGCCAGCGCACCACGTTGGCCAGCGAGATCACGTAGTTGCCGTGGTTGGTCAGCATCTTCGGGACCATGAAGTGCGGGGTCGCGATCGCCTTGGTCTCCGTGAGGAACAGCACCTGGTCTTCGGTCACCGGGGTGTTGAGCGGCGCGCCTTTTTCCTTCCAGTCGGGGATCAGCTCATTCAGGGCGATCGGGTCCATCACCGCGCCCGACAGGATGTGGGCGCCCAGCTCGCCGCCTTTTTCCAGTACGCAGACCGAGACCTCCTGCCCTTTTTCCGCCGCCAGCTGCTTCAGGCGGATCGCCGCGGATAGGCCCGCGGGGCCGCCGCCGACGATGACCACGTCGTACTCCATTGCTTCACGCGGTCCATATTGTTCGAGGATGTTGGTTGGCTCAGTCATGTTTTTTATAGGGATAGAAAAAATTTAAGCACGAGTGTGCGGGTTTTTATCGACGTTTGCAACTTTGGGCGCCATTTTACGGACATTATTAGATGCGGCAATCTAATACTGATGATTTGTGTAAGATGGTGCCTTCTGTGAAGGAGGGCGAGCGTGGGTATCGAAGTCAATTACGAAGGAAAGATCGCGATGGTCACCGGCGCCTCGAGCGGCCTGGGAGCGCGCTTCGCGAAAGCGCTGGCCGGCGCCGGCGCCCAGGTGGTGCTGGCCTCGCGCCGGGTCGAGCGCCTGAAGGAGCTGCGCGCCGAGATCGAGGCCGACGGCGGCGCCGCGCACGTGGTGCGCCTGGACGTGACCGATCTCGGCTCGATCAAGGCGGCCATCGCGCACGCCGAGACCGAGGCGGGGCCGATCGACATCCTGGTGAACAACTCGGGCGTGTCGAGCACCCAGCGCCTGCTGGACGTCACCGAGGACGACTACAACTACATCATGGACACCAACCTGCGCGGCGCCTTCTTCGTGGCGCAGCAGACCGCCAAGCGCATGATCCAGCGCGCCAAGGGCGACCCGCGCAAGCAGCACCGCATCGTCAACATCGCCTCGGTGGCCGGCCTGCGCGTGCTGCCGCAGATCGGCGTCTACTGCATGAGCAAGGCGGGCGTGGTGCAGATGACCAAGGCGATGGCGGTCGAGTGGGGCAAGTACGGCATCAACGTCAACGCGATCTGCCCGGGCTATATCGCCACCGAGATGAACGAGGACTACTTCGACACCGAGCAGGGACGCAAGCTGATCGACATGCTGCCCCGCAAGCGCCCCGGGCGGCCGGAAGACCTCGACGGCCTGCTGCTCCTGCTGGCGGCGGAAGAAGCCCATTTCATCAACGGCGCCATCATCACGGCCGACGACGGGATGACCGCCCAGTGAATATTTGAGAACGAAAGAATCGATGAGCAACAAGCAGTTCGTGCATGCCATGCGCATTCCCATCCGCTGGGGCGACATGGATGCCATGGGTCATGTCAACAATACCGTCTATTTCCGCTACATCGAATCGGCGCGGATCGCCTGGCTGGAGCAGGTGGGTGCGTTGCCCGATCCGGCCGGCTCGAGCGAAGGGCCGGTGATCGTCAATGCTCATTGCAGTTTCCTGAAGCAGCTCACCTATCCTGGCGAAATCGAGATCGCTACCTTTGTCGGAACTCCAGGGCGCTCCAGCATTGAGGTCACGCACGAGATCCGCCTGGTCGGCCCGGATGGCCAGCCCGGCGCCCTGCACGCCGAGGGCGGCGCGAAGGTCGTGTGGATAGATTTCAAGGCAGAGAAATCGCGGCCTTTGCCCGATCGCCTTCGCGCGATTCTGCACACCGCATGAACGGGGGATCAGCCGTCCGGTTCGACGACACCCGGCTCACCATCGAAGATATTGTCCGCGTCGCGGCCGGCGCACGCGCCGTGCTGTCGGACGATGTACGTTTCCGCGCACGCATCACTCGCGGCGCTGATTTCCTCGACCGCCTGCTGCGCGAGGACGGCGTCGTCTACGGTGTCACCACCGGTTACGGCGACTCGTGCACAGTGCCGGTTCCGGCGCATCTGGTGGAGGAACTTCCGCGACAGCTCTACACCTATCACGGCTGCGGCCTGGGAGCATTTCTCGACCCGACCCAGACCCGCGCGGTGATTGCGACCCGTCTAGCCTCACTCTCCAAGGGTTTTTCCGGTGTTAGCCTGGCCCTACTGGAGCAGATCGTGCGTTTGCTGGAAGCTGGCCTGCTTCCCCTGATTCCGAGCGAGGGCTCAGTCGGCGCCAGTGGCGACCTGACACCGCTGTCCTATCTCGCGGCAGTGTTGTGCGGCGAGAGGGAAGTGCTGCGAGACGGGGTGCAGGTTCCTGCTTCGGATGCCTTGCGCGAGGCGGGGATCGCGCCATTGCGCCTGCGTCCGAAGGAGGGGCTCGCGATCATGAATGGCACCGCTGTGATGACTGGCCTTGCCTGCCTGGCCTGGGACCGCGCTTCCTATCTGGCGCGCCTGACGACGCGTATCACCGCCATGACCTCGTTTGCCCTGGATGGCAACGCTCATCATTTCGACGAAACGCTGTTTTCCGTTAAGCCGCACGCCGGCATGCAGCAAGTCGCTGCCTGGCTGCGAGAGGACCTTGGTTATAACGGGCGGTCAGAGCGGAATGACAAACGCCTACAGGACCGCTATTCGATCCGTTGCGCTCCGCATGTGATCGGCGTGTTGTCAGACGCATTGCCATTCTTCCGCACTACTATCGAAAATGAGCTGAACAGTGCTAACGACAACCCGATCATCGACCCTGACGGCGAACGCGTGCTGCATGGCGGCCACTTCTATGGCGGGCATATTGCCTTTGCCATGGACGGCATGAAGAACGCGGTGGCCAACTTGGCGGACCTGATGGATCGTCAGATGGCGCTGTTGGTCGACCCACGCTACAGCAACGGCCTGCCGGCAAACCTCTCGGGTATGCAAGGGGATCGGGCGGCAATCTCGCATGGCCTAAAGGCCTTGCAGATCAGTGTCTCGGCGTGGACCGCCGAGGCCCTCAAGCTGACGATGCCAGCTTCGGTTTTCTCGCGTTCGACCGAATGTCACAACCAGGACAAGGTGAGCATGGGGACGATCGCTGCGAGAGACTGCTTGCGTGTGGTCGAACTCGTCGAGCAGGTGGCGGCAGCGATGCTCGTCACAATGAGGCAGTGCTTATGGCTGCGGGGCAGGGAGACGAATGCGCGCGGCCTGCCACTTGCCTTTGATGCGATGGAACAGGCACTCGGCGCGGCGTGCGCACCAGTGATCGAAGACAGGCGGCTGGACATGGAGTTGCGCGGACTGGTCGCGCTCATTCGTGCGCAGACCTGGCGTCTATATACATGAAAAGCCCGCGGCACAAGCCAGTCGCACTGTAAGTACGCGGGAAAAACAACGCTACAGCCGTCAACCTATCCAGCCTGCATGGTTTGGCGTGTTTGGTCGATTGAGACATTGCCATAAGGAAATGCATGCTTTAATGTGGCCAGCGCCTGCGACATCTCGAAAGATGCGGCGGGTCCATAACATCACAATAGGGGTCCAAATGAAGAAGCAAATCCTTACCTGCGTCACTATCGTCGCCGCGCTCGCGCTCACCGGTTGCGCAAGCGTAGGCAGCGAATCGCTGCGTAAAGAAACCGAGGCGACGGTCTCGCAGAAAATCGTCCAAGGCAAAACGACCAAGTCGGAAGTGCGGGCGATGTTTGGTTCTCCGACCAAAACCAGTTTCACGGATGGCGGCCTGGAGATCTGGAACTACGATTTCGCGAACGTGTCTGCGGATGCCATCAGCTATGTGCCGATCGTGAACCTGTTCGGAGCCAGCGCTAGCGGCAAGAAGAAGGAACTGGTCGTAATGTATGACGAGAAGAACATCGTCAAGCGCTTCTCGATGAGCGAAGCGGACGTTCACCAGAAGACCGGCCTGTTCAACAACTGAACCGATGCGCTTCCGGTCCTCACCGGAAGCGCGCACCCGCGCCGCAAATACACCGTACGCATGGCGCAGCCAGCCACTGAACGGATGTTCGATTGCCGGGGTCGGCAATCAACGCGCCCCTACCAGCTTGTGCACCAGCTCGGATGAAGTCGACGCCGAGAACTTGCGCATCAGGCTGGCCCGGTGCATCTCCACCGTACGCGGGCTGAGGTCGGTCTCGCGCGCGATGAGCTTGCTGGTCTTGCCCTCGACCAGCAGCGCCGCGATCTCGCGCTCGCGCGGAGTCAGCTCGGCCGATACCGGCCGCTTCTCGCTCACGTCCTCGAAGGTCCACACGCCCGCGCCCAGCGGCTGGGCCGGGTCGAGTGCGCGTCCGGTCACGTGGCACCAGAACAGCTCGCCATTCGCGCGGCGCATGATGCGCTCGTCCGAATAACGTCCTTTCGCATTCATGATCGGCACGATGCGGTCGCCCGTGCGCAGGAATTCGTCCATCGTGGGGTAGAGCACGCTGAAGGAATGTCCCTCCAGCTGGCTGCGCGCATAGCCGAACATCGCGGCCAGTGCCCCGTTGCAGGAGCGGATGACGCGGTCCGAAGAGACGCACATGCCCACCGGCGCATGCTGGAATATCATCTCGTAATCGATGGCGCCAGCCTGGCTCATGTGATCTGGATCGACTGCTCGGTTCATGGGACGTCTCGCCCGTATTTCTACGGTATTGTTATTCGGTACAGCGTATTTTATGCTGAGACTCTACGCTGCATCACAGAAGAGCTTTCGCTTAATCCATTAAAGGGACGAGTATGAACAAAGTGTATCCTGATGCGAAGTCGGCGCTGGCCGGCATCGTGGCAGATGGCCAGACCATCGCCGTCGGCGGCTTCGGCCTGTGCGGCATTCCGGAGGCGCTGATCGCGGCGCTGCGCGATTCCGGCGTCAAGAATCTCACCGCCATTTCCAACAATGCGGGCGTGGACGGCTTCGGCCTGGGCCAGCTGCTGGAAACGCGCCAGATCAAGAAGATGATTTCGTCCTACGTCGGCGAAAACAAGGAGTTCGCACGCCAGTTCCTGGCGAACGAACTCGAGCTCGAATTCACCCCGCAGGGTACGCTGGCCGAGAAGCTGCGCGCCGGCGGCGCCGGCATCCCGGCCTTCTATACGAAGACCGGCTACGGCACCATCGTCGCCGAAGGCAAGGAAACCCGCGAATTCGACGGTGAGCACTATGTGATGGAGCGTGCGCTGCTGCCGGACGTCTCCCTGGTCAAGGCCTGGAAGGCCGACAAGGCCGGCAACCTGCTGTACCGCAAGACCGCGCGCAACTTCAACCCGAACGTCGCCACCGCGGGCAAGATCTGCATCGTGGAAGTCGAAGAGCTGGTCGAGATCGGCGAGATCGATCCGGACCAGGTGCACACCCCGAGCATCTTCGTGCACCGCATCGTCCACAACCCGACGCCGGAAAAGCGCATCGAGCAGCGCACCGTGCGCGCGAACTAAGACTACCTCGGAGACAAGAACATGGCATGGACTCGTGATGAAATGGCCGCGCGTGCGGCGAAGGAACTGCAGGACGGTTTCTATGTGAACCTGGGCATCGGCCTGCCGACCCTGGTGGCCAACTACGTCCCCCAGGATATCGAGGTCTTCCTGCAGTCCGAGAACGGCCTGCTGGGCATCGGCCCTTTCCCGACGGAAGATGAGGTCGACGCCGACCTGATCAATGCCGGCAAGCAGACCGTGACGGCGCTGCCGGGCGCAGCCTATTTCAGCTCGGCCGATTCCTTCGGCATGATCCGCGGCGGCAAGATCAACCTGGCGATCCTGGGCGCGATGCAGGTGTCCCGGCAGGGCGACCTGGCCAACTGGATGATCCCAGGCAAGATGGTCAAGGGGATGGGCGGCGCGATGGACCTGGTGGCCGGCGTCAAGCGCGTGGTCGTGGTCATGGAACACGTGGCCACCGCCAAGGACGGCTCGACCTCGCACAAGATCCTCGAGAAGTGCGACCTGCCGCTGACCGGTGTGGGCGTGGTGGACCGCATCATCACTGACCTGGGCGTCATCGACGTGACCGAGAACGGCTTGAAGCTGGTGGAACTGGCGCCCGGCGTCAGCACCCAGCAGGTGGTCGAGGCGACCGGCTGCGAGCTGGACGTCTCCAGCGTTTAAAAAAGCGCCGGGGTAGGTTTCCGGCCCGGCGCTCGTGCATCGCAGCCCGCAGTTGTCATGCGGGCTGTTTCTGCTTCAGGCTGCACAGTGCTTGCGCAGTCCTAAAGCGCGTTTCGCTGACTGCCGCCTTCAAGATACGAAGCGTGGTCATCGTTGTCAAAGCAAGCAAAAGGGAAGGGCGGCGGTCGGGCATCCCCGTCCGCTGTCTGGGACCACTGCTTACCAGTACTTACTCCAGCGTCCAAACGTACTGCACCGCCGTCCAGGCTTCCACCGGCTTGCCCTTGGTGGTGGCCGGCTTGAACTTGCACTTCACGAGGGCGCTCTGCGCCGCGTCGTCGAGCAGCGCATGGCCCGACGAACGCGTGACCTTCGACTCCTTCACGCCGCCGTTCTTCGCGACCAGGAAGCCGAGGGTGACCGTGCCGGTATGCTGCTGCTTGACCGATTCGGCAGGATACTCGGGGCGCTTGCAGCTGGTGAAGTCGGCGATCGCGGAGGTGTCCGGATGCTTGGCGGCGGCGCCTGGCGCGGCGTGGGCGAAGGCCGTGACGCTGAGGGCCGCGAGGCCAAGGACGGGAATGGCCGCCTTCCAGTTCAGGACTTGCACATCGGGACGAACCAAGCGTTTGATGCGTGACATGAGATCTCCTCCGTTGGCCGCCTGGGCCAGGTGGTGGGTGGAAAACTGGCGTTTCTCCAGCTCGGAAAGGGCCAGGGCCAGGCGCCGCGGTTCGCCCAGTGTCCTTGCCGCGTGATCGTCGGCGATCTGCTCCCGCTCGCTGCGGATGCGGTTCGACATCCACCACACCGCCGGGTGGTAGAAGAGCAGGGTTTCAATGATGTTCTGTCCCAGGTTGACCAGGTAGTCGTGGCGCTTGATGTGGGCCATCTCGTGGGCCAGCAGGGCTTCGAGCAGGTGGGCGGGCATGCCGGACACGAGGCAGGCCGGCACCAGCACCACCGGGCGCCACCAGCCGGCCGTGATCGGACTGGCGAGCTGCCGGACGACGCGCAGGCGCACGGTGCGGTCCACGCCGAACTGCGCGGCGAGGCGCTCCAGGCGCGCCTGCCAGGCGGGGTCGACTTGCTCCTGGCTGGCGGCGCGTTCGATCCAGAACAGGCCCAGCACCATCCGCCCCGCCAGCGCCATGGCGCACAGGGCCCAGGTGCCGACGATCCAGCCCAGGTGCTCGGCGAACAGCAGGCTCCAGCCGTCGTCGATCGGCGAACCGGCTACCAGGCCGGCAGCTGCCAGCACCGCCGCGTCGCCTCCCGTGCCGGTGTCGCCGCCCAGGCGCAGCGCCAGCTCGAGCGCGGGCCAGGCCAGGCAGAGAAACAGGCCGGTGCAGGCCACCAGGTAGCGCGATTCGGGACGGGCGTTGCGCAGCACGGTGAGGCCGACCGCCGTGGCGCAGCCGATCAGGGCGCCCTGCCAGAGGAAGTGGACCAGGGTCCAGCCGATGCTGCCGACAATGTCCGCGGCGCTCATTTCTCGTTCCCCATATCGTCATCCTTGAGCAGCTTCTCGATCTCGTCGCGCTCCTTCTTCGAGATTCCGGTCTTGAGCGCGGCCAGCACCAGCGCCTTCGCCGAGCCGGCGAAGGCGCGCTGCATCAGGTCCTTGAGCAGGTTGGTCTCGACCGAATCCTGGGCGTGGGCGGGCGCATAGACGTGCGAGCGTTCGCTCTCGTCGCGCACCAGGAGGCCCTTGCCGTGCATGACCTGCATCAGGCGCAGCACGGTGGCATAGGTGACGTCCGGCTTGGTCTTCTGCATTTCCTGGTGCACCTGCTTGGCGGTGCCGGAGGCCAGGGGCCAGAGCACCTGCAGCAGTTCGAGTTCGGCCGGCGTCGGCTTGGGGGTATCGGCTTTGCGTGGCATGAGCGTCCTCATCGTTTTTGGAATTCGAGTTTCAGAATAGTCGGTCTAGACACGACTGTCTATGGCTATCGCATACTGTTTGAGTAATGTAGACAAACTTGTTTAGGTGGAATATGTTCGACCTCCCATCGTCCCCATGGAGGTCTCGTGTCCGCCAGGTTTGCCGCATGCAAGCTGCGCCTCTGCGCCACGGCGCCGATCCGGCGCTCAAGGACGAGACGTCCAACGGCAGCGCGCTCGATGTCGCGCGCCGCGGTGGCAATGCCGAGCTGATTGCCCTGCCGACGCAGGCAGGGCCGCGTCCATAAAAAAACCGCGTCGTACGACGCGGTTCCTGTGGATGCGAGAGGGGTGCCTCCCGCTGCAGCCTGCCTCAGATCGGCGCGGCGCCGTCCAGGCTCGTGCTGATCGTCCCGACCAGCGCCACTTTCTCGGCCGACTCGGCGAACTGCAGCAGCACGTCGCCGCGATCCAGCCTGCCGCTGTCGAGCATGCCGGTCCAGAAGCCGACTTCGCCCTGGCTTGCCGTGCGGTGCATGGCGTGCTGGTACAGCGCTTCAGTGAAGGCCTTGTTGTCCAACGCGCCGTACATGGCCTGCGCTTCCGTGGACGCCACGAAATAGTCGGCGATCTTGTCCATCGAGACGCCGGCTTCCGAGAGCGAGAGCCAGAAGCTGATGCCGCCGCTGTCGGCCGTGCGGTCGAACAGGGACGCGTACATGCGCACCAGGGTGCCGATGTCGGTCCTGGCGACATCGATTTCCTGGGTGACCGGCATCGCCAGCTTCTCGCGCGACTCCGTGAAGGCCAGCGCCACCTGGGCCCGGTCCAGGCGGCCGCTGCCGAGCAGGCCGGTCCAGAAGGCCAGGCCGGCGCTGTCGGCGGCGCGATCCAGGGTGCGCGCATACAGGGCGCTCACGAAGTCCGCGTCGCTGGCGGCGGGCATCTGGGCGGCTTCCGCGCTGCCCATCATGGCGCGCGCGATGGCGCCCAGGGCCACGCCCTTTTCGGCCGCCGCGCTCCAGGCGGCCAGGCCGCCAAGGTCGGCTTCGCGCCCGAGGACCGCTTCGTACAGGCGCGCCACGCTGCCGCGCAGGCTGGTGTCGGCCGCCGCATCGGTGAAGCGCAGGACCTCGACATTGGCGACGATGTCGCTGCCGTCGGCGCCGCCGTTGCGGTGGGTGAGCACCAGATGGCCGTCGACGAAGCGGGCCGTGTAGTCGGCGCGGCCGCTGCCGACCAGCTGCACGGTGTCGATGCCGGCGCCGCCGTCGACGCGGTCGTCGCCGATGCCGCCGAACACGACGTCGTTGCCCTCGTCGCCGTAGATGCGGTCGTTGCCGCCGGCGCTGCCGACGATGTCGTCGCCGGCGCCGCCGTGCAGGATGTCGTCGTCGGCGCCGAGGAAGATGGTCTGGCTGGCGCCGTCGCCCCACACGGTCTGCGAGCCGTTGCCGCCGTTGACCGTCACGCTGCCGACGATCGCGGCGAAGTCCACGTTCTGCAGCTGGATGACCGAGCCGCCCGGCAGGCCCTTGGCGTCGATGACGAGGGCGGACAGCGGACCGCCCGTTCCCTGGGACGCGCCCTGGATCACCAGCGGGCCGCCGGCGCTGCTGCCCGGCGCCACGGTCGGGACCACGGTCTGCACCAGCAGGTTGGCGCCGCTCGGGATGCCGGACAGGAAGCCGGAACCGCCGCCGGTCATCTGCCCCTGGTCATGCGAGCCGGCCACCGTCACGCCCTTGATCTCGCGGATCAGGTTGGTCAGCGCCTCGGCGGCGCCGGTCGGCGCCGCGTTGCCGGTGACCTGCAGTCCGACGCCGACCGGCACCTGGGCGCTGAGGACCGGCGTGCCGCCGCTGCTGACCAGCGGGATGTCGGCCACGTCGTTGTTACCCACGGTCTCGTTGCGGGTCGGCTGGATGACCGGAATGCTGATCACCTGGCTGGTGCTGCCGTCGCTGTTGCCGCGGGTGCCGGTGCCGACATCCACGCCGTCGATCTCCTTGGTCGGTGGCGGAGGCGGCGGCGCCGGCGGCGTCGCGGTGACGCGCACGGCCAGCGCCTGGGTGTCGCTGCCGAAGGCGTCGCTGGCCGTCACGCTGACGTCATAGACATTGTCGGCGCCGGCATCCAGCGGGCTGCCGTAGGCCGGCGCATTCACGAAGCGCAGCACGCCGGTGGAGGCATCGACCTGGAACAGCGCGGCGTCGGCGCCGCCGGTGATGGCGTAGGTGGCGCCAGGGCCGGCCTGGATCGTGGTGACGCCGCTGGCGCCCTCGGTCACGGAAACGTCGGCGGTCGGCTGGCCGCCGTCGCTGGTGATGGCGGGCGCGATCGTGACCAGTCCGCCCGGATCGCTGATGCTGCCGTTGACCACGCCGTCGTCGTCGTACTGGCCGCCGTCGGTCAGGGAGAAGGTGATCTTGGTCTTGCTGCCCACCGTGGTGACGGAGGTGGCCAGGTTGACCCAGTTGCCGGAGGCGTCCTTCTTGTAGTAGCCGTTGACCTTCTGCGCGGTATCGACGTAGATGCTCATCTGGGCGGTGCCGCCCGGCGTCACGCCGCCGATGGTGAAGTCGAGCTGCCCGACCGGCATCTTGATGTTGCGGGGGAGCCCGGCCGGCGCCGGCGTGCTCGCGACCGCGGACAGGGACAGGCCCGGCGCGACCTCCAGCGTCGCGAAGGGGGCGTTCGCGACCACGGTCGGCAGCGAGGCCACGTTCAGCTGGGTGCTGTCGGCGATGCCGTCGCCATTGCCGTCGCCGAAGCCGCCGTTGGCGCCCGGTACCGGGTCCTCCACGCTGTTGGGGCGGCCGTCGTTGTCGATGTCGTTGTCGCTGGCGTCGGGCGTGCCGTCGCCGTCGAGGTCGGCCAGCACGGTGACCGACAGCGCCTGGCTGTCCTGGGCGCCCTGGCTGTCCTGGGCGGTCACGGTCACCTCATAGACGTGGTCGTGGTCGCTGTCGAGGGCGGTGGCGCGCGACGGCGTGGCGATGAAGCGCAGCACGCCGGTCTGGGCGTCGATCTCGAACAGGGCGGCGTCGGCGCCGCCGATGCTGTAGCCGATGCTGTGGCCGTCGGCGTCGCTGGCCGCCACGGTCGTGACGGCGCGCTGCTTTTCCGCCACGCCGAACGATGCGCTGGCGCCTCCGCCGTTGCTGGAGATGACCGGGGCCGCGTTGAAGGACACGGTGTGGGCATTGCCCGCGACATAGGCGCCGGACGCCGCGTTGCCGGCGCCGTCCTCGATGCCGGTGCTGCTGCCGTTCAGGTCGAGTCTGAGCGTGCCGCTGCCGGCGACGCCCGTCACGCTCACGGTCCAGGTGGTGCCCGAGCCGCTGATGCCGGCCAGGGTGCCGCTTGCGCTGCCGGTGGCGGTGAGGGCGAAGTCGCTCAGGTCGACGCCGGTGACGGCTTCGTCGAAGACCACGGTGTAGTCGAACGCGGTGGCGTTCGGGGCCGGGTTGTTGGCCAGGGTGATGCCGGTGATGTGGGGCAGGGTGGCGTCGACCTGGACATTGTGCGCGCCGGTGCGCAGGCCGGTGTTGCCGGCATCGTCGGTTACCGCCAGCTGCACGTTGCGGTTGGCGGCATCGATATTCGCTGCAGCGATCGTGTAGCTGGCGCTCCAGGTGGTGCCGGACTGGGTCGCGGCAACGAGGCCGCCGCCGAACTGGCTGAAGTCGAACTGCACGCCGGCCGCATCGGGCGTGGCGTCCACCGCACGGTCCCAGCTGGCGGTGACCACGTCGCCGACCTTGTAGACGCCGCCGTTCCCGGTCGCGCCCGACAGCGCGATCGCGGCGCTGCTCGGGGCCGGCGCCTGGTTGTCGACGACGGCGTTGCTGCCGTCCTGGCGCGTGGTGCCGTTGCCGGCGTCGTCGACTGCGGTGACCGACACATTGCGCCCGGCCGCATCGATGGCGCCTGCGGCGATCTGCCAGCTGGCGCTCCAGACCCCGGCCACCTTGGTCGCCGCGACCGCGGCGGGACCGCCGAACTGGCTGAAGTCCACGGTGGCGCCGGCGGTGTCGCCGTTGTTGTCGCCGCTAACGCCGTCGTTCCACGTGGCGGTGACGGTGTCGCCCACGATGAAGGCGCCATTCGCGCCGGTGGCGCCGCTGATCGCGATGTGCGCGTCGCTGAGCTGCGGCGCGTGGGTGTCGCCGCTCACGGACAGGCTGTTGGAGGCGCTGCCGGCGTTGCCCTGGGCGTCGACGAAGGCTGCGCCCGCGATCGAGATCGCACCCGCGAGGCTCTCGGTGTCGGCAGTCGGCGTGAAGGTCGCGCTGTAGACGAGATGGTTGCCGGTCACCGCCAGGTTGCTCAGGACGCCGCCGGTGACGGCGATGTCGCCGGCGTCGAAGCCGGTCGGCAGCTCGCTGAAGGTGAAGCTCACGGTGGCCTGCTCGCCGGCCTTGAAGACGGTGCGGTCGCTGCCGATGGTGACGGTGGGCGCCAGCGTGTCGCCGCCGATGACGGCATTGACGGTGCTGGCGGCGTTCGCCATGCCGCCGGCGTCGGTGAACTTGCCGGCGCCGACCGAGATCGAGGCGGACAGGTTCTGCGTGTTGGCAGCGGGCGTGAAGGTGGCGGTGTACACCTTGTCGTTCTGCGGATCGACGGTCAGGGCGCCCAGCGTGCCGCCGCTCACGCTGACGTCGCTGGCGTCGAAGCCGCTCGGGGTGTCGCTGAAGGTGAAGGTGATCAGCGCGCTGCCACCCACGCCGAGGCTGGCCTGGCTGGTGGTGATGGCCACCGTCGGCGGCGAAGTGACGGTTATCGCCAGCGCCTCCTCGTAGCTGTTGCCTGCCGCGTCGGTGGTGCGCACGCGCACCGACTTCACGCCTTCCGACAGCGCGCCCGCATCGACCGCGCGCAGCGCGCCGCCGACGATCTCGAAGGCGGCGTTGTCGGCCGATCCCGCGCCGGCTACCAGGGAATAGCTGAAACTGTCCTGCGGGGTGCCGTCGACGCTGGCGAGCGTGCCGACGACGGCGTGGGCGCCGTCGAGGGTGGTGACGCTGGCGTTGCTCAGCACGATGTCGGTGGGGGCCAGGCCGTCGACGCGGATCGCCTTGTTCGCGCCGAGCGAGCCGGCGGCGCCGGGGGCGGCCAGGGTCAGGACGGCATTGTTGAGGGCGGCGTCCCGAATCGTGCCGCCATTGAGCAGCAGGGCGTTGGTGCCGGCGACGTCGAGATCGCCGGACAGGTCGCCCGCCTGCACCGTGTAGCTGAAGCTCAGGGTGTCGGTGCCGCTGCCGCTCATGTAGGTGGCGTTACGGTCGGTAGCGCCGGTTTCGAGTTGCAGGGTCGGGGCGCCGTTCACGATCACGGCTTCGCTGAACTTGACCTGGATGGTGACGGTGTCGCCGATCTTGCGCGCGCCGTCGGCCGTGCTGGAGGTGACCGCAGCCACCTGTGGCGCCACGATGTCGCGGCCGGTCATGGTGAAGTGGGCGGCGGCCGAGGTGCCGCCGTCGCCGTCGCCGACGGTGAGCGAGAAGCCGCGGGCGCCGGGGGTAGGCGCGGTGTACATCAGGAAGTTGATGAAATTGCTTGCCGCGGTCGCGTCGGCCAACGGGCTGGTGAAGTGAATCACCAGATCGTGGCCATCCTGGCCGTCGTGGGTTGCGTCGACCCGGCCGATCTCGGTCCAGACGCCGTTGTGCTCCGCGAAGATTTTCTCGCCGGCGCGCAGCGCGTTGCCCAGCGAGTTGCTGTCCGGGCCGGCGCCCAGGAAGCCATTCGCGAAGTCGAGGATGAAGTCGCCGTCGGCCGCACCCGAGGTGCGGGAAATCGTGATATTGCCGCCGTCGAAGTCGCCGCCGTCGGCATCGCTCACGATCGCGACACTGGGAGTGTCAGGCTGGTCGTCGATGTAGGCGTTGTCCAGCACCGGGTCCGCGCCAGGCGTGAACAGGGTGCTGTCGCCGTTCAGGGCGGCGACGACCGGCGCGGCGTTGGTGAACAGCCCGAAGTCGTCGGCAGTGCCGGCGGTGAATTCCAGGTTCTTGAGTTCGCCCGATTCGGTGACGACCACGATCTGGCCGGTCGACGTGACGAAGAAGTTACCTTCGTCAAAACGGTCCGCTCCCTGCAGGCTCAGGCCCGGCAGTTGCGCCTCACCCATATAACCCTGGGTCCAGGCCGCGCCATCCTTGCGCAGCAAGGTGAAGTTCGCTTCCGAATAGTCGGCCGGGGACTGCGATACCAGCATGTAGAACTTGCCGGCGGCGTACTGCAGTTTGTAGATGGCGCGCGCGTCCGCGTAGCTCAGGCTGGAGTCGGTGTTCCAGCTGCCGCTCTCGTTGCTCAGGAGGTGGAAGGTGCTGCCGATGACATTCCAGTTGGCGTCGTAGACCTGGGTGTAGTGGCCGATCATGAACTTGCCGGCGCCGTCGGTGGCGAGCGTGAAGCTGCTCTCCAGGTCGTCGGCAATTTTTTCCGGCGTGGACCAGGTGTTGCTGCCGGCCGCCTTGCTGGCGTGGTAAAGGTTGCCGTAGTTGTCGTTCTGGTTGTCTTCGCGCACATAGAACAGGTGCACGGTGCCATTGCTGTCGGTGACGATGGTGGGATCGTGCAGCTCGTCGACCCCTGCGATGGTCGTGGTGACGACGGTCGAGGTGGTCCAGGTCGCGCCGCCGTCGGCGCTGGTCGCATACTTGATGGAATAGTCTTGGAACTCGGCGTCGGTGTAGTTGTACACGACGTGCAGATTTCCATTGGAATCGATCACCGCTTCCGGATCGTCGTAGTTGCGCCATCCATTCGGATGCGAGGCCTGGTCGATGACCTTGGTGGTCCACTGTCCGGTGCCGATGTCGTACTCCCCGAACTTCACGCCGCGCATCGAATCGATGCCGCTGGTGACGTTCTTCGCATGGCGGAACAGCAGGTTCGGGTTGCCGGACGCATCGATGACCAGGCTCAGGTCATCGCTGAAGCCGGTATCGCCGGTGATGGCGGTGGTGAGCTTGCTGATCTCGGTCCAGCCCGCGCCGGTCCACTTTTTCAGCGAGATCGAGGTGGAGTTCAGCTTGTGGGCGAGATAGAGATTGCCATTGGCATCCTGCGCCATGCTGCTCCAGGACCAGGTGTTCTGGCTGTAGGTGTGCACCGTGCCGCTGCTCAGGGCAAGCGTGGCCAGGTAGGCGTCGGCGCCGCCGCCGGCCAGCGCCGAGACGGTTTCCACCGCGCCGCTGGCGCGTTCGAGGTTCCAGTCGCCGCCCGCGCCTGCGCCGCCGCTGGCGTCGTCGGATGCGGCAATGTCGGCGCCGGTGGTTTCGGCGAGCGTCTTGAGGAACTGGCTGCCGGCTCGGCCGCTGCCGGTCTCGCAGCCGTAGACGAGGATGTCGCCATCGTCAGAGAGGGCCGCGCCGATGTCGGCCAGCACGTCGTCATGGGTGCGGAGATAGCTGGCGTCGATGGTGAGACCGCCCAGCTGGAGCAGGCCGGAGGCGCCGTGGCCGACCAGGTGGATCGCATCCAGGCTGCTGCGGCCTTCGAGGGCGCGCGCGATCTGCTGGAGGCCGTCGCCGGCGGGGTCGAGCAGGACGATTTCGATACCAGGACGCATGCCCGCAATCAGCGTATGGAGATCCGCGAGATTGCCGTTGATGAAGGCGATCTCCTGTCGCGGGGCCGATGGTTGGTGAGGCATGGCGTGTCCTTGTAGAGTATTTACGGTAATAGAAATTGCTTTGGTGCACACATATTAACGACTGCAGAGTCCACCGTAAAATTGAGTTGTTGAACGATCAAGGCTTTTTCGACACAGTTGACAACACATGTTTGCAGATTGAGCCCAGGTCGCCGCATCAAGGAAAAGGCTGTGTTCGCGATTGTTGGGTGAACCAAATCGCGTTGTCGAAGTCACACGTATCGTCGAGTTAACTCATCCTGGAGTGACGATGCAAAGCCTGCGCTTCGACGAATTGTTCTCCTGCTTGTCTGCGCTGCCATTGTCCACGAGCGATCTGGCTCGGCTGCGCGAGTGGATCGACGGCATCCGCGACCCGGCCGAGTGTCTGGCGCTCATCGAAACCGCCGCGGCAGGCCGGCCATGTCCGCATTGTGCTTGCGCGCGCTTGCAGCGCTGTGGCTTCGCCAGCGGCCTGCAGCGTCATCGCTGCCTGGGCTGCCGCCGCTCCTTCAACGCGCTGACCGGCACGCCGCTGGCCCGGCTGCGCAAGCGCGAATGCTGGCTGCCGTATATCCAGTGTTTGTTGGAATCGCGCACCGTGCGCGACGCGGCGCTCGTCACTGGCGTTCATTGCACCACCAGTTTTCGCTGGCGCCACCGCTTCGCACCCGCTGCCGCCCGAGACCGGCCGGCTGCCCTGTCGGGCATCGTCGAGGCCGACGAAACCTACCGCCTGGAATCGCAGAAGGGATCGCGCAATCTG
>NZ_JBOBRE010000009.1:0-255383 GCF_050586525.1 Massilia sp. BKSP1R2A-1 | reverse complement strand
GCCAGTGACGCAGCCGAGCCACATCGGTGCTGGACAATGGCGCCGCGGACAGGCAGGCGAACAATTCGTCAAAGCTCAAGCCTTGCATCGTCACTCCAGATGAGTTAACTCGACGATGCGTAAGACTTCGACAACACGATTTGGTTCACCCAACAACCGCGAACACAGCCAAGCAAAAAGCCCGCAAACATCGCTGTTTGCGGGCTTTCGTATTCTGGTGGGAAGTGCAAGTTTCGAACTTGCGACCCCTGCAGTGTGAATGCAGTGCTCTACCCCTGAGCTAACCTCCCGAGTGCGCGTATTATGCACTAACCGTTGAGATATATCAATATCAACCGGCGCATATATCTCGCCTTGCCGGCTTGTCATTCTCGAGCGCCGCAGCCTGCGCGCCCGCTGGCTGACCCAGGCTGGACTTGATCAAGTCCAGCTGAGCCGGTGCGACTTCGCGGCCGCGCTTCGAAGCGAGCATTGCCCTATGCCAGTGCCCTGGCGCACGCAGAAGCTGCTCTTCGTCTGCCGCCTGCTCGACCTGGCGCACGACCTCGGCGGCAAGCAGGCCCCGACAGACCTCGGCCGAGCCGATCATCATCGCCTTTGCTTGCACCATGGCGTGCAGGCCGAGCGGAAAGATAGCGGAGCCGGGAGGGCGCGACGGCACAATCAATTCCAAAGCCGCCAGCGCGCCGACGATGGGCCGGAGGGAGTCTGCCGGGACCGCATCCATCGGTGCACTGCAGGACTTCCGGCCATCGACCATGATCAGCACCGATCGCTGGCGCGCCGTGAGGCCCGCGCTACGTGCCAAGGCTTCCGCACGGCCCTTGTCCGTCTTTATGAAGATGCGCTACGCCAGGGACGGCGGATGAGAGATCGGTTGAGCGATCATGCTTGTTCGTCACCAAAGAATCGTCTAATTCTACATAGCACGTATGACAAGACCATGAAAAAAGGCGCTGTCCGCATGTGCAGACAGCGCCTTTCTCTGAATCCTTGGTGGGAAGTGCAAGTTTCGAACTTGCGACCCCTGCAGTGTGAATGCAGTGCTCTACCCCTGAGCTAACCTCCCGAAGCGAGGCATATTATGGCACAGAATCATTGCGCCGTCACCCCTGCGAAGCGTAATTCCTCCAGACGCACTGCCCTTTCACGTTCTTGTCCAGGCCGGCCAGCACCTCTTCGTGCGCAGCGAGTTCCTCGCTGCTTGCCGCCACCACGATGATCTCGCCCAGAGGGCCGGCGTCGAGCATCTCGCCCACGCCGCTGGCTTCGACCGCCACGTCCATGGTGAGCGAGTTCTGGCCACGCGTCATCGCGAGGTAGACGTCGGCCAGCAGTTCCGAGTCGAGCAGCGCGCCGTGCAGTTTGCGGTGGGCGTTCGAGATCTCGTAGCGGTCGCACAGCGCGTCGAGCGAATTGCGCTTGCCGGGATGGAGTTCCTTGGCCTGGACCAGGGTGTCGATCACGCCGCTGCAGCAGGAAGTGAACGGCGGCAGGCCGAGGCGCTGGAACTCGTGGTTCAGGAAGCCCAGGTCGAAGGGCGCGTTGTGGATGATGACTTCGGCGCCCTGCACGAATTCGCGCAACTCTTCGACGATCTCGGCGAACTTCGGCTTGTCGCTCAGGAATTCGGTGGTGAGGCCGTGGACCGCCAGCGCCGCTTCGTCCGAATCGCGCTCGGGGTTGATATAGCGGTGGAAGTTATTCCCGGTCAGCTTGCGGTTGACGATCTCGACGCAGCCGACCTCGATGATGCGGTCGCCTGTACGGGGATTCAGGCCGGTGGTTTCGGTATCGAGGACAATCTGGCGCATGGCGTTAGGAAGAGTTGAAGCGGATTGCAGTATAGCAAAACGCAGGCCGCCTCAAGAGACCATCGATGCGCGCGATGTGCTTTAGCGTCGCACCGAGGCCGCCCCGCGGTTGGCCAGCACGTCCGCGCGCTCGTTGCCCGGATGACCGTTGTGGCCGCGCACCCAGCGCCATTCGACGGCGTGCTGCTGCTGCGCCAGGTCGAGCGCCTTCCACAGGTCGTCGTTCTTGACCGGCTCCTTCGTCGAGGTCTTCCAGCCGCGCGCCTTCCAGCCGTGGATCCATTCCGAGATCCCTTTCTGCACATACTGGCTGTCGGTATGCAGCACCACCTCGCAGGGCCGGTTCAGCACGCCCAGCGCCTCGATCACCGCGCGCAATTCCATGCGGTTGTTGGTGGTGTTGGGCTCGCCGCCGAAGATTTCCTTTTCGTGGCCGTTCGAGACCAGGAGCGCGCCCCAGCCGCCCGTGCCGGGATTGCCCTTGCAGGCGCCGTCGGTAAAGATTTCGACCCTGGTCGCGCCGCCTGCATTCATTTTCGATTCGTTCATTCTCTGTTCGCCGCCGGCACTGCCTGCGGACGCTTGCTCGTTTTCTTGTTCCATGCAGGTCCGATGATGTGCATGCCCTTGACCCGCTTGATGGCGTGGACCACGTACACGGCGCCCAGGTAGGGCCACCAGCGCCGGCCAGCCGACTCCATCATCGAGAACCGGCTCAGCCAGTGGGCTGTCCGGCACGGCGGCGCGTAGCAGCCGAAGTGGCTGCGCGTGACGCCGAGATTCAGCAATTTTAACCAGTCCTTCAGGCGCGGCATAGAGATGAACTCGCCGGAGGCCGGCAGGTAGCCGTTGTTCGTGACCCTTCCCACCCCCTGGCGCATGCCCCACAGGCTGGCCGGGTTGAAGCCGCAGATGATCACCTGTCCTTCCGGGATCAGGACCCGTTCGACCTCGCGCAGCACCTGGTGCGGTTCGCTGGCGAATTCGAGCACGTGCGGCAGCACGATCAGGTCCATGCTGTGCGAGGCGAAAGGCAGTTCGGCGAAATCGAGCGCGACGGCGATCTGCTTGCCGCCGGCGGCGAAGGCCAGCTCGTCGTCGGTCGAGGTGCGGGTGGCGGCCTGCCATTTATTGGGCATGCGGTTGGCGGCGAGCGCGTCGAGCTGGGGCACGCCGATCTGCAGGGCATTGAAACCGAAGATGTCCGCCACCAGTTCGTCGAGGCAGGCCTGTTCGAAGGCGCGCACGTAGGCCCCCGCCGGCGATTGCAGCCAGAGGTCGAGCGCTATAATGGATTTTTCGGATGCCGCGTCCATTCCATCCCTTCGTGGGTGAAAATTTATTTCACCCGCCCTTCGGTTCACATCACCATGACGACTTCTTCGCGCCAGGCCCTTTCTGTTCTTACCGTTCCCGCATTCAAAGACAACTACCTCTGGCTCATCCACGACGGCACGAACGCGGCAGTGGTCGACCCGGGCGACGCCGGGCCGGTCCGTGAAGCCCTGCAGGCGCACGGCCTGGCCCTTACCTGCATTTTACTCACCCATCACCATGCTGACCATATCGGCGGCGTCGCGTCCCTGCTCTCCGAGTGGAAAGTGCCGGTTTACGGGCCGCGCAGCGATGGCATCCAATCCATTACGCATGCGCTGGACGAAGGCGACCGGGTCCGTGTCGATGGGCTCGACCTGGAGCTGGACGTGCTCGCGGTGCCGGGGCATACGCTGGGACACATTGCCTATGTGCGCAGGACAGCGGGAGCGCACTGGCTGTTCTGCGGGGATACCTTGTTCGGGGGCGGTTGCGGCCGGCTGTTCGAAGGCACGCCGCAGCAGATGGCCGATTCGCTGGCCAAGCTCGCGGCGCTGCCGGACGATACGCTGGTCTATTGCGCGCACGAATACACGGTGTCGAACCTGACCTTCGCGCAGGCGGTCGAACCGGATAACCAGGGACTGGCCTTCCGCATGCGCGACGCGACGGAGAAGCGCGGCACACGGCTGCCGACGGTGCCGTCGACCATCGGGCTGGAGAAGGGAACGAATCCCTTCCTGCGCTATACGGAACCGGGAATCGTCAGGAGCCTGGTCGAGGCCGGGCGATTGAAGGAAGGCGCCGCGCCGGTGGAGGCCTTCACGGCACTACGCGAGTGGAAAAACGTCTTTTGAAGTAGGGTGTTCGGCTCTGCCGAACGCGCGTTCAACCAGCATGTGAAGAGACGATGTGCTACGTCTCACCGTGTACTTGAACGCGTGGGCGGAGGACTCGCGGGGCCGCCCAGGCCCACCCTACAAGAAACGAGTACGCCGGATCAGATTTCTTCGTACAGCGGCAAGGTCAGGAACTCCGCGAAGGTATCCGACGTCGACATCTGCTCGAAGATCTCGGCCGCGCGCGCATAGCTCGGGTTGTCGCCGTTGGGCGCCACCTGCTTCACCTTGGCCAGTTCTTCCGGGATCATGGTGCGCACCATCTCGGCAGTCACCTTGCGGCCGTCTTCCAGCACGCCTTTCGGCGTCCTGATCCACTGCCACACCTGGGAGCGGCTGATCTCGGCGGTGGCGGCGTCTTCCATCAGGTTGTGGATCGGCACGCAGCCATTACCGGCCAGCCAGGCGCCGAGGTAGTGGATGCCGACGTTGATGTTGTAGCGCAGGCCCTCTTCCGTGATCGGCGTCTCGGGCTTGAAGTCGAGCAGTTCGGCGGCGGTCACGTTCACATCCGGACGCTGCTTGTCGATCTGGTTGGGCCTGTCGCCCAGCACCTTCACGAATTCCGTCATGGCCAGGTCGACCAGGCCCGGGTGCGCCACCCAGCCGCCGTCGTAGCCATCGGTGGCGTCGCGCGCCTTGTCGCCCCGCACCCCACCCATCGCGACCTCGTTCTTCGCCGGGTCGTTCTTGATCGGGATCAGGGCCGACATGCCGCCGATGGCCGGCGCATTGCGCTTGTGGCAGGTCTTGAGCAGCAGCAGTGCATAGGCGCGCATGAAGGGCGCCGTCATGGTCACCTTGGGGCGGTCGGCCAGGCAGAAGTCCTTGTCCAGCTTGAACTTCTTGATGCAGGAGAAGATGTAGTCCCAGCGGCCCGCGTTCAGGCCGGCACTGTGTTCGCGCAGCTCGTAGAGGATCTCGTCCATCTCGAAGGCCGCGAGGATGGTCTCGATCAGCACGGTGGCCTTGATGGTTCCGCGCGGCAGGCCGAGATCTTCCTGGGTCATCACGAAGATGTCGTTCCACAGGCGCGCTTCCAGGTGCGATTCCATCTTCGGCAGGTAGAAATAGGGGCCGGCGCCGCGTGCGAGCTGCTCCTTGGCGTTGTGGAACATGAAGAGGGCGAAGTCGAAGATGCCGCCCGAGACGCGCTTGCCGTCGACCAGCACGTGCTTCTCGTCCAGGTGCCAGCCGCGCGGTCGCACGACCAGGGTCGCGACCTTCTCGTTCAGCCGGTAGGTCTTGCCGTTCTGTTCCAGCGAGATCGTGCGGCGCACCGCGTCGCGCATATTGATCTGGCCGGTGATCTGGTTGTCCCAGTTCGGCGTGTTCGAATCCTCGAAGTCGGTCATGTAGCTGTCGGCGCCGGAGTTGAGCGCGTTGATGACCATCTTGCGCTCGACGGGGCCGGTGATTTCCACGCGGCGGCATTCGAGGGCCTGCGGAATCGGGGCGATGGTCCAGTCGCCTTCGCGGATGTGGGCGGTCTCCGGCAGGAAGTCCGGACGCTCGCCCGCATCCAGGCGGCGCGCGCGTTCGGCGCGGGCGGCGAGCAGTTGCTGGCGGCGCGGCTCGAAGGCGCGCGAGAGGCGGGCGACTAGCGCGAGGGCCTCGGGCGTCAGGATCTGTTCGTAACCAGGCTTGATCTCGGCTGAAATTTCCATGCCGTCTGGGATGGCGATCGTCATTGCGCTTGCTCCTGTAAGTAAAGAACCGGTGCGACGCCAGCGGCGCGGGGCCGCCTTGGCGTTTGTCATAGCATCAAGTATATTCACTGGAAGATAGCTAAACGATACATTTTCTCACTACATCTGTGCGTTTTTGTATCAAATGGAGAAGACATGGACAAGTTCAGGCAGATCGAAACCTTCGTCGAAGTCGTCGCGCGCGGCAGCCTGTCCGCGGCGGCCCGCGCCGAGGGCATCGCGCCCGCCATGATCGGGCGGCGCCTGGATGCGCTGGAAACCAGGCTGGGCGTCAAGCTGCTCCAGCGCACCACGCGGCGGCTGGTACTCACCGACGAAGGCGCGGCCTTTCTGGAAGACTGCCAGCGCATCCTCGCCGAACTCGAGGAAGCCGAATCGGCTGCCAGCGAACGCAGCGCCCGCGCCACCGGCCACCTCTTCGTGTCTGCCCCGGCCGGCTTCGGCCGCCAGCACGTCGCGCCGCTGCTGCCCTCCTTCCTGGCCGAGCACCGCGAACTGACCGTCAACCTGAACCTCACCGATCGCCTGGTCGACGTTGTCGGCGAAGGCGTGGACGTGGCCATCCGCATCGCCAGCCTGAACGATTCGAGCCTGGTCGGCGCCAAGCTGGCCGACAACCACCGCGTGGTGGTGGGCTCGCCCGCCTACCTCAGGCGCCACGGCACGCCGCGCAGCCTGGCGGATCTGGCGCGCCACAACTGCCTGGCGATCAGCAGCGAAGGCAGCCAGCGTGGCTGGACCTTCCTTGACAAGGGCAAGCCCGTGACCCTGAAGGTGGGAGGAAACATGGAGTGCAACGACGGCGCGGTGCTGCACGCCTGGGCCCTGGCCGGAAAGGGACTGGCCTGGCGCTCGATGTGGGAAGTGGGCGCGCAGATCGCGTCCGGCGAGCTGCGCACGGTACTCGACGACTACGCGGCGCCAGGCAACGATATCCATGCGGTGTTCGCGCAGCGCCGCCATCTGCCCTTGCGCATCCGCAGCTTCGTCGACTTCCTGCGGCGCAGTTACGCCCAACCAGAATACTGGTAGGCCCGCAAGCAGGGAAATACTTCCCCACCGGAACGAATCAGCGCCCGATCCATCCAGGGCGCATCGTCGGAGAGCCCATCGCGTACTGACAGGACAGGATTTCCGACATCCGGACAAAAAAAATCCCCGGTGATTCCGGGGATTTTTTGCTACCGCTGGAGAGCGATTACAGCGGCTGGATGTTCGCGGCCTGCTTGCCCTTCGGGCCGGTGGTCACGTCGAACGAAACGCGCTGGTTCTCTTGCAGCGATTTGAAGCCGTTGGTCTGGATAGCCGAGAAGTGTGCGAACAGATCTTCGCCGCCTTCATCAGGAGTGATGAAGCCGAAACCCTTCGAGTCATTGAACCATTTAACGATGCCAGTTGCCATTACAATTTCCTATTTCAGTTAAGTGGGCTTGCGCCCGTTTAAGATCGTTTGAAGAAGCAAGAAAGGAATGACAGACTAACTGCACTACTACCTACAACCCAACGATCCCACATTATACCGAATAAAAACGGATAGACGGCCAGTTCGCAAAATAAAAAAACTCGCTGTCGCAACAATTTCGTCAAAATTCCCCCATTCAACTATTTGGAGGCGTTTTTTTGATTCGGCAGTAGAGAAAATATAGGGCAAGGAGAGGCTGGAAATTTGCGCAGCATCAAACTATGCAGCGGTGGCTTATTGCGTAGACGCAATGTCAGCCGAGGAGTTTCAACCTAGGGAGCGTGGATCGCGCTGGCCCGCCTCGACAAACTGGCCGAGTTCCCCCAGCCAGATCGCCCAGTCGCTGCGCGCCACCGCATCGAAGGTCATCAGGACCCGCAGGCGCTGCTCGAGCGCGCGTGCGTGCTGGCCCAGGCTCCGGTAGCCGAAGGTGACGGCCGAGCCGGCCACGGTATGCAGCATGGCCTGCAACTCGTTCGCGGCCGGCGCGGGGGCGGCCGGATCGAGCTCCGCGCCCAGCTGGGCCAGGCGCGCGAGCGTGGTCGGCAGGCTGCCGGCGAAACTGTCGTTCGCCGAAGCCAGGCGCGAGAAGAACTGCTGGTCCGCCCCGAAGCTCATGCCGGTGCTTACTTGGTGCCGAAGATGCGGTCGCCCGCGTCGCCCAGGCCCGGCACGATGTAGGCGTCTTCGTTCAGGTGCGAATCGAGCGAGGCGACGTAGACCTTCACGTCCGGGTGGGCCTTCTGGAACACCTCGATGCCTTCCGGCGCGGCCACCAGGGCCAGGAACAGGATCTGCTCGCTCGGCACGCCGCGCTTCTTGAGCACGTCGACGGCATGCACCGCCGAATTGCCGGTCGCGACCATCGGGTCGCACAGGATGAAGGTGCGTTCATTGGTGTCCGGCAAGCGCACCAGGTACTCGACCGGCTCGTGGGTGTCCGGATCGCGGAACACGCCGATATGGCCGACGCGCGCGGACGGCACCAGTTCCAGCAGGCCGTCGCTCATCCCGATGCCGGCGCGCAGGATCGGCACGATGGCCAGTTTCTTGCCGGCGATGACGGGCGCGTCGATGGTGACCAGCGGCGTCTTGACGACCCGGGTGGTCAGCGGCAGGTCGCGCGTGATCTCGTACCCCATCAAGAGCGTAATTTCGCGCAGCAGCTCGCGGAAGGTGCGCGTCGAGGTGTCGTGCTCGCGCATGTGCGACAGCTTGTGCTGGATGAGCGGGTGGTTCAGGATGAAGAGGTTGGGGAACCGCGGATCTTGTTTCATGGTGGGTAGAGAATGTTGGGTGTGTTGCAAGTGACCGGCATTATCCCAGCCGCGGCCGATTTTGTCCCGCTCTTTCTAGGACGGGGCCTGCAGGGCCCGCGCCAGGATCGCGGCGCAGTCGGCCTGCGCGGGGAGCCGCCCGAACGCGCCGCCCGGCTCGCGCGCGATGCGCGAGGCGACGAAGGCGTCGGCCACATAAGCGGGCGCATGGCGCAGCAGCAGCGCCGCCTGCACCGCCAGCACCAGGCGCTCGGCCAGCACGCGCGCCCCGCCCTCGTCCCGGGCCATGGCCGGGAGTGCGTCGAGCAGCGCACCGGCGAAACCGGCGAAGCGGGCGTCCAGCGCCATCGCCGGCTCCAGCTCGGCCGCCAGCGCCGCATGCGCCTCCGGCAGCGACTTGCCGAGTGCGCGCAGCACGTCCAGGCACATCACATTGCCGGAACCCTCCCAGATCGAATTGACGGGGAATTCGCGGTACAACCGTCCCAGCGGGCCGTCCTCCACATAGCCGTTGCCGCCCATGACCTCCATCGCCTCGGCCCCGAACATCGGCCCGCGCTTGCAGATCCAGTACTTGCCGGCCGGGGTCAGGATGCGGCCCAGCAGCGCCTGGGCGGGCTCCCGGCCTTCGTCGACACAGCGCGCCAGGCGCAGGGCGAATGCGGTGGCGGCCTCGGATTCGAGCGCCAGGTCGGCCAGCACGTTCTGCATCAGCGGCTGTTCGGCGAGGCGCCGGCCGAACGCGGAGCGGCCGCGCGCATGGTGCAGGGCGTGGCACAGGGCGGCGCGCATGATGCCGGCGCTGCCCAGCACGCAGTCCAGGCGGGTGTAGCCACCCATCTCGAGGATGGTCGGGATCCCGCGTCCGGGAGCGCCCACCATCCAGCCGACCGCATCCTGGAATTCGACTTCGGAGGAGGCATTCGAGCGGTTGCCGACCTTGTCCTTCAGGCGCTGGACCCGGATCGCATTGCGGCTGCCGTCCGGCAGGAAGCGCGGCACGAAGAAGCACGACAGGCCGCTGCTGCCCTCTTCCTCGATCTGGGCCAGGATCAGGTGGGCGTCGGCCTGCGGCACCGAAAAGAACCACTTGTGGCCGACAATGCGCCAGGCGCCCTCGCCTGCCGCGCCGAAGCGCACCGAGGCCTCGCCGGGCGGCAGCAAGGTGGCGCGGGTGGTATTGGCGCGCACGTCGCTGCCGCCCTGTTTCTCGGTCATGCCCATGCCGACCAGGGCGCCGCGTTTTTCCGTCACCGGCAGCGAACGCGGGTCGTAGTCGTTCGAGAGGATCTTCGGCAGCCAGGGCGCCAGGCGCGGCTCGCGGCGCAGGGCCGGCACCGAGGCATAGGTCATGGTCACCGGGCACTGGCTGCCGTTCTCGAGCTGGCCGAACAGCAGGTACTGGGCCGCGCGCGCCACCTGGGCGCCGGGGCGCGGGTCCTGCCATGGCGCGGAGTGGGCGCCGGCCTTGACCAGCAGCGACATGAGCTGGTGCCAGGCCGGGTGGAACTCGATCTCGTCGATGCGGCGGCCGGAGCGGTCGAAGCCGAGCAGGCGCGGACCCGCGGCATTGGCCTGGCGCGCCAGGTCGAGGACCTCGGCGCTGCCGAGGGTCGCGCCGAGGGTGGTCAGGCTGTCCGCGGCCCAGCCCGCGCCCTCGCGCCCGAGCGCCTCGCGCAGGGCCGGATCGCAGGCGAACAGGTTGACGTTTTCGAAGGAGGCCGCCTGGTTCAGGACCTCATGGGTCTGGAAAGCATCCATTTTTCGCATCTCTTTCGAAAAAGACCTGCTCGATGTTGCATCCGAGCATCATTTTAGAATCGGTTTATTTGCTGGGCAGCAAGAATCGGCGACAATGTCAGGCGTAGGTATGCTTGTCTATGCAACAACTACGCTAACGCAAAGGGCGCATCAACGCAAGCCGCTGCGTCAGCGCAAGGACTGGCCGAACGGAGACTGGCTTTGTGATTTTTAATGCCTTTCAGAATCTTTCAATGCTACAGTCCCCATTGGTTTGGTAGACTTGCATGGTTTACGCACGGTATGCATAGCGAATGCGCGTGCCAGCAACAAGAAGGCAGACAACCAGAAATGCACACCAGTTCCATCGCCGCCATCCAGCCCGAATCCCGCAAGCCGGCGCTCATGCTGCTCGACAGCCTGCTGGAAGCGGCCGGCGACGCCGTGTTCCGCGTCACGCTGGGCGGCCAGGTGCGCGCCGCCAGCCGCCGCGCCCAACTGCTCACCGGCGTCGAGCTGGACGGCCGGCCCCTGGTCGCGATGGTCCATGACATCGACCAGCCGGCCCTGCGCGCCGCCCTCGCCACCGCCGGTGGCGCCCATGCCGGCAGCGAGCCGGTCGTGGTGGAAGCGCGCTTTCGCAACGGCGAACGCGACGTCTGGTTCGAGCTGCGCCTGGCCCTGGTCGCGAGCGGCGACGATGCTCCGCTGCTGGTCGTGGGGCGCGATATGTCGGCCCAGCATGCCACCGAGGAGCGCCTGCGCCACATGGCGACCCACGACGCCCTCACCGAGCTGCCCAACCGGGTGCTGCTGTCCGACCGCATCCGCATGGTGATCGCCAACGCGCGCCGCTCGGGCCAGGGATTTGCGGTGACCACCATCGGCCTGGACGGCTTCAAGAAGGTCAACGACGGCCTTGGCCACGCGGTCGGCGACGCCGTGCTGCGCATGGCCGCGAGCCGCCTGCGCCGCACCCTGCGCGACAGCGACACCCTGGCGCGCGTGGGCGGCGACGAATTCGTGGCGGTGCTGCCGGGATCAAGCAGCGAGGCCCAGATCAAGCTGGTCACCGGACGCCTGATGGCGGCCCTGCAGTCGCCCTTCGAGATCGACGGGCATACCATCTACCTGGCCGGCTCGATCGGGGTGGCGACCTATCCGGACCACGCCGAGGACGAGGTGCGGCTGGTGACGCTGGCCGACACCGCCATGTCGCGCGCCAAGGAGACCGGCAAGGCGCGCACCGTCACCTACAGCCCGCGCGACGCCGGCCCGCCGGAACACGATATCTCGCTGGAAGCGGCGATGTTCAATGCGGTGCGCGAAGGCGAGTTCCAGCTGTATTACCAGCCGATCGTCGACGCCGCCAACCGCACCATCGAGGGCTTCGAGACCCTGATGCGCTGGAAGCATCCGACCCTGGGCATGGTCTCGCCGGCGCGCTTCATCCCGATCGCCGAGACCAATGGCCTGATCAACCTGCTCGGCGCCTGGGCCCTGAAAGCGGCCTGCATGCAGATCCGCCAGTTCGAAGAAGTCGCCGGGCGCGAACTCTACATCTCGGTCAACATCAGCCCGCGCCAGTTCAGGAGCGACAAATTCCTCACCGTGCTGGACGATGCGCTGGCGCTGTCCGGCACGCCGGGGCGCAACCTGGTGCTCGAGATCACCGAGGGCACGCTGATGGTCGACCCGGTCCACGCGGAGAGCGTGCTGGGCAAGATGGCCGAGCGCGGCGCGCGCATCGCGATCGACGACTTCGGCACCGGCTACTCGAGCCTGGCCTACCTGAAACGCTTCCCGATCTCGGTGCTGAAGGTCGACCGGGCTTTCGTGAAGGACCTGCCCGGCGCCGAGAAGGACGCGGCGATCTGCAAGGCCGTGCTGGACCTGGCCAAGCACCTCGACCTGTCGGTGGTGGCCGAGGGCGTGGAGACCGAGGCCCAGCTGGCCTTCCTCGACAGCCTGGGATGCCAGTACGTGCAAGGTTACCTGACCGGCAAGCCGATGCCGGCCCACGTGGCGATGACCGCGCTGAAAGAAGACCTTTATACCGAACTGCTGCCGGCCGACTTCCGGGCGGTCAAACCATGACGACACATTCCGCCATCCCACGCTCGCGCCAGGCCGACGCCACCCTCTCCCTGCTGTGGGAACGCATCCGCAGGCAGGGCGACATGCCGGGCTTCACCAAGGCCATCAACGCCATCCTCGCCTCCATGCGCGGCGAAGACGAGCGTGAATTCTCGATGACGCAGACGGTGCTCTCCGACCCCGTCCTGACCCAGAAGGTGCTGCGGCTGGCGAACAGCGGCATGTACTCGGCCTTCGGACAGCGCGTCAACACCGTCTCCAAGGCGGTGCTGGTGCTCGGAACCGAAGCGATCGGCCACCTGGCCCTGGGCCTGAAGCTGATCGAGGAACTGGCCAAGTCCACGCCCGACACCGAGACCGCCCACATCGAGATGGAAAAGGCCGTGCTGGCCGGGATGGTGGCCCAGCAGATCGCCGCCAGCGCCGTCTCGCGCGACCCCGAGGAAGCCGTGGTGTGCTCGATCCTGCACTCGCTGGGCCGGATGATGGTCACCTTCTACATGCCGGAGCGCTGGGCCCAGCTGCGCGAGACCGCAGGCCAGGGGCGCGAGGACAGCGCCGCGGGCAGCGTCCTCGGCCTGTCGCTGGAAGAAATCGGGCGCGCCACCGCCGAGCACTGGGGCCTGCCGCGCAACCTGGTCGCCGGCATGCGCCGCGTCGCGCCGGGCGAGCGCTTCGAGGGCTTCGGCCACGACGACTGGCTGGCCGCCCTCGGCACCATGTCGACCGATGCCGCCGACGCCCTCTGGCACGACGACGAAGCGGGCGCCGCCCGCGTGGCCGCCCTGGCCGAGAGTTTCGCCCCGATGCTGGGCGTGGAGCCGGACGGCCTGATGGGCGCCATCGAAAAGGCGCGCGAAACCGCCTCCTCCGACCTGACGATCGCGCCGCTGGCCAAGCCGCTCGAGAAGCGCGCGCGCCTGGCCGCCGCAACCCGCAAGCGCATGGCCGGCAACAAGGTCCTCATGAGCGGCGTGGCCGACATGCGCGACGCCGGCGTCAACGCCACCCCGGGCCAGATGATGTCGATGGCCCTGGAGACCATCCACAAGGGCCTGTCCTTCACGCGCTCCTTCGCCTTCCTGCGCAACCGCAAGGAAGGCAAGTACGCGGCGCGCCTGGGGCTCGGCGACGATAGCAGGGCCATGCTGCCCAATCTCGTGTTCGACGACGTCTACGAGCCCAACGTCTTTCATGCGGCGCTGGGGAGCGACCGCGTGATCTTCATCGAGAATGCGCGCGACCCCAAGTTCGCGGCCAAGCTGCCGGCCTGGTGGAAAGGCTGCTTGAGCGAAGCGCGCTGCTTCGTCGTGATTCCGCTCTGCGCCCACGGGCAGCCCGCCGGCTTCATCTACGGCGAATGGGACGACAGCTTCCCCTCGGTGGTGCTGAGCCAGACCGAGTTCTCGCTGCTGAACGACCTGCGTGGCCTGGTGGTGCGCACCGTCGAGCGGCGCCACCAGACCGAAGCGGTCGCCTCGCGGGTCTGAACGCCCGCGCCGCCCTGCCCGGGCGGCGCCGATGTTCAGCCCAGTTTCGGCGTTCCCACCTTCACGTCCCCGCACTGCGCGCGCTGCATCAGCGCGTGGTCGATCAGCACCAGCGCCAGCATCGCTTCCGCGATCGGCGTGGCGCGGATGCCGACGCAGGGGTCGTGGCGGCCGAAGGTCTCCACCATCACCGGGTTGCCGTCCTTGTCGATCGAACGGCGTGGCGTGCGGATGGACGACGTCGGCTTGATCGCGATCGAGACCGTGATGTCCTGGCCGGTCGAGATCCCACCCAGCACCCCGCCCGCATTGTTGCCGACGAAGCCTTCCGGGGTCAGTTCGTCGCCGTGCTCGGAGCCCTTCTGGGCCACCGAGGCGAATCCGGCGCCGATCTCCACGCCCTTGACCGCATTAATGCCCATCATCGCGTAGGCGATGTCGGCGTCCAGCTTGTCGTAGATCGGCTGGCCCCAGCCCACCGGCACCTTGCGCGCCACGACGTCGATGCGCGCGCCGATCGAATCGCCGGCGCGGCGCAGCTCATCCATCGCCGCTTCCATCCGCGCCAGCAGGTCCGCGTCGCCGGTGGCGGCGAAGAAGGGATTCGCGTGCACGTGCTCGAAGGACTGGAACGGCACCTCGATATCGCCCAGCGCGCGCATGCAGCCGAAGAACTCGGTGCCGTACTGCTCGCGCAGCCATTTCTTCGCCACGGCGCCGGCGCCGACCACCGGCGCCGTCAGGCGCGCCGAGGAGCGCCCGCCCCCGCGCGGGTCGCGCACGCCGTACTTGTGCCAGTAGGTGTAGTCGGCGTGGCCGGGCCGGAAAGTCTCCGTGATGTTGCCGTAGTCCTTGCTGCGCTGGTCCTCGTTGGGAATCAGGAGGGCGATCGGGGTGCCCGTGGTCACGCCCTGGTAGACGCCCGACAGGATCTGTACCCGGTCCGCTTCCTGGCGTTGGGTCACATGACGCGAGGTGCCGGGCTTCCTGCGGTCGAGCTCGGGCTGGATGTCGGCCTCGGACAGCGCCATGCCGGGCGGGCAGCCGTCGATGACGCAGCCGATGGCCGGGCCGTGCGACTCGCCGAAGGTGGTTACGGAAAACAGCTTGCCAAAGGAGTTGCCGGACATGGATTGCTCTGCTTGCAAAAAGGTGGATTTAGCATTCTACCAGCCCGGGAGTCAAGCCCGGAGGAATCGCCGCGCAAGCTCCAGGCCAAAATAGTTGCTACAAGGATACATATTTGTCGTTTCGGCCAGTCTGTAAGCTTCTGTAAAGGAAATTGCATATATACTGATTTAAACCAAGCCCAGCCTTCTGGAGACCAATGCCTTCCTCGATGACGCCGCCGGGCCCGATGACCAATGCGGTAGACGACCGCGACGACCTGGTATTCGCCGACGAAGCCGATCACGCTTCGCCCTCGCCCCTCGCTGCCGCCGGTGCGCCGGCTTGCGCCAGCGCGAGTTGGCGCATCCTGGTGGTGGACGACGACGCCGACGTGCACTCGACCACGACCTTCGCCCTCAAGGGTGTCGAGATGCAGGGCCGGTCGCTGGAATTCCTGCATGCCTACTCGAGCGAGGAGGCGCGCGCCATCCTGGCGCGCGAGCCCGGGATCGCCGTGGTCCTGCTGGACGTGGTGATGGAGCGTCCCGACGCCGGCCTGCAGCTGGTGCGCAGCATCCGCGAGGAGCTCGGCCTGATCGAGGTCCGCCTCATCCTGCGCACCGGCCAGCCCGGCTATGCGCCCGAGCTGGAAGCCATCCGCGGCTACGACATCAACGATTACCGCACCAAGTCCGAACTCACCCGCACCAAGCTGTACACCGCGGTGGCCGCCGCCGTGCGCTCCTACGATCAGCTGCGCGCCCTGGCCGCCAGCCGCGCCGGCCTGGAACACATCCTGAGCGCCGGCGCCCAGTTGATGGCCCTGCATGGCGTGGCCGACGCGGCCCGGGGCGTGCTGCGCCAGCTGGCGATCCTGCTCGGCCGGCCGGAGGCCGGCGTGCTGTGCGTGCGCGCAAGCGGCCATGGACGGCGCGACAGCGTGCACGTGATCGCAGCCGCCGGCGAGCATGCCCGGCTCGCCGGTGCGGAACTGGACGGCCCGGAGCACGCCAGCGTCAAGCAGGCGGTCCGGCGCACCCTCGAACAGCGCCGCCGTCTCGACGGCGACGGCTGGCTCACCCTGCACTTCGCCGGCAAGGCCGGTCGCGATTTCGCCGCCTGCATTCCCTTCGAGCGCACGGTCGGCGAACTCGAATGCCGCCTGCTGGACGTGTTCGCGAGCGTGGCCGCGGTCAGCCTCGAGAACGTCGAACTGGTCACCCACCTGAACCAGGCCGCCTTCCGCGACCAGCTGACGGGCCTGCCCAACCGCACCCGCCTCGTCGAACTGATCGACGCCATCCTGGCCAGCCCGCGCCGCAATGCCGCCACCCTGGCCATCGTCGACCTCGACCACTTCGCCGAGACCAACGATGCGCTCGGCCACCATTTCGGCGACCTGCTGCTGGTGGCCGTGGGACGCCGCCTGGAAGAGCGCCTGAAGGCCTGCCCGGACGAGCAACTGGAGGTGGCGCGCATCGGCGGCGACATCTTCTGCGTGCTCGGCGACGCCGCCGTGGTGCAGCCGGAGCGCATCGCGGCGCTGTTCCGCGAGCCCTTCCACATCGACGGCCAGGACGTGCTGGTGTCGAGCACGCTCGGCCTGGTGCGCCTGCCCGACCACGACGGCAGCGGCGCCGACGCCCTGAAGGACGCCGACATCGCGCTCAAGCGCGCCAAGTCGCAGCAGCGCGCCGGCCACTTCTATTTCTCGCGCAGCATGGGGGTCGAGATCCGCGAGCGGGTCCGCATGATGCACGCGCTGCGCAGCGGCTTCCAGCACGGCGAGCTGTTCCTGGCTTACCAGCCCCAGGTCGACCTGGCCACGGGCCGCCCCTTCGGCGCCGAAGCGCTGCTGCGCTGGCGCACCGGGGACGGCCGCATGATCGGCCCGGACCGCTTCATCCCGATCGCCGAATACTCGGGCCTGATCGTCGACATCGGCGAATGGGTGCTGCGCCAGGCCCTGGCCGAGCTGGTGCGCCTGAGGGCGGGCGGCCACCTCGACTTCACCATGTCGGTCAACGTCTCTCAGGTGCAGTTCCGCCACCCGCACTTCGTCGAGATGCTGCGCCGCGCGCTGGAGGACACCGGCGCGCCGGCCGACTACGTGGAGCTGGAAATCACCGAATCGATGGCGATGGAAGAGCCGGCCCTGCTGGTCGAGAAGCTGGCGCAGGTCAAGCGCACCGGCGTGTCGATCGCGATCGACGACTTCGGCACGGGCTTCTCGTCGCTCTCGCACCTGCAGCGCCTGCAGGTGGACCGCCTCAAGATCGACCGCACCTTCGTTACCGAAATCACGGGATCGGCGCGCGGCAGCAGCATTGCCGAAATGGTGATCCAGCTGGGCCGCAACCTGGGCTTGACCGTGATCGCGGAAGGGGTCGAGGACGAACGCCAGGCGCACATCCTGCGCACGCTGGGCTGCCCGCTGGCGCAGGGTTTCCTGTTCTCGCGGCCGCTCAGCCCGGAAGCCCTGCTGGAGTGGCTGGGCAATCAGTCACTGATCGAAGCGGCGTAGGGTGGTCCGGGCCACGAAAGGCGGCTGTCCCGACCGCGCGTTCAACTGCACGATGGATTGACGCAAATCGGCCCGCACTGTCTGTTTGAACGCGCGGACGGCGAAGCCGTCCACCCCACGTTCAATCCTCAGCCGCTTGCTCCGCAGGCCAGTCGCGAATATAGGCCTTGAGCATGCGGTTCTCGAAGCTCTGCGCCTCCAGCACCGCCTTCGCCACGTCGTAGAAGGAGATCACGCCCAGCAGGGTGCGGGCATTCATCACCGGCAGGTAACGCGCATGCTTTTCCAGCATGATGCGGCGCACCTCGTTGACTTCGGTGTCCGGGGTCACGGTGATCGGGCTGTCGTCCATCACCTTGCGCACCGTGCCGTTGCCGAGTGCGCCGCCCTGGGCGTGCAGCTCCTTGATCACTTCGCGGAAGGTCAGCATGCCGACCAGGTCGCCGTACTCCATGACGACCAGCGAGCCGATGTCCTTTTCCGCCATCGTCGCGGCCGCCTCCACCAGGGGCTGGTCGGGCGTGACGGTATAGAGAATTTCACCTTTCACCTGCAGGATCTCGGAGACTTTCATATTGGCCACCCCGTCAGCTTGGTTAGTGATACCAGAAATATTTGTATAAGGCATAACACCGACTGTAGCCGATGCCCGCCAAAAAATCCAGCATTGCACCATTCCGGCGCCGACGCCCCATTGCGCCACGTTAAAAGAGTGCTACGATGCCGCCCATCCCAATTCATCAGTAGAACGGAACACGATGAGCGGTCCACAAGATCCCGGCTTCGACACCCTGGCCCTGCACGCAGGCGGCGCCCCCGACCCGGCCACCGGCGCGCGCGCCACGCCGATCCACTTCACTTCCTCCTTCGCCTTCCGCGATTCCGACCACGCCGCAGCGCTGTTCAATATGGAACGCGCCGGCCACGTGTATTCGCGCATCTCGAACCCGACCAATGCGGTGCTGGAGGAGCGGATCGCGGCCCTGGAGGGCGGCGTGGCGGGCATCGCCACCGCCAGCGGACAGGCGGCAATGCACCTGGGCCTGGCGACGATTGCCGGCGCCGGCAGCCACATCGTGGCATCCACGGCGCTGTACGGCGGCTCGCACAACCTGCTGCATTACACCCTGCGCCGCTTCGGCGTCGAGACCACCTTCGTGAACCCGCGCGACCTCGACGCCTGGCGCGCCGCGATCCGCCCGAACACCAAGATCCTGTTCGGCGAAACCCTCGGCAACCCGGGCCTGGACGTGCTCGACATCCCGGCGATCTCCAGCATCGCGCACGAGCACGGCCTGCCGCTGATGGTGGACGCCACCTTCACCACGCCCTACCTGCTGCGCCCCTTCGACCTCGGCGCCGACCTGCTGTTCCACTCGGCCACCAAGTTCCTGTGCGGCCACGGCACCGCGATCGGCGGCCTGCTGGTCGACGGCGGCACCTTCGACTGGGACGCCGCGCATGCGGCAAGCGGGCGCTTCCCCGAGCTGTGCGAGCCCTACGATGGCTTCCACGGCATGGTGTTCGCGGAAGAGTCGACCGTCGCGCCCTTCGCCCTGCGCGCGCGCCGCGAAGGCCTGCGCGACTTCGGCGCGGCGATGAGCCCGCACAATGCCTTCGGCATCCTGCAGGGCATCGAGACCCTCGGACTGCGCATGGACCGCCATGTCGCGAATACCCGCCGCGTGGTGGAATTCCTGCTCGCGCATCCGGCCGTCGCCGCCGTGAACTACCCCGAGCTCGCATCTCACCCGGACCACCATCTCGCCCAGCGCCTGCTGCCCAAGGGCTGCGGGGCCGTGTTCACCTTCGAACTCAAGGGCGACCGCGCGGCGGGGCGCCGCTTCGCCGATGGCCTGCAGCTGTTCTCGCACCTGGCCAATGTCGGCGACGCCAAGTCGCTGGTGATCCACCCGGCGTCGACGACGCATTTCCGCGTCCCGGCCGAGGAACTGGCGGCAAGCGGCATCAGGGAGGGCACGATGCGCCTCTCGGTCGGTCTGGAAGACCCGGACGACCTGATCGAAGACCTCAAGCGCGGCCTGAAACTGGCCCAGAAAGGAGCCTGAGATGCAGTTCGACATCCAGGGCGCGAGCGCCTACGCCTACACCGGCGGCAAGCCCTTCGACCCCGCGCTGCCCACGGTCGTGCTCATCCACGGCGCCCAGAACGACCATTCGGTCTGGGCCCTGCAGAGCCGCTACCTGGCCCACCACGGCTACTCGGTGCTGGCGGTCGACCTGCCCGGCCACGGCAGAAGCGCCGGCCCGGCCTTGAAGAGCGTCGAGGCAATGGCGGCCTGGCTGGCGGCGCTGTTGACGGCCGCCGGCGTGCGGCGCGCCATCCTCGCCGGCCACAGCATGGGCTCGCTGATCGCGCTGGAAGCCGCCCACCTGGCGCCGGAGACCGTGATCGGCCTGGCGCTGGTCGGCAGCACCTATCCGATGAAGGTGTCCGACTCCCTGCTCGACACGGCGCGCGAGGACGAAGCACGCGCCATCGACATGGTGAACATCTGGTCGCATTCCTCCATCGCGCACAAGCCCTCCTGCCCCGGTCCGGGCTTCTCGGTGATGGGCGGGGCGCGCCGCCTGATGCAGCGCATGTCGGCGCGCAATCCGGCGCAGCTCTTCTACACGGACTTCGCGGCCTGCAATGCGTATGCGAACGGTGAAGCGGCCGCGGCCGCCGTAGCCTGCCCGGTGCTGTTCGTCTTCGGGTCGAAGGACGTCATGACGCCGCCGCGTTCCACGAAGCTGCTGACCGGACTCCTGTCCCATGGCAGAATCGTGACCGTGGACGCCGGCCACCAAATGATGGCCGAAGCGCCCGACGCGGTGCTCGACGCCCTGGCCGGCTTCGCCGGCGCCGCGCTCAGCCAACACAAGGAGACGCCATGACGGCACGCCATGCCAGCTTCGCGGAGTTCTACCCTTATTACCTGACCCAGCATGCCGACCGCCGCTGCCGCCGCGCACACTTCATCGGCACCTCGTCGGCGATCGCCTCGATCGCCCAGTACATCGACAGCCTGAATGCCTGGTGGCTGCTGTTCGCCGTCGTCAGCGGTTACGGCGGCGCCTGGATCGGCCACTTCTTCTACGAGAAGAACAAGCCGGCCTCCTTCTCCCAGCCCTGGTATTCCTTCCGGGCCGACTGGGTGATGTACTGGCAGATGCTGACGGGGAAACTCAGCTGGTGATCAGGGCGCGTCCAGCACCGCCCTGACGCGCACTTCCAGCTCGGCGAGCGTGAATGGCTTGCCGATCAATTCGACGCCCGGCTCCAGCACCTCGCCCTGGACCAGGGCGTTGCGCGAGTAGCCGGTCGCGAACAGGATCTTCACCCCTGGGCGCAGCTTCAGGGCCTGGTCGGCCAGCTTCCTGCCGTTCGTCTCGGGCATGATCACATCGGTGAAGAGCAGCGCGATGTCCGGGTGGGCGTCCAGGGCGCGCAGCGCGGCGCTGGCGCTGGCCGCGGCCAGCACGCGGTAGCCGAGTTCGGACAGCATGTCCACCGACAGGGTGCGCACGGCGTCCTCGTCCTCGACCACCAGGATCGTCTCGCCGGCGGCGCGCCCCGGGGCCGCGGCGGACGCCGGCTGCGGGGCCTGCTCGGCATCCGCCGCATGGCGCGGCAGATAGATGCGCACCGTGGCGCCTTCGCCCGGCGCCGTGTCGATGCGCACGAAGCCACCCGACTGGCGCGCAAAACCGTAGACCTGGCTCAGGCCCAGGCCGGTGCCGCGCCCCACTTCCTTGGTCGTGAAGAAGGGCTCGAAGGCCTTGGCTGCGACGTCAGGCGGCATGCCGGCGCCCGTGTCCCTTACCGCCACCATGACGTAGTCGCCCGGTGCGAGGCCGGGCTGGCTGGCGGCCAGGCGGGCGTCGACCTGCGCATTGCTCGTCTCGATGGCCAGCTGGCCGCCGTCCGGCATCGCATCGCGCGCGTTGACGGCCAGGTTCAGGATGGCGTTTTCCAGCTGGTTGGCGTCGGCCCAGGTCAGCCACAGCGCCGGGTCGAGGCGCGCCTCGAAGCGGATGTTGCCCCCGATTGCGTGGGTGAGCAGGTCGGTCATGCTGCCGACCAGCCGGTTCACCGCAAGCGCGCCGGGCTTGAGGGCCTGCTGGCGCGAGAAGGCCAGCAGGCGCTGGGTCAGCTGCGCGGCGCGCTTGACGCCGCCCTTCGCCATGCCGATATAGTGCAGCGCCTTGTCGTCGCCGTTCGCGAAGCGCCGTCCCAGCAGTTCCAGCGCGCTGTTCACCACCGCCAGCATATTGTTGAAGTCGTGGGCGATGCCGCCGGTGAGCTGGCCTACCGCCTCCATCTTCTGCGCCTGGCGCAGCGCATCCTCGATGCGCACGCGTTCGGCCACGCCCTCGATCACGCGCCGCTCCAGGGTTTCGTTCATGTCGCGCAGGGCCAGTTCGGCGCGGTGGCGCTGGCTGACGTCCTGGAACAGCACGGCCACCTGGCGCCGCTCGGCCGGTTCGATGCGCAGCGCGGCCAGCTCCAGGTAGCGGTGGGTGGCTTCGAGCTCGCGCCGGAAGCGCACCGGCTCGCCCGTGACCAGCACCTTGCGGTAGATCTCGACCCAGGCGTCGGCCTCGAGCGGCACCATCTCGCGCACACGCTGGCCGACCACGTTCGGGATGCCTGCATTGGCCTCGTAGGCGGGGTTGGCCATCACGTGCACGTAGTCGCTCAGCGGCCCGTGCGGGCCGTCGAGGAACTCGATCACGCAGAAGCCTTCGTCGATCGATTCGAACAGGGTGCGGAACAGGCGCTCGCTTTCGCGCATGGCCGCGACCGCCGCGTTGCGTTCGGACAGGTCGAGCATAGCGCCGATCATGCGCAGCGGCCGGCCGTCGGCGTCGCGCAGCACGGTGCCGCGGTCGAAGATGTCGGCGTAGCTGCCGTCGGCGCGCCGGAAGCGGTACTCGCCGGCCCAGCTGCTGCCGCCATTGTCGATCACGCCGTGGATCGTGGTCTCGATGCGTTCACGGTCGTCCGGATGGATGTGGTCGAGCCACCAGTCGGCGGAAGTCTGGTCCAGCCTGTGGCCGAACAGGGTCTCCACGGCCTGGTTCCAGACCACGTGGCCGTCGGCCAGGCGCCAGTCCCAGATGGCGTCGTTGGTGGCGAGACGCGCCAGGCGGTAGCGTTCCTCGACCTCCTCCCTGCGGTCATGATGGCGGCGCGCCTCCTCCAGGCTGGCGGCCAGCCCCTGCTGCGCCAACATCTTGCCGGTGGTCTCCCACACCGTGCAGGCAAAGCCGCGGATCGTGGCATCGTCCTCGCGCAGTGGCGTGTACGAGAAAGTGAACCAGGCCCGCTCCTGGTAGCCGTTGCGGTCGATAAGAAGCGGCAGGTCTTCGCGGCAGACGCCGACGCCGCCCATGGCCTGGGCGATCAGGGGCGCGACGTCGGGCCATACCTCGCCCCACACGGAGCGCAAAGGCGCGCCGAAGGCGGCGGGATGCTTGCCGCCCAGGAGGACGGCATAGGCGTCGTTGTAGACCATGGAAAGCTGCTCGCCCCACACCAGCCACATCGGCACCGGCGAGTCGAACACCTGGGCCACCGCGGCGCGCAGCGCGCGCGACCAGCCCTCGGGGTGGCCGAGCGCGCAGGCGCTCCAGTCCTGCCGCGCCAGCAGGCAAGCCTGGGGCCTGCCTTGTGCGTCGAAAGGCGCGCGAAGCGCGGTGTTGGCGGCTTCAGGCTGCAGGTGGGAATCGGTGTTCAAGAAGGCCGGGGTGCATGATCGCTCTGATGAATTTGACGATCATACACCAACGCCCGCTTCTTGCCAAAATACCTACACGACTTCGTTCCAGCTCGGGTTCGCGATATATGGCCGGGTGTACTCGCAATACATGCCGTCGTACTCGGCCACCAGCCTGGCTTTTTCGTGCAGCGTGTAATGGAACTGCCGGCACGGCATCTCGCCGATCGGATGGGCGCCGGTGGCGCTGATGCGCACGTCGTAGCGCTCGCCCTTCCAGCCCAGGCTCTTGCCCTGCTCGAGCGCGACCAGCAGCTTGGGAAACTCCCTGGAATAGTCGCCGCTCTTCACCAATGAGCGGCCGCCCCAGGCGTCGAAGGCATAGCCGCCCTCGCAATCGCTGCACGGCACCTTGCTCGCCTCGCGGAAGGCGGTCTTGGCCGCGCGCGCCTTGTCGAACTTCAGGTCCGAGACCGAGTAGACCGGGCAGCCGGTATCTTCCGGCCAGAGCGCGGCCGGCTCGAAGCCATCGGGGCGCTCGCCGATCGGCAGCGGCGTGCCCTTGCGGCGAGGACAGCCCGCTGGAGCGGCCGCCTGGACGGGCGCCTGCGCGACGGGCGCCGCCGGCTGGGCGAGACCCCTGGCGGCGCCGTCCACGGCGCCGGTGACGGCCTGGCGCACATTGTTGCCGACCGCCTGGCGGGCGGCGTCGCTCGCCGCGTTCTTGAGGAAGTCGCCCCAGGACTGGGCGCGGCTGTCGTGCACGATGCCGGCGCCCAGCAGCAGGAACAGGCCGAGGTTGACGAGCGTAAGGGAAGAAGGTCGTTTCATGAAGCGAAGACGAAGAAGCGGGAAAGCTGCGCAGTGTAGTGCGCCCCGCCTTCCCCGTGACCCATCACCCGTGGGGGGAATTGGGCAAGGCGAAGTGCTGGGCCAGGGTCTGTTCCAGGCCCTGCTCGACCGCGGTCTCCACCTGGCGCGCCAGTGCCGCCGTGTCGAGGGCGAGCGCGGAGGCGGGCGGGCCCTCCTCGCCCGCCGCGGCGCCGCCGGCGCCCGCCACGTCGAACACGAAGAGGCGGTAGACGTCGGCCAGGCGAATGGTGCCGGGGTCGACCAGCAGGACCCAGTTGTCGGCGCTCTCGCGCGCTCCCCTGCCCCAGCGCGCGCCGGCCGGCAGGTCCTCCTGCACCCGCCCGACCCAGCCGGCCGCCACCATCTTCTCGAGCAGCATCGTCATCTCGTCGTAGCCGATGCGCGTGTGCGCCCGGATCGCCGCGCTCGATACCAGAGCCGTACCGGTCGCCTGGCTGCTGCCGTGCAGCACCTTGAGCACCGCCATCGCGTCGACGAAAGCGCTGCCCGGCGCCGGCTGGTGCCACCAGCGCTCGTACTTCACCACCGGCAGCGCCGCCGCCAGCACGGCGCCGACCAGGGTGATCAGCCAGGACAGGTACATCCACACCAGGAACAGGGGCAGCGCCGCCAGGGCGCCATAGATGATGGCGTAGGTCGGGAACTGGCGGATGAAGAGCGCGAAGCCGCGCTTGGCGGCCTCGAAGGCGATCGCCGCGGCCAGGCCGCCCCAGAGGGCGTCGCGCCAATGCACGCGGCGGTTCGGCACCGCCATGTAGAGCATGGTGTAGAAACCGGTGGAGAGGGCCACCGACACCAGGGTGTAGAACAGCGCGCCGAAGAAGGGCAGCGACTTGAGCGCCCCGCCGGTGGCGGTGAACAGCTGGGAGGTGGCGGTCAGGGACAGGCCGAACAGGATGGGGCCGAGCGAGACCAGGGCCCAGTAGACCAGCACCCGCTGCGACCAGGGCCGCGGGCGGCGCACGCCCCAGATCTGGTTGAAGGCGCGCTCGATCATGCCCATCATCGCGGTGGTCGTCATCAGGAGCAGCACCGCGCCCAGCAGGGACAGGCCCTTGGCCTTGCTGGCGAACTGGGTCAGGTTGGAGCTGATGGTGTTGGCGATCGCCTTCGGCATCAGGGTCTGGACGAACCAGGTGTCGAGCGCCGTCCGCAGCTGGCCGAACACCGGGAAGGTGGTGAGGATCGCCAGCACGATGGTGAGCAGGGGCACCAGGGCCAGGGTAGTGGTGAAGGTCAGGCTGCCCGCCACCTGGGGCAGCTTTTCCTCGCGCAGGCGGCGCCGCGCGAAACGCAGCAGGTCGCGGGTCTCGGCGAGCGTCAGGCCGCGCGCGCGATCGATGCCGATGGCCAGCATGTCCGAGGTGCTGCGCGACAGGGAGTGAACGGTCTTGGTGAGCATGGATTGCGCCGCGATGCGGCCGTTACGATTCGCCCCGTATGGGGCATGAGCAAAGCGCCCTATAATACCAACGATGAAGCCAACCCTGACCATCCTCGTGCTCTACTACTCGCGCCACGGCGCCACCCGCAAACTGGCCGAACTGGTGGCCCAGGGCATCGAAAGCGTGCCCGGGGCCGAAGCGCGCCTGCGCACCGTGCCCGCAGTCTCCACCGTGGCCGAGGCGACCCAGCCGGATATCCCCGACAACGGTCCGCCCTATGTCGAGCTGTCCGACCTGGCCGAGTGCGCGGGCCTGGCCCTCGGTTCCCCAACCCGCTTCGGCAATATGGCAAGCGCGATGAAGTACTTCCTCGACGGCACCGCCGCCGACTGGGTCAACGGCACCCTCACGGGCAAGCCGGCCGCTGTCTTCACCTCGACCGGCAGCCTGCATGGCGGCCAGGAATCGACCCTGCTGTCGATGATGATACCGTTGTTGCACCATGGCATGCTAGTCCTCGGCCTGCCTTACTCCCACCCCGAACTCATGAACACGGCCAGCGGCGGCAGCCCCTACGGCGCCTCGCACTGGGCCGGCGCGGACGGCCGGCGCGCGTTGACCGAGGACGAGCGCGTGCTCGCCATCGCCCTCGGCAAACGCCTGGCCACCGCCGCGGTCAAACTGCAGGGAATGCACTGATGGATACCGCAAAAGTCTTTCATGCCGGCGCCATTGCCAGCCTGATCTGGCTGATCGGCTGGCTGGTGGCCTGGGAAGTCTTCGTCGCCCCGCTGCATCCGGGCGGGTCCCTGCTCGCGCTCAAGGCGCTGCCGCTGCTGCTGCCGCTGCGCGGGGTCATCAAGCGCGACCTCTACACCCTGCAGTGGTCGTCGATGGTCATCCTGATCTACTTCGCCGAAGGCGCAGTGCGCGCCTGGGCCGACACCACCCAGGCCTCGCGCCTGATGGCGCTGGGCGAGGTGGTGCTGGTAATGGTCTACTTCGCCTGCGCCCTGCTCTTCCTGCATCCGTACAAGAAGGAAGCCAAGCGCCTGGCCAAGGAGCTGCTCGACAAGGTCAAAGTGCCGCATGACTGAGCAGCAGGGCCTGGAAAGCGCCTTGCGCGCCATCGTCGGCGACACCCACGTGGTGCTCGATGAGGCGGGCATGGCGCCCTACCTGACGGATTGGCGCGGGCGCTTCACCGGACGCGCCCGCGCCATCGTCCTGCCCGCAAGCACCGGGGAAGTCGCGGCCATCGTCTCCGCCTGCGCCGCCGCGCGCGCGCCCATCGTGCCCCAGGGCGGGCGCACCGGCCTGGTGCTGGGCAGCGTGCCGGACGCGGCGGGCGACGCCATCGTGCTCTCGCTGCGGCGCCTGAACCGCATCCGCCAGGTCGACTCCTTCAACCGCACCATGGTCGTCGATGCCGGCTGCATCCTGCAGGACATCCAGGGAGCCGCGCTTGACGCCGGCATGCTGTTCCCGCTCTCGCTGGCGGCCGAAGGCAGTTGCACCATCGGCGGCAACCTCTCGACCAATGCCGGCGGCACGGCCGTGCTGCGCTACGGGAACACCCGCGAGCTCTGCCTGGGCCTGGAGGTCGTCACCGCGCAAGGCGCGGTCTGGGACGGCCTGCGCGGCCTGCGCAAGGACACTACCGGCTACGACCTGCGCGACCTCTTCATCGGCGCCGAGGGCACGCTCGGCATCATCACGGCCGCGGTTCTCAAGCTCCATCCGCTGCCGAAGGCGCAGCGCACGGCCATGGTGGCGCTGGACTCGCCCGGAAGCGCGCTGGACCTGCTGGTGCTGCTGCAGGAGCGCTGCGGCGCCGCCCTGACGGGCTTCGAGCTGATGTCCGAACTGTGCCTGCGCCTGGTCGCGACCCACTTCCCCGACCTGCCGCGCCCCTTCGCGGCGCCGCACCCGCAGTACGCGCTGGTCGAACTCTCCAGCAGCGAGTCGGGCGAACATGCGGCGGCCCTGCTGGAAGCCGCGCTCGGTGCGGCGCTGGATGCCGGCATGGCGCGCGACGCCGTGCTGGCCAGCTCGACGGCCCAATCCCTGGGCCTCTGGAAGGTGCGCGAGTCCATTTCGCCGGCTCAAGCGGCGGCCGGCAAGAACATCAAACACGACATTTCACTGCCCTTGTCCGCGATTCCCGACTTCATTGCGCGGACCGACGCGGCGCTCCAGGCCGCTTTTCCCGGCTGCCAGGTGGTCTGCTTCGGCCACCTGGGCGACGGCAACCTGCATTACAACGTCGCCCCGCCCGAAGGCCGTGGACACGAGGATTTCCTCGCCCACCAGGATGCAATCAACCGCATCGTCCACGACAGCGTGCTCGCAAGCAAAGGCTCGATATCGGCCGAGCACGGCATCGGCGCACTCAAGCGCGAAGAGCTGGCGCGCGTCAAGTCGCCGGTCGAGCTGGACATGATGCGCGCCATCAAGGCCGCCCTGGACCCGCTCGGCATTATGAACCCTGGAAAAATTCTGTGACTTCGGGGACCATCATCATGCGCTCATTGCTTACGCTCCTTATCGCCTGCCTGCTCAGCCCTGCGGCAATGGCCGGCACCATCTACAAATGCGTCGAGAATGGCAAGACCAGCTACGCCGACCAGCCGTGCGGCAAGAACCCGGTCGCGCTCGCGCTGCGGGTCGCGCCGGCGGCGCCCGGCGAGGCGGCCGAGCGCCTGGCGCGCTCGAAAGCCTATCTCGCCGGCGTCGAGGCCGAGCGCGCCGAAGAGGAACAGCGCGCGGCGCGCGCGGCGCGGGCCGCAAAGCAGGCCCAGCGTGACGCCCTCGTGGAGCGCAAGCGCTGCGACAAGCTGCGTCTGCAAACCAAATGGGCCGAGGAAGACAGCCGGCGCGCGGGCCGTTCCGAGGCCGACAGGGAACGCATCAAAGCCAGGCGCCAGGCCGAGGCGCTGGCGGTGGAATGCCCGGCCTGAGCCTACTCTCGCGCTGGCTGCTGCTGGGCGAATGGCGCGCCCATCCGGTACGCGCGCTGCTGGCCATCGGCGCCATCGCCGTCGGCGTCGCCATGGGCTTCGCCATCCACCTGATCAATGCCGCCGCCTTCAATGAATTCTCGGCCGCCGTCAAAAGCCTGTCCGGCCAGGCCGACCTGCAGGTGGCCGGGCGCGAACCGCTGTTCGACGAATCGGTCTACCCACGCCTGGCCGCGATGCCCGAGGTGGTGGTCGCCTCGCCCGTGCTGGAGCTCTCGGCCGGCATCGCGGGCGCCCAGGGCGCGCTGCGCATCATCGGCATCGACGCCTTCCGCGCCGGCTTCATTTCGCCCGACCTGACCGGCGTGCCCCTTGAAGACCGCGTCACCGACGTGCTGGCCGACGACGCCCTCTTCCTCTCGCCGGCAGCGGAAAACTGGCTGGGCAAGCGCCGCGGCGAGACCGTGCTGCTGCGCGCCGGCACAGGCGACGTGGCCCTGCGCGTGGCCGGCCCGGTGGCGCGGGCAAGGCCCGGCCAGCGCATCGCGGTAATGGACATCGGCGCGGCCCAGTGGCGATTCGGCCAGCTCGGACGCCTCTCGCGCGTGGACCTGAAGCTGCGCGACGGCGTCGACCGCCTGGCCTTCCGCCAGAAGCTCGCCACCGAACTGCAGCAGGCCTACCCGGGCCGCTTCACCGTGCGCCAGCCCGACGACGGCGACCAGGAAGAGCGCAATGCGAACCTGAGCCGCGCCTACCGCGTCAACCTCACCGTGCTGGCCCTGGTGGCCCTGTTCACCGGCGCCTTCCTCGTGTTCTCGACCCAGGCCCTGTCGGTGATGCGGCGGCGCAGCCAGTTCGCGCTGCTGCGCGTGCTGGGTCTGAAACGCGGCCAGCTGCTGCGCCAGGTGCTGCTGGAAGGCGCGAGCCTAGGCGTACTGGGCGCCGCGCTCGGCATCGCCGCGGGCTACGGCCTCGCGGCCACGGCGCTGCGCTTCTTCGGCGGCGACCTCGGCGCCGGCTATTTCCCCGGCATCCGCCCCCAGGTCCAGTTCACGCCGGTGGCGGCCGCCGTCTTCTTCGGCCTCGGCCTGGGCGTGGCCCTGCTCGGCTGCCTGTTCCCGGCCCTGGAAGCGGCGCGCGCGAAACCGGCGGTGGCGATCAAGTCCGGCGCCGACGAGGCGGCACTGTCGCGCCTCGGCCGCGTCAAGCCTTCGCTCATCTGCCTCGCATTGGCCGCGATCCTCGCTTTCGCGCCGCCCGTGTTCGAACTGCCGCTGTTCGGCTACCTCGCGATCGCCCTGCTGCTCATCGGCGGGATCGGCCTGATGCCGCGCCTCGCGGCCGGCACTTTCCGGTGTCTCGAGGCGCTGGTCGTGCGCAGCCCGCGCGCGCCGCCCATCCTGCCGCTGGCGCTGGCGCGCCTGGCCAATGCCCCGGGCCAGGCCTCGATCGCCCTCGGCGGCGTGCTGGCCAGCTTCAGCCTGATGGTGGCGATGGGCATCATGGTGGCGAGCTTCCGGGTCTCGGTGGACGACTGGATGGGCCATATCCTGCCGGCCGACCTCTACGTGCGCACGGCCGCCGGCGGCAACACCGGATTCCTCACGCCCGAGCAGCAGGCCGCGCTCGAGGCCACGCCCGGCGTCGCCCAGGCCCAGTTCCTGCGTACCCGTCCCGTTTCGCTTTCGCCCGACCGGCCGAACGTGGTCGTGATCGCGCGCGACATCGATGCGCGCGATCCCGGACGCCTGCTCTTCCTGGTCGGCGAGACGGCCACGCCGCCGGCGGGCAGCCGGCCGGCCTGGGTGTCGGAAGCCCTGGTCGACCTGTATGGCGCCCGCGTCGGCCAGCCTTTCACGATTCCGCTCGGCGGTTCGCAGGCGCGCTTCTTTGTCGCCGGCGTCTGGCGCGACTACGCCAACCAGGCCGGCTCGGTCGTCATCCGCCTGTCGGATTACCGCGCCCTCACGGGCGAAGCGGAAGTCACCGACGCCGCCCTGTATGCGGCGCGCGGCGCGGGTCTGGAGCAGCTGGAAGCAAGCGTGCGCGCCCTGCCCTTCGGCGCCGCCCTGCAAATCATGTCAGCCGGCGACATCCGCGGCATGAGCCTCAGGATCTTCGACCGCAGCTTCGCCGTGACCTATCTGCTGGAGGCGATCGCGATTGCCATCGGCCTGTCCGGCGTGGCCGCCAGCTTCTCGGCCCAGACGCTGGCGCGCGCCCGCGAGTTCGGCATGCTGCGCCACGTGGGCGTCACCCGCGGCCAGGTATTGAAGATCCTCGCCTTCGAGGGCGGCCTGCTCACCCTGCTGGGCGTGGCCTGCGGTTTCGCGCTGGGACTGGTCATCAGCCTGATCCTGGTTTATGTTGTGAATCCCCAGTCGTTCCACTGGACGATGCAGCTGCATCTGCCGTGGGGCTTGCTGGGAAGCGTGGCCGCGGTGCTGGTCGCCGCCTCGGTGGCGACCGCGCTGGTATCGGGCCGCTATGCGCTATCCGGCGGTCCGGTACGCGCGGTCAGGGAGGATTGGTGATGCGGCGTCTGTTGTTTCTGTTGCTGTTCCTGTGCGGTTCCGCTGTTGCCGACCCACCGGAATTCGCGCCCGTGCGCCCCGGCACCACCCTGAGCTTCCCGCGCGACTTCGGCGCCCACCCGGAGTTTCGCACCGAGTGGTGGTACGTCACCGGCTGGGTCGAGACGCCGGACAGGAAACCGCTCGGCTTCCAGGTCACCTTCTTCCGCAGCCGCACCGAACACGATCCGCGCAATCCCAGCGCGTTCGCCCCGCGCCAGCTGGTGATCGGCCATGCCGCCCTGTCCGACCCCGAAGTCGGGCGCCTGGTGCACGACCAGAGGAGCGCACGCGAAGGGTTTGGCCTGGCCTGGGCGCGCACCGGCAACACCGACCTGAAGCTGGACGACTGGCGCATGGTGCGCGAGAGTTCCGGCAACTACCGCGTCACGATCCGCTCCAGCGAGCTGACGCTGGAACTGCGCCTGGCGCCGACCCAGGCCGTGCTGGTCCAGGGCGAAGGCGGCTACTCGCGCAAGGGGGCGAGCCCCCGGCACGCCAGCCACTATTACAGCGAGCCGCAGCTCAAGGTCAGCGGCAGCGTGGGGCGTTCCGGCAGCGTGCCGGTGGCCGTCACGGGCAGCGCCTGGCTCGACCACGAATGGTCGAGCGAAGCCCTGCAACCGGAGGCGAGCGGCTGGGACTGGATCGGCGTGAACCTCGACGACGGCGGCGCCCTGATGGCTTTCCAGATTCGCAAGGTGGGAGGTGGTAAACTATGGGCGCACGCCACCCATCGCGACAAGGCCGGCAAGGTGACCCGCTATGCGCCGGACCAGGTGAACTTCACCCCGAGCGCGCACTGGACCTCGCCGCGCACCAAGGCCGTGTACCCGGTCGCCACGGAGATCTCCACTGGCCCCTTGCGCTGGCAGATCGCTCCCCTGCAGCAAGACCAGGAGCTCGACTCGCGCCGTTCGACCGGCGCGGTCTACTGGGAGGGCGCGGTGACAGTCATGCAGGGCGGTCGCCGCGCGGGCCGCGGCTACCTGGAAATGACTGGCTACGTACGCCAGATGAAGCTGTAACGACGGACTGACAAAGAAGAATACGCAAGAGACGATGAGCACCCGCACCACCGGCACGAACCAACCCGACACTTCCCGCAAAGGCAGCCTCGCCGCCCTCAGGGGCCTGCTTCCCTTCCTGGCGCCCTACCGCCGCCAGTTCGTCCTGGCCGGCATCGCCCTGCTGTTCGCGGCCGGCGCCACCCTGGCCATTCCCGCCGCCTTCAAGCAGATGATCGACCATGGCTTCGGCGCCGCCGGTGGTGGCGCCGGCAGCCAGAGCATCCAGCACGTCGACGCCGTCTTCCTGGCCCTGTTCGGCGTCGCCGCCGTGCTGGCCGTGGCCACCGCGGCGCGCTTCTTCATGGTGTCCTGGCTGGGCGAGCGCGTGGTGGCCGACGTGCGCGCCGCCGTCTACCGCCACGTGGTGCACCAGAGCCCCGAATTCTTCGAGACCACCCGCAGCGGCGAGGTGCTGTCGCGCCTGACCACCGACACCACCCTGATCCAGACCGTGGTCGGCACCAGCATCTCGCTGGCCCTGCGCAACACCCTGCTGTTCCTGGGCGGCCTCGTGATGCTGTTCGTGACCAGCCCCAAGCTCTCCGCCATCATCCTGGGCCTGCTGGTGCTGGTGGTGCTGCCCATCGTGCTGTTCGGCCGCCGCGTGCGCAAGCTCTCGCGCGACTCGCAGGACCGCATCGCCGACGCGTCGGCCATGGCCGGCGAGATCCTCAACGCCATGCCCACGGTGCAGGCCTTCACCCACGAGGGCATCGAGTCCGGGCGCTTCACGCAATCGGTGGACGGCGCCTTCCAGACCGCGATCCGCCGCATTCGCGCACGCGCCACGCTCACCATGCTGGCCATCGTGCTGGTCTTCGGCGCCATCGTCTTCGTGCTCTGGCTGGGCGCCCACGCCGTGCTGGCCGGGACCATGACGGGCGGCGACCTGGGCCAGTTCATCCTCTATGCCTCGATCGTGGCGGGGTCGGTCGGCGCGCTGTCCGAAGTGATGGGCGAAGCCCAGCGCGCGGCCGGCGCCACCGAGCGCCTGCTGGAACTGCTGGCCGCCCGCTCCGATATCCAGGATCCGGCCCAGCCGAAGCAGCTGCCCCAGCGCCTGGAGAACGGCGCCCGCGTGGCGATCGAGAACGTCAGCTTCAGCTACCCCTCGCGCCTGGAGACGGCCGCGCTTGCGCACCTGTCCCTCGACATCCGCGCCGGCGAAACCGTGGCCCTGGTCGGCCCCTCGGGCGCCGGCAAGACCACGCTGTTCCAGCTGCTGCTGCGCTTCTACGACCCGCAGAGCGGCAGCATCCGCCTGGACGGCGTCGACATCCGCGACCTCTCCCTGCACACCCTGCGCGGCGCCATCGGCATCGTGCCCCAGGACACGGTGATCTTTTCCACCAGCGCCCTGGAGAACATCCGCTACGGCCGGGTTGACGCCAGCGACGAGGAAGTGATCCAGGTGTCGAAGATGGCTGCGGCCCATGAATTCATCGAGCGCCTGCCGCAGGGCTATGGCTCGCACCTGGGCGAGCGCGGCGTGCGCCTGTCGGGCGGCCAGCGCCAGCGCATCGCGATCGCGCGCGCCCTGCTCAAGAACCCGCCGCTGCTGCTGCTCGACGAAGCCACCAGCGCCCTCGACGCCGAGTCGGAACGCCTGGTGCAGCGCGCGCTGGAAGCGGCCATGGTCGGCCGCACCACCCTGATCATCGCGCACCGCCTGTCGACCGTCCAGCGCGCCGACCGCATCATCGTGCTGGACGAAGGCCGCGTGGTGGAATCCGGCACACATGCCGAACTGGTGGCGCACGGCGGGGTGTACGCCAAGCTGGCGGTCCTGCAGTTCCAGGCGCATGCGCCGGTGGATGCCCACCTGGGCTAAGGCATAACCCATGGTTATTTCGCAAGCTTGTTGAGGAATAGCCAAGTTCTGCTTGACTTTGCGTCACGATTGTTGTGTAAGCGCCGCGAAAGATAGGAGTAAACACGCGTAATTGTTGCGCCATGGAAAGCGCGGACTTAAGATTCGAGTCACTCATCCCACCGGATCTCCCCCATGTCCTCGAAACACACTTTCCTTCCTGTCAACTGGAACGTCGGCACGCGCATCAGCGTCATCACTTTCGTCCTGATGGGCGCTGTCATCGCTGCCCTGGTCGCGATGATCACGGTGAGCACCTCGGCCATGCTGGAAGAACGCGCCACCGCGAGCGTCGCCAACGAACTCCGCAGCGTCTCGAATACTGTCGAGATGTTCAACAAGAGCGTCAGCAGCTCCGCGCAGAGCTTCGGCCACATCTTCCGCAACGCCCTGCCGGGCGCCTTCGAGCTCGACCCGGCCACCACGGTGGACATCGCCGGCCGCACCACGCCCACTCTCAAGCTCGATGGCAAGCCGCTGAACCTCGACTTCAGCACCCCCGACGCCTTTACCGCCCAGACCGGCGGCAACGCCACCATCTTCGCCGTCGATGGCGAGGACTTCGTGCGCGTGACCACCTCGGTCAAGAAGGAAAACGGCGAACGCGCCATCGGCACCCTGCTCGACCGGGCCAGCCCGGCCTATGCCGTGCTGCGCGATGGCCGCACCTACATCGGCCTGGTCACCCTGTTCGGCAAGCAGTACATCACCCAGTACGAGCCGGCCAAGGACGCCTCGGGCAAGGTCGTGGCCGTGCTCTACGTCGGCGTCGACATCACCGAAGACATGAAGCTGCTGAAGGACCGCATCCGTGCGATCAAGGTCGGCGACACCGGCTACTTCTACGTGCTGAATGCGGCGCCCGGCAAGCACTACGGCGACCTGATCGTCCACCCGGCCAAGGAAGGCACCAACCTGCTCGATTCGAAGGACGCCGACGGCCGCTTCTTCATCAAGGAGATCCTCGAGAAGAAGGAAGGCAGCATCGTCTACGACTGGCAGAACCCGGGCGAAGCCTCGCCGCGCCAGAAGTTCGTCGCCTACAGCCATATCAAGGACTGGAACTGGATCATCGCCGGCGGCACCTACCGCGACGAGATCACCGCCGCCGCAACCCAGCTGCGCAACCGTTTCATCAGCTTCGGCCTGGCCGCGCTGGCACTGCTGGCAGCCGTCCTGTACATGCTGGTGCGCGCCACCGTCTCGCGCCCGCTGGCCGAAGTGCGCGACGTCGCCCGCCGCATCGCCGAGGGCGACCTGACCGCCCGCATGGACAGCATCCGCCGCGACGAGATCGGGCTCCTGACGGAGGCCGTCAACACGGTCGGCGCCAAGCTCTCGAGCGTGGTCGGCAAGGTGCGCGAAGGCGCCGAGCAGATCGCCCACGCTTCGTCGGAGATCTCGGCGGGCAACCTCGACCTGTGCCAGCGCACCGAAGAACAGGCCGTCAGCCTGGCCGGCACCGCCTCCTCGATGGACCAGCTCACCGCCACCGTGCGCCAGAACAGCGACAATGCGCGCCAGGCCAACCAGCTGGCCATGAATGCCTCCAGCGTCGCCGAAAAGGGCGGCGCCACCGTGGCCCAGGTGATCGAACGCATGGACGCGATCACCCAGTCCTCGCGCAAGATCTCCGACATCACCAGCGTCATCGATGGCATCGCCTTCCAGACCAACATCCTCGCGCTGAACGCGGCCGTCGAAGCGGCGCGCGCCGGCGAACAGGGCCGCGGCTTCGCCGTGGTCGCGGGCGAGGTGCGCAACCTGGCCCAGCGCTGCGCCGCTGCTGCCAAGGAAATCAAGGGCCTGATCGACACTTCGAACGGCGAAGTCGATGCCGGCAGCAAGCTGGTGGCCGAAGCCGGCACCACCATGCACGAGGTGCTGGCCAGCGTGGCGCGCGTGACCGACATCATGTCGGAGATCACCGCCGCCGGCCAGGAGCAGACCGCGGGCATCGAGCACATCAACCGCGCGGTGGGCGAGATGGACGAGGCGACCCAGCAGAACGCCGCCCTGGTCGAAGAAGCCAGCGCCGCCGCCCAGGCCCTGCAGGACCAGGCCGCCGAATTGGCGCGCGCCGTGCGCCTGTTCCGCATCGACGACAGCGACACCCAGGCGCTCCAGGCGCCGGCGCGCCGCCTGGCCCTCCCGGCCTGACCTTCCACCCAACAAGCGCTTCGGTGTAGAGTGGCGGGCTGCACCAGGAGCCCGCCATGCTTGATCAAGAACTGCAACGCCGCTGCCACACCGTCTTCCCCGGCCACCGCGCCCGCACGCCCGCCGAGATGTTTGCGGCGATGGCGGCGTGGTGCGCGTCGAACGGCGTCGAGCACGACGTCTACGGCGCCGGCTCCTTGATCCAGGAATTCGAAGCAAAGATCGCGCGCCTGCTCGGCTTCGAAGCGGCGGTGTTCTGCATCAGCGGCACGATGGCCCAGGTCACCGCCCTGCGCCTGGCCTGCCGGGACCGCGGCCGCGACCTGGTGGCCCTGCACCCGACCTCCCACATCTTCGTCCACGAACGCTCGAACTACCAGCTGCTCGGCCACTTCAAGGCCCTGCAGGCGGGCGACCGTCATCGTCCCTGGCAGGTGGCCGACCTGGCCGCGATTCCCGACCGGCTGGGCGCCGTCGGCATGGAACTGCCGCTGCGCGAGATCGGCGGCCAGTTGTCGGACTGGGAAGAACTGGAAGCCATCAAGGCCCACGTGCGCGGGCGCGGCGCCCACCTGCACATGGACGGCGCGCGGCTGTGGGAAGCCGCATGCGGCTACGGCAGGCCGCTGCATGAGGTGGCGGCCGGCTTTGATTCGGCCTACGTCTCGCTGTACAAGGGCGTGGGCGGCCTGGGCGGCGCCATGCTGGCGGGCACGCGCGAGTTCGTGGAGCGCGCGGCGGAGTGGTTCCGGCGCCAGGGCGGCAATGTGATCCACCGTTCTCCCTATGTCGTGGCGGCGGCCATGCAGTTCGACGAGCGCCTGGCGGCGATGCCGGACTACCTGCGCCGCACGCATTTCCTGTACGAGGCGTTGGCTGCGCATCCCGGGATCAAGCGCAATCCCGCAGCCCCGCAGGCGAACATGCTGCACCTGCACCTGCCGGTGTCGCCCGAGCGGGCGCTGGAGATCCGGCGCGAGCTCGCCGAACAGCACGGCATCTGGATGTTCAACCGCATTGCAAGCGGCGTGCTGCCGGATACCAGCTCCTTCGAACTGTACGTAGGCGACAACCTGCTCGCCATGCCGGACGAGCGGCTGCGCACGTCACTCGCCCTCTTCGCCGATGCCCTGTTGCGGCAGTGAGAACCAGGTAGTTTCTGGTGCGCCGGCGCCGCGATACACTGCCGGTCGTCCATGCAGTCTCCCCGGCGAAGATCGATGGCCAGCCGGCCCGCACCTCCTGCGGCGGTCTCAGTTACAATGTGAGGCTGTACTTATTTGTCATCCCCCATGCGCCAATACCTCGAGTTCATGCGCCATGTGAAAGAGCATGGCGCGGTCAAGACCGACCGCACCGGCACCGGCACCCTGTCGGTCTTCGGCTACCAGATGCGCTTCGACCTGCAGCAGGGTTTCCCGCTGCTGACGACGAAGAAAGTCCACCTGAAGTCGATCATCCACGAACTGATCTGGTTCCTGCAGGGCTCGACGAACATCGCCTACCTGAAGGAAAACGGCGTCACCATCTGGGACGAATGGGCCGACGAAAACGGCAACCTGGGGCCGATCTACGGCTACCAGTGGCGCAGCTGGCCAGCCCCGAATGGCGGCCACATCGACCAGATCAGCCAGGTGCTGGACCAGATCCGCAACACGCCGGATTCGCGCCGCATGATTGTCTCGGCCTGGAACGTGGCCGACGTGCCGAACATGAAGCTGCCGCCCTGCCATGCCTTCTTCCAGTTCTACGTGGCCGACGGCAAGCTCTCCTGCCAGCTCTACCAGCGCAGCGCCGACATCTTCCTGGGCGTGCCCTTCAATATCGCGTCCTACGCGATCCTGACCCACATGATGGCGCAGCAGGCGGGCCTGGAAGTGGGCGAGTTCATCTGGACCGGCGGCGACTGCCACCTGTACAGCAACCATCTGGAGCAGGTCGACCTGCAGCTCTCGCGCGAGACCAGGGAACTGCCGCGCCTCGTCATCAAGAGGAAGCCCGACTCGCTGTTCGATTACCGCTTCGAGGATTTCGAGGTCGAGGGCTACGACCCGCATCCGGGCATCAAGGCGCCGGTCGCCGTCTGATCGGCGCGACCGGCCTTGACATCGCGCTTCCAAAGCGACAACATTCGAACCCAATATTTACAAGGCGCATTCCGTGACAACGTTGCCCACTGACCTGACCCTTGTGGTGGCGATCGACGCCCAGCGCGGCATCGGCGTCGACAACCAGCTGCCCTGGCACCTGCCGGCCGACCTCGCCCACTTCAAACGCGTCACCCTGGGCAAGCCCATCGTGATGGGCCGCAAGACCTTCGATTCGATCGGCCGCCCCCTGCCGGGCCGCCGCAACATCGTGATCACCCGCAACCCGGACTGGACCGCCCCGGGGGTCGAGGTGGCGGGTTCGCTCCAGGCCGCCGTCGCACTCCTGCAGGGCGAACCGGCCAGCATCATCGGCGGCGCCCAGGTCTTCACGGAGGCGATGGACGTGGCGACGCGCATGATCGTTACCGAGATCGACCACGTGTTCCGCTGCGATACCTTCTTCCCGCCGATCGACCCGGCCATGTGGGTGGAAACCGCGCGCGAGCCCCATGCCGCGGAGGGCGACGGCGTCGGCTACGCCTTCGTGACCTACGAACGCAGGGAGCGCGGCTAGCATGGCGGACCATCCGGTACGTGCACCCGGCACCCGGGGCGGCGACGGCTTCGCAGGCAAGGTGGCGGTCCTGATCGCCATCCTCGCCACGCTGGGCACCATGTTCGGTTTCATCGGCAGCGCCTCGCACAACAATGCCGCCCTCTACAAGAGCAATGCGGCGATCGACAAGACCAGCGCGGCCAATGCCTGGGCCCACTACCAGGCCAAGTCCAGCCGCCAGAACCTGGCCGAACTGGCGGCAAGCCTGCCGGGCGTGGACCAGGCCTACTACCGCGAGCAGATCCGCCGCAACGGCGTCGAGAAGGAAAACATCCGCAAGGAAGCGGAACGCTTCGAGGCCGCCTCGCGCGAGTGGAACAGCCTGTCGGAGAAGGAACTGCACCGCCACCGCCAGTGGTCGGCCGCCTCGGTGGCCCAGCAGGTCGCGATCTCGCTGGCGGCGATCTCGCTGCTGTCGCGCCGCACCTGGCTGCTCGTGCTGACCAGTGCCGTGGCTGCCTTCGGCGTGACGCTGGCCATCTTCGCCGCGCTCCAGGCCGATCCGCTGCCCTTCACGGCCGGCCCACTGGCGGCCGCGCTCGGCGCGGCGCTGCTCACCGAGGCCTTCCGCCGGGTCGGGCGGCGCCTCGGCAAATAGGGGTGCACCCAGGTGTGCGCCCCTGCGCGGCTGAAGTGCTTACTCTTATCGAAGAGCTTGTAAAAAAAATTGCACCGGCGCGCGTAATTTCTGCGAAAATCCGTTTCCTCTTTTTCCCGGTGCCGTGGCGCGCGGATGGTCCGAACCGGACCGACCGCTTCCACGGCGCTTCGCTTTGGAGCTGTCCATGAAATTTCGTTTCCCCATCATCATCATCGACGAGGACTTCCGTTCCGAGAACACCTCCGGGCTCGGCATCCGCGCACTCGCGGCCGCCATGGAACAGGAAGGGATGGAAGTCGTCGGCCTGACCAGTTACGGCGACCTGTCCCAGTTCGCCCAGCAGCAGTCGCGCGCTTCCGCTTTCGTGCTGTCGATCGACGACGAGGAATTCGGCGGCGGCTCGCATGAGGAAACCGATTTCGCCCTGAGCCGCCTGCGCGCCTTCGTGCAGGAGATCCGCCACAAGAACGCGGACATCCCGATCTACATCTACGGCGAGACCCGCACCAGCCGCCACATTCCGAACGACATCCTGAAGGAGCTGCACGGCTTCATCCACATGTTCGAGGACACGCCGGAATTCGTCGCGCGCCACATCATCCGTGAAGCCAAGGCTTACCTGGATTCGCTCGCGCCGCCCTTCTTCCGCGCGCTGGTCAACTACGCCTACGACGGCTCCTACTCCTGGCACTGCCCGGGCCACTCGGGTGGCGTCGCCTTTCTGAAGTCGCCGGTCGGCCAGATGTTCCACCAGTTCTTTGGCGAGAACATGCTGCGCGCCGACGTCTGCAACGCGGTCGAGGAACTGGGCCAGCTGCTGGACCACACCGGCCCGGTCGCCAAATCCGAGCGCAATGCCGCGCGCATCTACAGCGCCGACCACTGCTACTTCGTCACCAACGGCACCTCGACCTCGAACAAGATGGTCTGGCACAGCACGGTCGCCCCTGGCGACATCGTGGTCGTCGACCGTAACTGCCACAAGTCTATCCTGCACTCGATCATCATGTGCGGCGCGATCCCCGTGTTCCTGATGCCGACCCGGAACAACCTCGGCATCATCGGCCCGATCCCGCTGGAAGAATTCACCCCTGAGTCGATCGCCCGCAAGATCGAGGCGAACCCGTTCGCGCGCGATGCCGTGAACAAGAAGCCGCGCATCCTCACCATCACCCAGTCGACCTACGACGGCGTGGTGTACAACGTCGAGACCCTGCGCGAAATGCTGGACGGGAAGATCGACACCCTGCACTTCGACGAAGCCTGGCTGCCGCACGCCGCCTTCCACAGCTTCTACAAGAACATGCACGCGATCGGCGAAGGCCGTCCGCGCGCCAAGCAGTCGATGATCTTCTCGACCCAGTCGACGCACAAGCTGCTGGCCGGCCTGTCGCAGGCTTCGCAGGTGCTGGTGCGCGAATCGGAGACCGTCAAGCTGGACCAGGACGCCTTCAACGAGGCCTACCTGATGCACACCTCGACCTCGCCCCAATACTCGATCATCGCTTCCTGCGACGTCGCCGCGGCCATGATGGAAGCGCCGGGCGGCACCGCCCTGGTCGAGGAATCGATCCTGGAAGCGCTCGACTTCCGCCGCGCCATGAAGAAGGTCGACGCCGAGTACGGCGACGACTGGTGGTTCAAGGTCTGGGGCCCGGACGTCGCTTCCGAGGAAGGCATCGGCGGCCAGGAGGACTGGATGATCCACGCCGAGGACGACTGGCACGGCTTCGGCAAGCTGGCCCCGGGCTTCAACATGCTCGATCCGATCAAGTCGACCATCGTGACCCCGGGCCTGTCGCTCGACGGCCAGTTTGGCGAGACCGGCATCCCGGCATCGATCGTGACCAAGTACCTGGCCGAGCACGGCGTGATCATCGAGAAGTGCGGCCTGTACTCCTTCTTCATCATGTTCACGATCGGTATCACCAAGGGCCGCTGGAACACCCTGGTGACGGCGCTGCAGCAGTTCAAGGACGACTACGACCGCAACGCCCAGATGTGGCGCGTGATGCCGCAGTTCGCCGCGGCCAACCCGCGCTACGAGAACCGCGGCCTGCGCGACCTGTGCACCGAGATCCACGGCTTCTACAAGCAGTACGACGTGGCGCGCCTGACCACCGAGATGTACCTGTCGGACATGGTCCCGGCCATGAAGCCGTCGGATGCGTTTGCGAAGATGGCGCACCGCCAGATCGAGCGCGTGGCGATCGACGAGCTGGAAGGCCGCATCACCGCGATCCTGCTGACGCCTTACCCGCCGGGCATTCCGCTCCTGATCCCGGGCGAGCGCTTCAACAAGACCATCGTCGACTACCTGCGCTTCGCACGCGACTTCAACGAGCGCTTCCCGGGCTTCGAGACCGACGTGCACGGGCTGGTCAAGCGTGAAGTCGATGGCAAGCGCGGCTACTTCGTCGACTGCGTGAAGCAGGACGCGTAAGCCGCGCCTCTCCCGAACGAGGGCCCCTTCCGGGGCCCTCTTTTTTTGTCGCTTGCGGTCCGATGCGCTAAGCTATCGCGCCATGGACCCCACCGCCTTCTTCACCATCCGCCGCCCGCGCCTGCAGCGCATCGCCTACCGCATGCTCGGCTCCGTCGCCGAAGCCGAGGACGTCGTGCAGGACGCGTGGCTGCGCTGGCATCAGCTTGCACAGGATCGCGACCGCGAGCCGGTCGTCGAACCCGAGGCCTGGCTGGTGCGCACCGTCACGCGCCTGTGCCTGGACGTGCTGAAGTCCAGCCGGGTCAAGCGCGAGACCTATATCGGCCCCTGGCTGCCCGAGCCCTTCGTCGACCCCGAGGACGAGTCGGACGACATCACCCTGCCCCTGATGCTGGCCATGGAGCGCCTGTCGCCTTTGGAACGCGCCGCCTTCCTGCTGCACGACGTGTTCGAGCTCGATTTCAATGAGGTAGGCCAAGCCATCGGCCGCGAGAGCGCGGCGGCGCGCCAGCTGGCCAGCCGTGCGCGCAGCCATGTGCAGGATGCGCGCCCGCGCTTTCCCGTCTCGCGCGAGGAGCAGGACCGCATCGCCGGCGCCTTCTTCGCCGCCACCCGCAACGGCGACCTGGGACAGCTCAAGCAGCTCCTGGCGGACAATGTGGTGTTCTACGGCGACGGCGGCGGCAAGCGCAATGCGACCGTCAATCCGATCTACGGACTGGACAAGGTGGCGCGCCTGCTGGGCGCCCTGGTCGAGAAAGCGGGATGGAACACGGTCGAGGTCCTGCGCGAGACGCGCATCGGCGGCCTGCCGGGCCGGATCACGATGGAGAACGACGCCCTGCCCCAGGCGATGGCGCTGGAGATCGACGGCGGCAGGATCGTGGCGATCTACGTCACCCGCAACCCCGACAAGCTGGGCCACCTCAGCGGCGCTTGAGCTCCATCGTGACCGTCGCCGTGGCGCACATCTCGCCGCGCGCCTGGAGAATGACGGTGCGCGCCGCCGACAGGCCGAGCAGGCCCATGACCGTTGCCACCAGCAGGTCGGGCAGGCCGCTGCCCGTCTGGAATACCCCCAGCGCGGCCAGCATCACGGCGACGTTGCCGATGGCATCGTTGCGGGTGCAGAGCCACACCGAGCGCATGTTCGCGTCGCCGTTCCGATAGGCGAACAGCAGCGCGGCGACCAGGCAGTTGGCAGCCAGCGCGGCGAAGCCGATCCAGCCCATCGTCTGCGCTTGCGGCACGGTGCCGCTGTGCAGGTGCCAGAGGGCGCTCGCGAGCACGAAGACGCCGTAGCCGCCCATGGTCGCGCCCTTGACGAGGGCGGTGCGCGAACGCCAGATGGGCGCCAGGCCGAGCACGAACAGGGAGATGCCGTAGTTGGCGGCGTCGCCGAGGAAGTCGACGGCGTCCGCCAGCAGCGACACCGAACCGGATGCCCAGCCGCCGACGATCTCGACGCCGAACATGAGAAAGTTGACCCACAGCGCGATCCACAGGATGCGCCGGTAGGCAGGATCGACGGGCGGCTTATCGGACGAGCAGCCGCCGCTGCAGCATGCGGACATGATTCACTTTTAGGCGGGTACTGCCAAAAATCGTATCAGGTTTTCGGCAGGGTGACGCCGTGCTGGCCCTGGTACTTGCCGCCACGGTCCTTGTACGAGGTCTCGCAGACTTCGTCGGATTCGAAGAACAGCACCTGGGCGCAGCCTTCGCCGGCATAGATCTTCGCGGGCAGCGGCGTGGTGTTCGAGAACTCCAGGGTCACGTAGCCTTCCCATTCCGGCTCGAAGGGCGTGACGTTGACGATGATGCCGCAGCGCGCATAGGTCGACTTGCCGAGGCAGACGGTCAGCACGTTGCGCGGGATGCGGAAGTACTCGATGGTGCGGGCCAGCGCGAAGGAATTCGGCGGGATGATGCACACGTCGCTCTTCACGTCGACGAAGGAATTGGAATCGAAATTCTTCGGGTCGACGATGGTGCTGTTGATGTTCGTGAACACCTTGAATTCGTCGGCGCAGCGGATGTCGTAGCCGTACGAGGAGGTGCCGAAGGAGATGATCTTGCGACCGTCGGACTCGCGCACCTGGCGCGGTTCGAAGGGTTCGATCATGCCGGTTTGTTCCGCCATGCGGCGGATCCATTTGTCGCTCTTGATAGCCATTGTCGAAATTCCAAGAAATCAATCCCGCGATTTTACGCTAAATGACGGCCTCCGGCACCTTCGATGGCAGCAGCTTTTGAATCATGTCGTGGGTGAGCTTCGCGGTGGCTTCCGGCTTTTCGAGCGGATACAGGTGTCCGCCCTCGATCATGACGAGGTTTTCGCCCACCAGCCTGCGGGTCGCGTCCAGGCCGGCCTGGCGCAGCTCTTCCGAGGTCGTGCCGGCGATGAAGCCGATCGGCAGCGGGTAGGGTTCGCGGATGATGGCGCCCATGTGGTGCGGCAGCGTGTTGTAGATCTGCGTTTCGACGGCGCGGTCGAAACGCAGCTGCACGCCTTCCGGATGAGGCGTCAGTCCATGGTCGAGGTAATCGTCGAGCGCGCCCGGCGCCCAGGCCTGGAACATCGGTTTCGAGATGAAGTGCTGGTAGGCGCTTGCCCTGTCCGGCCACACGTTGCGGCGGCGTTCGGAGAACTTCGCGGGCGAGAAGCGCGAGCCGAGGCCGCGCGCCTTCACCAAACGCCAGGCGAAGGCGCGCCAGCCCGCCACCACGGGAGAGTCGAGCATCACGACGGCGCGCGCCAGGTCCGGACGCTGCTTGGCCGCCATCATGCTCAGCATGCCGCCCAGCGAGTGGCCGACCAGGATCGGCGGCTGGTCGTACTGCTCGAGGTGATGGATCAGTTCCTCGACCAGGCCGTGCCAGCCATCGCCCACGGGAAAGCGCGGATCGTGGCCGTACATATCGTGGGCGCGCACCTCGTAATGCGTACCGAGGGCCTGGAACAGCCGGCTGTAGGTGCCGGCCGGGTAGCTGTTCCCGTGGGAGAAATGCAGCAGAGGTTTGCTCATCGCGCTTCAAGCTTCTTTGACAACGGTTTTCCATTGTAATGAAAGAAGCCTGGGCGCGAACGGGGTTTAGAGGGAAACGCCTACAGTGAGGGTCGCCACGTAGCCCTGCGTGGCATTGCCTGTTACGCTCGCCATCTGCAGGGCCGTGCCGTCGCTGAACACATTGTCGGTGGCGAAGCTGATGCGCGCCAGGTTGCTCACGCTGGTGGCGTAGCCGCTGCTCCCATAGGCTTCGTTCATCGTCGTCAGGGGGAAGGTGAACTGCGAGGTCTTGACGCGGTTGGACGCGCTGCCGGCCTTCGCGAGCGTCGGGTACACCTCGAAATGCACGTGCGGCATGCGGCCGTCGTAGCAGCCCGGGAAGATGGTCTGGAAGGTGACCACGCCCTGGCTGTCCGCTTCCTGCACCCCGCGCAGGTAGTTCTCGTTGACGATGCCGTTCGAGTACATCGAGTAGCCGCCCTCGCGGGTACAGTGCCACAGGTAGACCGCCGCGCCGGCGGCCGCCGCGCAGTTCGCACCGACGTTCACGAGCTGCAGGCGGATCGTCAGCGGAATGCCCTGGGCAACACCCGTGGCGCCGGCCACGCTGGCGCGGATGTCGCTACGCACGATGCCGGACAGGACCAGCGCATTGGCCACGCCATTGCTGTTGCGGTTGGTGCCGTCGCCGGGATACGGGCCGCCGGTCTCCTCGGGGATGACCGAGCAGGCTGCAGCCGTGGTGGTGCCGGTGCTGCCGGTGCCGCCGCTACCCGTCGAGGAGGACGCGGTGCTGGCGGATTCTCCCTCTCCTCCACCGCAGCCTGCAAGCGGAATCGCCGCGGCGCCTGCCAGCAGCCAGCGCAGGGATTGGCGGCGGCTCGCCGCGCTGTTCAACATCGTGGCCAGGTCGTCGGCCAGGGTGGTGTGATGGTGTGACATGGCGGGCTCCTTATTGACGCGGTCCGCGCGCCGGGCGCTCGCTACGCAGCTGCTCGCGCTGCTGCGGCGTGAGCATGGCCATCACCTGTGCGTCGGTGCGCACGCGCAGCAGCGCTTCGGCGGCGACGGCCGCCCCGAACGCCTGGGCTGCCGCAGCGGCCCTGGCGTCGTCGAACCTGTCCGCGCCAGACGCCGCCCGCAGCGCCTCGAAGGCCTTGCGCTGCGCCTTGTCGTGCTCGCGCCGCTTCGGTGCGGCTTCATGCATGATGGCGAACAGGCGGTCCCGCTGGGCTTCGCTCAGGTCGATGCCCTCCAGGAGCGGATGCGCGCCGCGGCCGGGGTTGCGCGGTCCGTGGTCGGGCCCGCGGTCGGGGCCGCCGCGCGCATCTGGCCGCTCCAGCTCGGGCGGCATGGACTGGGCGAACGCCGCCGAGGCGTGCAGGGCGCCGGCCAGGCAGGCGCCGCCGAGGATGGCGGCGAGGCGGGGAAGAAGTGCTTTCATGGTCGTGTCCTTCGGGTATTTCGGAGCACGCATTGTGGTTTTACGCTGCGTTAAACGCTGTAAATCCGGTGTAAAACCGGGTAAATCTTACCCATCTACAACAATCTGATGCGGCCGTTTTGCTATCCTGCTTCCCATGAACCACGTACTGCTGATCGATGACGACGTCGAGCTCGTCACTATGTTTGCCGAATACCTCGCGCAGGAGGGCTTCGCCGTCACCTGCGTCCACAACGGCCAGGACGGCGCGCGCGCCGCGCTGAGCGGCGAGTATGCGATCGCCATCCTCGACGTCATGATGCCCGGGACGAACGGCATCGACGCCCTGCGCCTGATCCGCGCCGGCAGCCGCATACCGGTGCTGATGCTGACCGCGCGCGGCGACGACGCCGACCGCATCCTCGGCCTGGAGCTGGGCGCCGACGACTACGTCGCCAAGCCCTGCACCCCGCGCGAGCTGACCGCGCGCGTGCGCGCCATCCTGCGCCGCACGCAGGCGGCGCCCGACAACGGCACCGTGCTCACGGTCGGCAAGCTCGCCATGTATCCGGAACAGCGCCGCGTCACCTGGGACGGCACACCGGTCGAGCTGACCAGCACCGAATTCAACCTGCTCGAAGTCCTGGCGCGCAATGCGGGGCGGCCGGTGAGCAAGAACGAGCTGTCGGAACAGGGCCTGGGCCGGCCGCTGGCCCGCTTCGACCGCAACATCGACGTGCATCTGAGCAGCCTGCGCCACAAGCTCGGTCCCCTGGCGGACGGCCGCTCCTGCCTGCAGACGATCTATCGCCAGGGCTACCAGCTGATCCGGGACTAGCATGGGTCGCCTGTTCTGGAAGTTCTTCCTGTGCATCCTGCTGGCCCAGCTGGCCGCGACCATCGGCGTGATCGGCGCCTTCTGGCTGCGCGACCAGGCCAGCCGCCGCGCCGCCGAACTCGATACCGGCCCGCCCGCCTGGGTCGCCCTCGACGCCGCCGGCGCCACCCTGAAGCACGGCGGCCTGGCGGCCCTGCGTGGCATGCTCGGCGAGATGCAGCGGCCCCAGGTCTTCGTGCTCGACACCAGGCGCCACGAACTGCTGGGACGCACCGTCCCGCCCGAACTGCTGGCCGAAGTCGACCGCCAACTCGCCGGCGGCGAAGCCCCGCGCGGCATCCGCCGCATCACCGGCCCCGACGGCGAGCGCTACCTCGCCTTCGTGCAGCGCGTCTACCGCGGCGCGCCGCCGCGCATGGAGACCCCTGGCGGGCCGCCGCCCGGACCCGGCGGCCCCGGCTTCAACCGCCGCATCGGCCAGATCGCCGGCATCGTCGCCGCCACGCTGGCAAGCCTGCTGTTCGCCGCCCTGCTGGCCTGGTACTTCTCGCGTCCGATCCGCGCCCTGCGCAGCGCCTTCGAGGCCGCCTCGAGCGGCGACCTGGCGCCCCGCTTCGCGGGCGGCGCCCGCGCCGGCGACGAGCTGAGCGACCTGGGACGCGATTTCGACCGCATGAGCGCCCAGCTGCGCGCCCTGATGGACGGCCAGCGCCGCCTGCTGCACGACGTCTCGCACGAGCTGCGCTCGCCGCTGGCGCGGCTGCAGGCGGCGGTCGGCCTGGCTCACCAGCAGCCCGAGAAAATCGCCTCCTCGCTCGACCGCATCGAGCGCGAAAGCGTGCGCATGGACAAGCTGGTCGGCGGCCTCCTGACCCTGTCGCGCCTGGAAGCGCCGCCCGACTTCACCCGCCGCGAACAGATCGACCTCACCGAGCTCGCCGACGAGATCGTGGCCGATGCGCGCTTCGAGGCCGGCCCGGGCGCGCCACGGCTCAGCGTCGAGGCGCCCGGCGCCATCGTCGTCCAGGGCGACCCCGACCTGCTGTGGAGCGCGCTCGAGAACGTGGTGCGCAATGCGATCCGCCATGGCGGCGCCGGCGGCATCGTGGAGGTTCTGCTGCACGACGAAGGGACCCAGGCCAGGATCGAGGTGCTGGACCGCGGCCCCGGCATCGCGCCCAGCGACATGGCGGCAATCTTCGATCCCTTCTTCCGCGCCCAGGCCGCGCAGGCCACCGTCGACGGCCATGGCCTGGGCCTGCCGATTGCGCAGCGCGTGGTGCTGGCCCACGGGGGCGCCATCCACGCCGCCAACCGCGACGGCGGCGGCCTGCGGGTGACCATCACCCTGCCCCTCCAAGGTAAGCGGCCGGCTTAGGGCGCGTACCAGTAACGCCGGCGCTGCGCCCGGTACTCGGTGATCGTGAGTGTGTCGCCGAAGCCGAGCGTGACCGCCCCGGACCTGTCGGTGCGGATGCGGTGCACGCCCAGTTCGCCGTAGCGCGCGTAGATCTCTTTTTTCGGGTGGCGATAGCGATTGCGATGGCCAACCTGGAAGATGCTGACCGCCGGCTGGACGGCGCCCAGGAAGGCGGCCGTCGACGACGTGCCGCTGCCGTGGTGGGGCGCGAGCAGCACGTCGGCGCGCAGCCGCTCCGGCGCGCTTTGCAGGAGCTGCGCCTCCTGCGCCGCCTCGATGTCGGCCGCCAGCAGGATCGCGCCGCCCTTCCCGCTCACGCGCAGCACGCAGCTGCGCGCATTCGCCTTCAGCCCCGCATCCAGGTAGCTGTCCGGCGTGGGGCCGAGCATCTCGAAGCGCACGCCGTCCCAGGTCCAGCCCTGGCCCGCTTCGCAGCGCGTGTGCGTCGCTGCGCTCCCGACGACAGGATGGCCGGCCGGCAGCGAGGAGTAGACCTGCGCCACCGTGCTCCCCTTGAGCAGGGTCTGCGCGCCACCCGCATGATCGAGGTCGCTGTGCGAGACGAGCAGCGCGTCGAGCTGGCCGATCCCGCGTCCACGCAGGTAAGGCAGCAGGATGCGCCCGGCGGCGTCCTGGCCGGGCGCGTACTGGGGGCCGGCGTCGTACAGGAGCCGGTGGCGATGCGTCTCGACCAGCAAGGCCATGCCCTGCCCCACGTCGAAGGCGGTCACGGTGAAGGCGCCGTCATCGGGCGCGCTCGGGAGCTGGGTCAGCATCGGCAGCCACGCCGCCAGCCCTGCCCAGCGATGCGGCCAGCCGCGCGGCGCCAGCATCCAGGCGGTGCCCAGCACGGCCAGCGCGAAAATCCAGCCCTGCGGCGCGGGAGCGTTCCAGATCGCCAGCGGACCACTGGACAGCCAGGACAGACCCTCGGCCAGCAGCGCGACGGCGCCATGCGCCAGCCCCAGCACCCATCCCGCCAGCGGCGCGGGCAGCAGCGCGCCGACCAGGGCAAGGGGCGTGACCAGCAGGCTGATGACGGGGATGGCCACCGTGTTCGCCAGCGGGCTGACCAGCGACACCTGGGAGAACAGGAACATGGTCAGCGGCACCAGGCCGACGGTGACGGCGTACTGCGTGCGCGCCGCCATGGCGAGGGAGCGTCGCCAACCCCGCTCGCTGCGCACCCGGCCCATGTTTGCGTACAGGATCACGGCCACCGCCCCGAAGGAGAGCCAGAAGCCGGGCGCCAGCACCGCCCAGGGGTCGAGCAGCACCACCACGCCGAGGGCGAGGCAGAGCACCTGCGACAGCGTGACGATCCGGCCGCTGCATAGCGCCAGCGCGACCACAGCCAGCATGTAGAAGGTACGCTGGGCCGGCACGCCGAATCCGGCCAGCAGCACGTAGAGCATGGCGACCACGGCGCCCGTGATCGCCGCCGCCTTCTGCGCAGGCAGGAGCAGCGGCAGCGCGGCGCCCTCCAGGAAGAAGGAGCGCCGCCACAGGGCCGACATGAGCCAGGCGCCCAGGCCCGCCACCATCGTGACGTGCAGGCCCGAGATCGAGACCAGGTGGCTGATGCCGGTGCGGTTGAAGACGTCCCAGTCGGACTGCTCGATGCCGCGCTGGTCGCCGATCACCAGGGCCACGATGACGCCGGCATAGGGTTTGCCGTCGAGCTGCTGGAGAATATGGCGGCGCAGCGCTGAACGGGCGCGTTCGACCACGTGGCTGGGGCGTGGGACGAAGGTGTCGAGGCGCACGTTGCGCGCGCCGGCCGGACGCACGTAGCCGGTGGCGCGGATGCCCTGCGCGAGCAGCCAGGCTTCGTAATCGAAACCGTGGGGGTTGGCGTTGCCGTGGGGGCGCTGCAGCCGGACGACGAGTTGCCAGCGTTCGCCGGGTTCGGGCAGCGTGCTGGCGACCGGCGCTTCCTGCCGTCCGTACCACGATAGAGCAATCCGGTTGGGAACGGCCGCATTGTGGGGGAAAAACCGTTCGACCCGGAAGTTGAAGCGCGTGCCACCCTCGAATGCATGAGGAAGGCTGTCCACGGTGCCGGTGATGGCGACGTCCACGCCCTCCTTTTGGTGGGGAAGAGCGTCTGCCAGCGCCATGTGGGCCGAGGCGGAGGCCCAGGAGGCTCCAAACAGGGCAGCAGCCAGCAGTAAGGCAGCATGACGGCGCAGTACTGCGAGCAGCACCGCGGCCGCCATCAAACAGAGGATGTCGGCCAATGATGGCAGCTCGCTTCGCGTCTGCATCCAGCAGACGCCGGTCAGGAATGCAAGGATCAGGCAACGCATGCCGTCCAACCAAAGGAGCATGCATGGAGTCGGCGCTCGTCTCGCATTTCACCTGTCATGTATGCCGCGAGTTTGCTTGACGTTAGGCTTAAGCAAGGTTGGCTGGAGCCTCAAGCTTGCACACATGGCGTCCCAGAGAGCGAACGCGGCCTTCTTCGAGAACGAACTTGAAACAGGGCCGCTGGGTCCATTCCCGGTGCTCATTCTGAAGGATAGTTGAGGCTTTAAGGCATTGGTCAGAAAGGAGATGTCGCGCTTGTCCTGACCGTGCACTTCACGCACGTGTATCACTCCGCCTGCGAAGCAGAGGATAACAAGGACGACGACGATCCCGACCAAGGCCGAGTACAGTGTGATTCGCACATATTGTATTGGACCCTGCATGGAGGTCAGTTCCCCAATAGGATTGGAAATATGTCGGGCAGAGGACGCCGTGGGGTGTCCGGCTAGCTCCCACGTGCGGGCTACGATAAGGAATCTGGGTCCGCCTTCCCTGTCGAGCCGATTCGAACCGGCGCATCGGCAAGCCTCACCAAACGCCACTCGCCACGACGTTGAATTGACTTTGGCGCGTTCGCGGAACGCCCGAACACGCCCGGAGGCACGGCAAACGTCGCTGGAGGAAGCAACGCCCCCTTTGCAAACCACCGCGTCCCGTCCAGCGCGTGCGATTCCTCACAGCGCCACCACCCGCTTGCCGGGCACGGGAAGCCAGTGACTGCAAATGTCCCTAATGGCACTACTCGTTCAGGAAGCGCACCTGAGCCATTTGCGGCTGTATGCGAATCCGCAGGTACGGTAGGCGGGACCAACGGCAATTCCGGCTGCTCCCTTTTTCTCGCCCGTTTATCGACCAGCTTCCAGGGCGTCTTGTTTGCCGACTCAAAGCTTGGCTGCAGGCCCCGCACCCGGTCCCATATGGTTCGCGGCGGGAGAAGCAGCGCTTGTGGCATGGTTTCGCCTTCCCTGACATATTGCCGCTGCCCGCCGAGGACTCCGACTCCGTTGCCTCCATCGCCACATAACCACCAGCCACTTTGTGGACAACGCTCGCCTGCTGACACATAGGTACCGATCGGTATCGGCGAGGCATCGCGCTGTCCACCGACCTGGGGTTGAAGCGGGCGCAAGCGAATACGCGAGGTGATGGTGTCCCATAGCCGCATTGCTGCACCGTCCGAAAGTGAAGATTGGACAGGACCGTCGGTACTGTTACCGGTACTCATCTTAAAAACGAGGTGAGGTACAAGTACGTTGTCCCGGGTGCCATTTACCTCCCACCAGAAGCTGTGGACGTTCGCGTCATTCTCCTCAACAATCAGTTCCACCAGCTCATCCCCGGAAATACCAGCGATCTCCCGGGGAGCGGCGCGTAATTGCGTAATCCGCATCCTTTCTGCCAGTGAACGTTGAGCCAAGGCTTCATTACTTCGTTCAAGCAGCCCCTGCTCGTCAGGCTTCAGGCCTGCCCCGAGAATCAGCTTGAAGTCAATATCAGGATGACTCGGCAACCGGGCGAACATCATGATGGCCTCACGCTGATCTGCGGTGAGAGGATCGCGGATGTAGGCGCGATCAATACAAAAACCCGGTTCGGAGGGAATGCTGTTGCCGGGATTGGCCACAAGTTTGTCGACCAAGGCAGGTATGTCTTCAATCCATTCGAGAGCACGTCCCGCGGACGACAGGTCGATGCTGACGCCGTTTCCGTGTACGAGCGCCTCGACGGTCACACCCTCGTAGCGATAGCGCTCGACTTCCAACCCGTTCCCTTGTGTACCTTCGGTAATGGTACGGCTATGCACGAATATCTTGCCCTCAAGACCACTGGTCGTCTTTACTGCGCTTGCCAGTTCAAGATTTTTGTCACCGCCAAGCCGGTCCGGCATGGCCTGAATCTGGCTTTCACGCTCAGCAAGACGTTTATGGAACTCATCAAGCGTCTCGTCGAATGTCGCAATATTGATTCCATCGATCCGGGCCTGGCCGAATTCGACCTGCGCTTCTTCCGGCATGTCGATGAGAAATCTGCCGACGCACTCAGTCTTCATTTGTTGAGTCATGCGTGCTACCTCGTATTTATCGCGACGGACAGTCTCATGCTTGTCCAGCACCTCACCCACCGCCCAGGTAGCCGCCAATCCCGCGCAAAGAATCCCGGCCAGCATGATTGCCAGCCGGGTCGGCAGCCAACGCTTCACGAGATCTCCTGGACAATCTTCGTAATCAAACGGAGTGTTAGCATGAGCATGTCGCTATTGTTGTACGCCTCCTGGTGAACGTAGCCTTCCGTTGCAAAGACCTGCTTCGCTTTCCCGGTCGGTCCTGCGCCTGATTGATGCGGAACAGTTCCATCTCCGCTAGTGTCCTGAACTTCAGGGGCAAATCGGAGCTCGGTGCTTTCCTCCACCATCACACGTCGCTGTCCGGTAGTTGACTGCCCCAGATAGCGTGCTGCAGCGAGATTCGCTGGCGTAAGCGCAGTGGTATGTCCACCCTTCTGAAATGCAATCCATCGCACCTGTCCAAACGATAGTTCCGACTTGTCGTTACCGTAAAATGCGTAGGTATTGGGGTGGTAGTAGTCCCCAAGGCTACGATGAAAATGTTCTGCCGCGTTGATTGCTTGTTTGATAGCGATTTCAATGCCACCTTGCTTTCCGATATATTTGTCTGCTGGGTCTGCGATGGATGGATTTATCAAACGAAACCAAGACTTCGTGTCCCGGTACAGATCGTAGGGATTCTGTAGTTTCGCGTTTGGAAAATGCAGTGCGTCGTAAGACGCAGTTTGCGGCCGGGAAGGGTCGCCGCTACCAACTTGGTCGCCTCGGTTCGCACCCACAAATTTTACGACGCGGACGTGTAGCCATGGACCGGGATAAAGGTGATTCGGCAACATCTCGAGTGCGCCAGGCGAGGTTGCCAGCACAGGTGTCGTCTTCTCGGTGCTTGTTCCGAGGGTCATGGCGATCCTGGACATGACGAAGTTCTCGAGAGGATAACTTCCCGGGCTAAGTGCTTCGGTGCCGCAAGCGATGCGGCGATACGCGACCGGCGCCCCAAGCGCGGGCATTGCGCCATGGATTACCCCGGCGATCTTGTCCGGAATGCGCTTCGCGCATGCTCTGGCCACGAGTCCGCCCATCGAGTGCGTAACGAGGATGACCTTGCTGCATTGCCTCTTTCTCTTCGTCCACGAGTCAATGATCGCAAGGATGCGTTTTTCGAGTAACTCCGAGGATGTGTTGCAATCGTCTAACCAGCAATATCCCACCGCGTACACAGGAAAGTAATACTGAGCATGCTTCTCCAGCTGGCCCTCTGTTAATCGTGCAAATTCTCGCAGACCCCATCGCCGTGGATCGTAATTCATGACTTCCTTCCACTGCGGCCTGACGAAACGCGTACGCATTTGCTCGTCGAAACCGAAGGTCTGGTTCAATCGGGTTTGAAGCGAGTACAGGAGCGCTCCGTAAGAATCTGCATGGACTTCTCCCCACCCACGTTCACGAAGCTCTCGCTCTGTTAACACATAGCCGTCATCTGGTTCGGGCAAGCGCACCGGACCATTGTCGTCCACTTCGAGTGTTGCGCGATCTAACAGGAGTTGACGGTCTCTTGGCGAGAAATTGTCCCAATCCTTGGAGGCACGGTATCCCTCACGCGCCCCGTTAGGCGGGCGCCATGCAGGCTCCCCCGGGCCGACCTTCTTGTTCCTCTCGTCGTCGATTCGGCCGAGTCGAGGTTGGCGTTTTGCCCGGAGGTTACTGCCCATGATTCCAGGCACGACGATGACTGGGACGATCTTGTTCGGAGGCATCAGCCCCATCCCCCGAATCGTGTACTCCGCGGAAGACAGGAAAGAGTTGACTTCCCACCCCCCATTGGAAAGGGGAATCAGGGGCGGCAGTGGTCTGGTGGACTCACCCATGACGGCTCCGGCCAGAAGATCGACTTCAAGGAAGAAGTTCGAAGCGCACCGGACCCAGGGCATCGCTCTGGATCAAAGAGGTACGTCCGAGCTCGTCGCTTTTCCCTGCGATGGTCCTGCCGTCGTCCAGGTGGGCGATGTAGCGTTGGTGGGGTATCGGTTCGCGCGTTTGCAGGTGGCGCAGGACGAGTCGTTCGTCGCTGCGCAGTTTGGTTTGAGCAAAATCGAGTTTGGTAGGGTCGCCCCCTTCCGGTCCGGAACGCAGGTGCGAGGCCGCCTTGATGAGATGTCCCCCTGTGCATTGCTCGGTGATCTTCCCGTTCACCCAGTCCGTCTGCGCGCCCTGCGAGACGATGCGCACCGCAGGCGCTTCGAGGTGGATCGCCTCACCGGCGATCAGGCTGATGCGGCCGGACGACTTGATCTTGACCGCGCCCTGGTGGGTCTCCACCGTGATGTCGCCGCGGCCGGCAACCACCTTGACACCCAGCGCCTGGGCGAAGGCGCTGATGCCGCGCGCCGCCCGCAGGAAGATGTTGCGGCCGCTCGACGCGCGCACGTCGGCGCCGCTGACCAGGTCGAGCTGGCTTTGGGAGCCGACCGAAACGCTTTCCTGGCTGGCCATCACGATGCCTGCCGGGGCGGTCACGGCGACGACGGCTTCGGCCCCCTGCGCGTCCGGCGCAACGTTCGAACCATGTTCCCAGGACTTGAGTTTCTCCGTGAGCTCGGCGAGCTGGCGGGTGCTCTCCTCGTCGCCGGTATGCTGCTCCGCCAGCTTCGTCACCTCGTCGGCGATGCTCTGCATCAGTTCCGCCAGGCCGAGCAGTCCTGCGCGCGCCAGGTGGGACCCGGCCCCGTCGGACGCGGCCTCGGCGGTCAGCAACACCCCTTTCTTGCCGCGGATCGCCACGCTGCGATCGCTGCGCAGTTCCGCGCCCTCTCCGCGCGGCGCTGCCGTCCCGTTCGCCTTCGGTTGCGTCAGCCAGCCGAGGTTCAGCTGCGAGGCCCCGTGGTCGCTCGCCAGCTGGGCGCTGATCTCGCCGCGTGTGTCGTCGAAGCGCAGCTGGTTGCCGCGCTGGCCGCCGATCTCCCGCGTGCGGGTGCCCGACAGGTAGCGGTTGCCCGGCAGGGCGCCACCGGCGGCATCCATGCCGTGCAGGCCCAGGGCCGGCGGTTCGCCACGCTGGTTGAAGACCTGCGAGAGGACCACGGGCCGATCGGGATCGCCGCCGAGGAAGGCAACCAGCACTTCGCTCCCGACGCGCGGCAGAGACAGCGTGCCGCACTGCCGGTTGGCGCCCGGTCCATTGCCGGCCCAGTTGGAGGCCACCCGCACCCAGGCCGAGTCGGCGGGCGTATCGGAGGCGCCGGCGCCATGTGCGTGCTTGTGGTCGCCCGCACGCATGCCCGGGAAGCGGATCTTCACCCGGCCCAGCGCATCGCAATGCACCTCCTCGCCCGGCGGGCCGACCACGATGGCGCTCTGCAGCTGCGGGTGCGGCAGGTCGAAGCGCGGGTCGAAGCTCGGTGCCAGCGGGATGCCGCGGCGCACGCAGTCGAAGCGTATGCGCACGCGCACGCCGTCGCCGCCCACCGGGTGTTCGTTGGGCGCCAGCATGGCGCGCTCGGGATTGAAATGTCCCAGCAGGCGCCGCACCCGGGCCGACAGTTCGGTGGGCAGGTTGTTCTCCGCTTCCATCCACACGGTCGTGACGACGAAATCGCGCTCGGCTTCCGGGTGGGTGTCGATCTCGGGGTGGCCGCTCAGGGTGAAGTATTCGCCCGCGCACAGGTCGCGCACGCTGCCTTCGCCATGGAAGCACTTGGTATCGAACTCGTGGCGGTTCATGCGCACCTGGCCGAGGCGCCAGTGGTCTTCGACGTCGTGGCCGGCATGGGGCATTTCGACCAGGTAGTCGTCCAGGCTGGCCGCGAGTGCATTGCCGCTGCGGCCCTGGTCGGCCATGCTGCGGGCCGTGGTCGTCATGAACTGCACGCCCAGGGGATTGCGGTAGTCCCAGCTGTGGCGGGTGATCGAGCCCGGCTGCAGGCGGCGTGCGGCGCACCAGGAGACGACGGTATCGCGCTCCAGGGTGGCGTCGTCGCGGTGGTAGCGCACGCTGCCGGCGGCGCTGCGCGGCAGCGCCGCCGGGTCGGAGAACAGCACCAGGGTGTGGACCGGGGTGTCGTCCGCCTCGGGTTCGCCGGTGGCCGAGCTGGCGCGAGCGCGGCCCGGGCGGAAGGTCCAGGCGATGCCGCGCCGCTTGAGCAGGCGCCGCACGAAAGCGGCGTCGGATTCGTTGTACTGCATGGTCTGTTCGCGGGGCGGATACTGGCGCATGTCGAACAGCGGATCGAGCTCGTAGTCGAAGGCGCTGGCCATGACGCTGTTGGACTGGCGCCATTCGTCGAACAGCACCTGCACGATTTCCAGTTCGCTCTGGTAGCGGAACACCCGGCTGTTGACGCGCTTTTCCATCACGGCCAGGGCGTCGCGCAGCACCAGCTGGTAGACGGCCAGGCCGCCGTCGTGGTCGCCGGCGCGCGCTTCGGCGACGATGCCGCAGATGCTGCGCAGCTGGCCGCGGTCGGTCACCATCTGCAGTTCGGCCGGCAGCGCGATGAGCTCCTTGAGCGGCAGGCGCGGCGTGTCGGCCACGCAGGTGATCAGGTACTCGAAGCCCCCGCAGACGGACTCCTGCCCCTGCACCCGCTGCGGCAGCAGCAGTTCGTCAGCCAGGTGGTCGGCATGGGCAAGGCGCAACCGGATCGGCCGGTGAGCGGTCGTCAGCGACTTCTCGTGCCGTAGCATCCGCAGGAATTCGCTCGCGCTGTCCAAGTCCTTCTCCCTCTTGCATGGTTGCTCGTGGCTGCTGGTGCAGCGAAGAATGCATATTGGCAGAATGGTTGAGGCGCGGCATTGGCCTGTCACAATGCCGGAAATGAACTTTCACGAGCGCGCCACGGTCGTGCGCGGGCAGACACTGGAGGAGCCAGCAAGTTTTAGTAGTAAGCTACTAACGACCGGGGTAGGAAGCCAGGCGCGGAATCGCCGCCAGCGTGTTGCGGTGGACGGACTCCCGCACCTCGTCGATGTCCATGCCACGCAGCTCGGCCAAGGCGGAGCCGATACGCGGCAGCTGGTCCGGGGTGTTGCGCCCGGGATGAATCCAGCTCGGGGCGATGTCCGGCGAATCGGTTTCCAGCACGATGGCCTCGAGCGGCAGTTCGGTGGCCAGGCGCCGGATCTGCAGGGCGCGGGTGAAGGTCATGGCGCCGCCGAAGCCCAGGTGCAGCCCCAGGTCGATGAAGGTTTTCGCCTGCTGGAAGCTGCCGTTGAAGGCGTGGGCGATGCCGGCGGGCGGGCGGATCTGGCGCAGGTGCTTCAGCACCTGGTCCTGGGAGCGCCGCACGTGCGTCATCACGGGCAGGCCGAGGTCGCGGGCGATGCGCAGCTGTTCGCGGAAAAAACGTTCCTGCTTGGCGCGCATGTCCGGCTCGCATAGCATCGGAATGAAGAAATCCAGGCCGATCTCGCCGATGCCGACGAAGTTCGGGTCGCCGAGGGCCGCTTCGGCCGCGGCGCGCAGCACGGCGAGGTCTTCGTCGCGGGCCTGCGGGATGCAGATCGGGTGGATGCCGAGCGCATACGTCACGTTCGGCGCGCTGGAGGCCAGCTCGGCCACTGCGGCGAAATTGCCGCGCTCGACCGCCATCGCGACGATCATCGACACCCCGGCATCGAGCCCCTGGCGCGCCACGGCGAGCGACTCGGCGCCGAATTCGTGGGCGTCCAGGTGGCAGTGGGTGTCGATCCACATCGCTTACGCCTCCACCGCCTGCAGGCCGTGTTCGGTCAGGCGGAACACCCGGTCGCAGCGCTGCGCCAGTTCCATGTCGTGGGTGACGATCACGAACGCCGTGCCGAGGGTGCGCGAGAGTTCGAGCATCAGGTCGAAGATCGATTGGGCGGTGCTGTGGTCGAGGTTACCGGTCGGTTCGTCGGCCAGCACGCAGGCCGGCTGGGTCACCAGGGCGCGCGCCAGGGCCACGCGCTGGCGTTCGCCGCCGGACAGCTCGCCGGGACGGTGCACCACGCGCTTGCCCAGGCCAACCCGCGCCAGGATCGCCTCCGCCTTCTGCAGGGCCGCGTCGCGCTTCTCGCGCCGGATCATCAGCGGCATCATGACGTTGTCCAGCGCCGAGAACTCCGGCAGCAGGTGGTGGAACTGGTAGACGAAGCCGAGCGACGAGTTGCGCAGCTCGCCGCGCCGGGTTTCGGAGAGGGTCGCGAAATCCTCGCCCAGCAGCGTGACCGATCCCGTCGACGGCGTATCGAGTCCGCCCAGCAGGTGCAGCAGGGTCGACTTGCCGGAACCGGAGGCGCCGACGATGGCGACGCGCTCGCCGCGGTAGATGGCGAAGTCGATCTTGTCCAGCACCTGGACGCTGTAGTCGCCCTGTTTGAAGGTTTTGCCCAGGCCGCGGCAGGCCAGCACCGGGGCGCCGTTGTTGACGTGATCACTCATAGCGCAGCGCCTCCGCAGGTTTCACACGCGAAGCCGACCAGCTCGGATAGAGGGTCGCGACGAAGGCCAGCAGCACGGACAGGCCGCCGATCCTGAACACGTCCGGCCAGCGCAGGTCGGACGGGATGGCGCTGATCAGATAGATATCTTTCGACAAGAACTGCACTCCCAACAGGTTTTCGATAAACGGTACGATGACGTCGATGTTCAGGGCTACCAGCACGCCCCCGCCCACGCCGAGCGCGGTGCCGAGGACGCCCACCAGCGCGCCCTGCACCATGAAGATCTTCTGGATCGAGCGCGGCGAAGCGCCCAGGGTGCGCAGGATGGCGATGTCGGCCTGCTTGTCGGTCACCGTCATGACGAGGGTCGAGACCAGGTTGAAGGCCGCCACCGCGATGATCAGGGTGAGCACGATGAACATGACTTTCTTCTCGGTCTGCACGGCGGCGAACCAGGTGGCGTTGAGCTTGGACCAGTCGCGCATTTCCAGGTCGCCCGACATGGTCTTGGCCAGCTCCTGCGCCACCACGGGCGCGTCGCGCACTTCAAGCACCCGCAGGCGCAGGCCCATCGGCGCCGGTAGGCGCTCCATGCGCTGCGCGTCCTCGATGTGGATGAAGGACAGCGCGCCGTCGATCTTGGGGTCGCCCGCCTCGAAAATGCCCGCCACCGTAAAGCTGCGGCTGCGCGGCAGCAGGCCGGCGGGCGTGACCTGGCCCTGGGCCAGCATCATGGTGACCTTGCTGCCGATGCCCACGTCCAGCGAGCGCGCCAGCGATTGCCCCAGCACGATGTTGTACGTCCCCGGCTGCAGTGCCGCGAGACTGCCCGCACGCACCTGGCTTGCGATCTGCGACACCTTGCCCTCCTCGCCCGGCAGGATGCCGCGGATCACGGAGGGACGCATCGCGCCGCCGTTCACGAGCAAGCCCTGGGTCTCGACGAAAGGCGCGGCGCCGCGCACTTGCGGGTTGCGCGCGGCCTCGAGCGCCGCGGCGCGCCAGTCTGCCATGCTGCCGCTCTTGTCGAACACCTCGATATGGGCCAGCACCGACAGCATGCGGTCGGTGACGTCTTTCTGGAAGCCGTTCATCACCGACAGCACGATGATCAGCGCGGCCACGCCCAGCGCGATGCCGGCCACCGAAATCAGGGAGATGAAGGAGATGAAGCTGTTGCGGCCACTGCGCTTGCCGGCGCGCGTGTAGCGCAGGCCGACCATCCATTCGTAGGGAAGATTCTCGGTCAGTTTCATTCGTACCTCAGCGCTTCGGCCGGTTTCACGCGCGAGGCCGACCAGCTCGGATACAGGGTCGCCAGGAAGGCCAGCAGCACCGCGACGGCGCCGATCCAGGCGACATCGTCCCAGCGCAGCTGCGAGGGAATCTCGCTGATCAGGTAGATCTCCTGCGACAGGAACTTCACCTTGAACAGCGCTTCGATGAAGGGCACGATCACGTGGATGTTCAGCGCCACCAGCACACCCAGGCCCACGCCAAGCGCCGCGCCGAGCAGGCCCACCAGGGTACCCTGCACCATGAAGATCGTCATGACCGAGCGCGGCGAGGCGCCGATGGTGCGCAGGATGGCGATGTCGGCCTGCTTGTCGCGCACCGACATGACCAGGGTCGAGACCAGGTTGAAGGCGGCGACGGCGACGATCATGGTGAGGATGATGAACATCATGCGCTTCTGCGACTGCACGGCCGCGAACCACACCGGGTTCACCTTCGACCAGTCGCGCACGTAGAGCTCTCCCGGCAGGCTGGCCTGCAAGGTGGCCGCCACGCGCGGCGCGGCTTCCATGTCGGCCAGCTTCAGGCGCAGGCCGCCGGGCGCATTCACGCCGGCCAGCTGCTCGGTATCCTCGAGGCTGGCGAAAGCGAGCCCGGAATCGAATTCGAAGTGGCCGGCCTCGAAGATGCCGGACACCGTCAACGGGCGGGTGCGCGGCACGGCGCCCGGGGCCGGGGCCTGGCCCGGGCTGCCGGCCGCCATGAGCATGGTGACGCGGTCGCCCACGCCGACGTCGAGCGCCGTGGCCAGCGCGCGCCCGATGACGATGTTGTACGAACCCGGCTGCAGCGCGTCGAAGCGGCCTTCGCGCATATGGGCGGCCACCTCCGAGACGGTGCTCTCCTGCGCGGGTATGACGCCGCGCACCACCACCGGTTTCATCACGCCGTCGCTGATCAGCATGGCCTGGGTGTCGACGAAAGGCGCGCTGGCGCGTACCTCGGGGTGGCGCAGGGCCTGCCGGGCGGTCTCGCGCCAGCCCGGCATCTCGCCCCTGGCGTCGAAGATCTCCACGTGGGCCAGCACCGACAGCATGCGCGCCGTGACTTCCTTCTCGAAGCCGTTCATCACCGACAGCACCACGATCAGGGCGGCCACGCCCAGAGCGATGCCGGCCACCGAGGCCATCGAGATGAAGGAAATGAAGCTGTTGCGGCCGCTGCGCTTGCCGGCCCGCGTGTAGCGCAGGCCGACTTGCCACTCATAGGGCAGCTGGTGGGTGATGCTCATAAATCCGGTCAGGTTCTCTTATTGGTTTGCCAACCCGACAGTTTGCCAGACATCGGCCGATCGTGCCGGAAAAAGCGTGGCCAAGCGTGTGGGCCGGGCCGTTGTGCCCTAAAATAGCGCCCATGTCCCAGATTACGCTCGTCGTCCCCTTCCTGCTTCCGCTCCCCCAATTCGCACCCGACCTGGTGCGGGCCCTGCAGGCCCCGGCCCTGTCCGCCCTGCTCAGCCGCACCAGCAGCCAGGCGCGCACGCCGGAACAAGCCGTCAATGCCCTGCCCCACGAAAGCTGGCTGGCGCGCGAACTCGGCCTGTCGAAGGAAGGCCAGCCGGCCTTCGCGGCCGCCGCCATGCGCGGCTTCGGGCTCGATCCGCTCGATGGTACCTGGTTCATCGTCAACCCCGCCCACGTGCAGATCGCGCGCAGCCATTCGATGCTGGGCGACCTGCGCCACCTCAGCCTGAACGAGGACGAAGGCCGGGCCCTGTTCGAAGCGGCGCGCCTGTTGTGCGAAGAAATCGGCCACCCTTTGCTGTACGGCGACGCCGGCACCTGGTTCCTGCGCGCCGACGACTGGACCGGCATCGCCCCCGCCACCCCGGACACCGTGGTCGGCATGGACCTGACCGACTTCGTCCCGCGCGGACGTGAAGCGCTGGCCTGGCGCAAGCTGCAGAACGAGGTGCAGATGGCCTGGCACGCGCATCCGGTCAACGCCGCCCGCGAGGCGCGCCGCCAGCCGAGCGTCAACAGCTTCTGGCTCTGGGGCGGCAGCAAGGGCGGCGCGCGGGCTAGCCGGCAGCTCGCGAGCATCGCCGCGCCGGGCTGGATTTCCGGCCTGTCCGACCATATATGGGATGGGTTCGACAAGCTCGACTCCCTGGCGGGCCGGGATGCGATCCTGTATGTGGGCAGCCTGGCCGAATCGGCCATCGCCGCCGACTGGGGCAGCTGGCTCATGCAGGCGCAGCAGCTCGAATCCGAACTGTTCGCACCGCTGCTTGCCGCACTGGCGCATGGCCGCATCAAGACCCTGCGGATCGTCGCCAGCAGCCGCGAAGGCCTTGCCGAATTCACCACGACCGCCATGGCCCAGCGCAAGTTCTGGCGCCGGCCGACCCTGGAAGCACTGACTTGAGTATCACGACCCGCATCGCCACCCGTCCCTGCCCCTGGCGCACTTCCGAAATGCTGCGCCAGGGCGGGGTGCACCCCGTGCTCGCGCGCATCTACGCCGCGCGCGGTCTGCTCGATGTGCGCGAACTGTCCAGCGAGCTGGCCGCCCTGGTGCCGCCCGGCGCCCTGCGCCACATCGACGCGGCAGCCGTGTTCCTGGCCGATGCCATCGCCGCCAACAAGCGCATGACCATCGTCGCCGACTACGACTGCGACGGCGCCACCGCCTGCGCCACGGCACTGCGCGGCCTGCGCATGATGGGCGCCAACGTCGACTACATCGTGCCGAACCGTTTCGAGTACGGCTACGGCCTCACGCCCGAGATCGTCGAACTGACCGCACGCGAAAAGTCGCCCGACATCATCATCACGGTCGACAACGGCATCGCCAGCATCGACGGCGTACTCGAAGCGAACCGGCGCGGCATCGAAGTCGTCGTCACCGACCACCACCTGCCGGGCGACGCGCTGCCGCCGGCGCGCGTGATCGTCAACCCGAACCAGCCCGAGTGCGGCTTCCCCAGCAAGCACCTGGCCGGCGTCGGCGTCGTGTTCTACGTGCTGCTGGCCCTGCGCGCGGAGCTGCGCCGGCGCGGCGTCTTCGATGCGGCAAGCCAGCCCAAGCTCGACAGCCTGCTCGACCTGGTGGCGCTCGGCACCGTTGCCGACGTGGTGCGCCTGGACGCCAACAACCGCATCCTGGTGGCCCAGGGCCTGAAGCGCATGCGCGCGGGCCGCATGCACCCGGGCGTCGCCGCCCTGTTCCGCGTCGCCGGCCGGGAAGCGCGCTGCGCCTCGCCGTTCGACCTCGGTTTCGCGCTGGGTCCGCGCCTGAATGCCGCCGGCCGGCTGGAAGACATGTCGCTCGGGATCGAATGCCTGGTGACGGACGACGTCGGCCGCGCCTGGGCGATCGCCCAGCAGCTCAACGAGATCAACCTGAAGCGCCGCGAGATCGAGGCCGAGATGCAGGACACCGCCCTGCTGCACCTGGACAGCTTCGAGCCCTCGGGCGCAAGCACGATCAGCGTGTTCGACGAGGGCTGGCACCAGGGCGTGATCGGCATCGTCGCCTCGCGCCTGAAGGAGAAGTTCTACCGGCCCACGATCACCTTCGCGCCGGGTAGCGATGGCTGGATCAAGGGCTCGGGCCGCTCGATCCCGGGCTTCCACCTGCGCGACGCGCTCGACCTGGTCTCGAAACGGGTGCCGGGACTGATCGACAAATTCGGCGGCCACGCGATGGCGGCCGGCCTGACCATCCGCGGCGAACATTTCGACAGCTTCCAGCAGGCCTTCGAGGCGGTCGGGCGCGCCTGGCTGACCGAGGCCCAGCTCGAACGCATCATCGAAACCGACGGGCCGCTGGAAGACGAGTTCTATTCGACCCACTTCATCGAGCAGATGGATGCGCAGGTCTGGGGCCAGGGCTTCGCGCCGCCGGTCTTTTGCGACGAGTTCCGCGTGGTGAGCCAGCGCATCCTGAAGGAACGCCACCTCAAGCTGCTCCTGGAACGCAATGGCCGGCGCTACGATGCGATCTGGTTCGGGCATACCGAGAGCCTGCCCGAGCGCGCCCGCGTGGCCTTCCGGCTGGATGCGAACGAGTACAACGGCGTGACCAAGGTGCAGCTGCTGGTCGAGCACGCCGAACCGGCTTGATGTAGGGTGGTCGGCTGCGCCGACCGCGCGTTCAGCCAGCCCGTGAATAGTCGCATCCTCTGTTCAACCGTGCGTTGAACGCGCGGCCGGCGCACAAGGAGCGGGCCGATCGCAAAACCGGGTGGAGCCGCCCACCCTACAGGATCGGCAATGCCGCCCGCGCGATGATCTCTTCCGCAGCCGGCATGCGCGCGGCGATCGCCTCCTCGTAGCGCGCCACGCGCGCCGGGCCCGCGCTTTCCGGCGTGCCGCTATCGAATGGCGGATGCGGGTCGTATTCCAGCGCCAGCTGGATCATTTTCGCCGCCTCTTCTCCCGCCAGCTCGGCCGCCAGTGCGAAGGCGAAATCGATCCCCGCCGTCACACCGCCTCCCGAAATGCGGTTGCGGTCGCGCACGATGCGGTCAAGCACGGGAATCGCCCCGAAGGCCGGCAGGTAGCGGCGCCAGCGCCAGTGGCAGGCCGAGCGATAGCCCTGCAACAGGCCGGCCGCACCCAGCACCAGCGAACCGTTGCACACCGAGGTGACCCAGCGCGCGCCCGCGCCCTGCCGGCGCAGGAAAGCCAGCACTTCCTGGTCTTCCAACAGATCCCCGATACCGAAGCCGCCCGGCACGCAGAGCACGTCGAACTGCGGGCAATCGGCAAAGGAGGTCGTCGGGCAAATCGCGAAGCCGGCGTCGGTCATGACGGGCGCGGTGTCCTTCCAGACCAGGTGGACACGGGCGCCGGGTGCCCGGCTCAGGACCTGGGTCGGGCCCGTCAGGTCCAGCTGGGTCACGTTCGGGAACAGCAGCATGCCGATCTGGATGGTCGTGCTCACGTCAGTCTCCTTGCAAATGACGAAAGCACCATTCTAGGAGGCCGTCATTTGGCAGAAACGTCATCGATCGATGAATTCCTGCCAATCGGACCCTACTTCTTCGGTGGAGGGGGGACGAAATCCGATCCCCGGTCGAACACGACCTTCCATTGCCCCGGCGCTTCCAGGCGCCAGATCGAATTGAAGCGGCCGATCTTGCGTCCGGACGGGTCATAGATCGGCCCGCCGCTATAGGCCAGGGTGCCGGACTCCACGACCTCGACCTCTTCGGGCTCCCACGAGAACGGCGCCTGCGGCTTGTCGTAATAGGGACGCCAGCCTTTGACGATGGCCTGCTTGCCGCGCAGATTGCCCTGGGGAGAGAAGAAGATCGCCTCGTCGGCGACGAAACGGGTGAAGGCTTCGAAATCCCGGGCTTTCATGGTGGCCGCGAAGGCACGCTCGGCGTCCATGACCTGCTTTTTGAGGTCCTGGTTGGAATCGCGTGCATTGCCGGCGGCGGCGGCGAGCATCAGGCAGGCGGCAAGCAGAGACAGCGAACGCAGGCGCATCGGTGAACCTTTCCTAAACTTTTCCATTTAGCAAGGCTTGCGATTCTGTCATGCGGCCAGGCGCTTTACAACCAGTCCTTGCAATCGATCCGAAATTGAAGTATAAATACTCCAAGATCGGAGGACACAATGAGTCTAGCCTACTCCTACCCCAAGAGCCGCTTCGAGCCGGCGGTGCTGATCGACCTGAATTCGCGGGCCGAGCGCGAGCGCCTGTCCCGTTCCGCCCTGATGGGCTTCTTCAAGCTGGCCGCCGCCTGGAGCGTGCGCGACGACGATGCGCGCGAACTGCTGGGCGGCCTCTCGTCCTCGTCCTATTACGACTGGAAGAAGAACCCGGACCGGGTGCTCGAGGTCGACCGCATCACCCGCATTTCCTACCTGCTCGGCATCTACAAGGCCCTGCACATCCTGTACGGCGACAAGCTGGCCGACGAATGGGTGCACCTGCCGAACACCAATCCCATTTTCGCCGGCCGTACGCCGCTCGCCTACATGCTGGCCGGCGGCCTGATCGCCATGCAGACGGTGCGCAAGCTGCTCGACGCGCGCCGCGGAGGTCTCTGATCTTGCAGGTAGTGCACAAAATTACCCCGCTGCGCCAGTACGATACCTGCCGCCTGATCCCATCGCGCTTTGCCGACCTCGAGGATTCGGTGCTCGCGCCGCTGGCGGAGAACGACGCGGTGCTGCGCGACCTGTTCGACCTCGACAACGCCACCAACGAGCGGCTGCGCGGCGAATCCGGCCTCCTGCCCGGAATCGGCATGGACGAACTCGTATTCGGCGTGCAGAACTTCCGCATCATCAATGCGGCCTACACCTATGCCCGCCCCGAAGGCAGCCGCTTCAACGACGGCGAGCGCGGCGCCTGGTACTGCGCCTTCGCGGCCGAGACGGCGCTCAGCGAAGTCATCTTCCACAAGACCGTGGAGTACGTGGAAATCAACCGCTTCGACGACAGCGTCACCTACCAGTCCCTGCTGGCCGACTTCAATGCCGGCTTCCACGACCTGCGCGGCCTGGAGGCCTTCAAGGCCTACCTCGATCCGGACAGCTACATCGCCTCGCAGGCGCTGGCCGCCGAGCTGCTGGAAGCCGGGTCGATGGGCATCATCTACCCCAGCGTGCGCCATCCGGGCGGCACCAACCTCGCCTGCTTCCGCCCCGCTTTGGTGGGCAACGTTCGCAAGGCCCAGACATATCGCTTAACATGGGCGGGCTCGCCGCAACCGGCGGTCGAGATCCTTTAGCCAGACGTAGAACAGATGAAGACGAATCCCGAGAAAGACACCGAACTGCACGACAAGATCAACCGCGAGACCGGCCGCATCAAATGGAGCGAACTCGAACGCCACTTCGCGAGCGGGTCGGTGATCTGGGTGAGCGAAGCGCTGGACCTGATCGACGTGGCGCTGCGCATCGCGCACGACGACAAGGAGAGCATCAAGCAGTGGATGAGCGCGGGAACCGTGGCCAAGGTCAGCGACCTGCAGGCGCAGACCTGGGCGGCGTCGGACGAGACGCTGTGGGCCTCGGTGGTGAGCCCCTTCGTGCTGGTGCAGGCGGAAAAGAAGCAGCTGCACTGAGCGCCTAGCGCTTGGCTTCGCCCCGGTGCGTCAGGGCATGCGCCGCCCGGCGCATGTATTGCGCGGCCTTCTGCGGATCCGGCTCCATCATGCCCAGCTGCTGCCAGGCCTCCGGATAATCCAGCTCGGCCGCCGCTTCCAGCCACTTGCGCGCCTGCGCCTCGTCGCGCGGTGCGCCATCTCCCTCGAGCAGCATGGTGGCCAGCATGAACATCGCCTCCGGCATGCCGCGCGACGCCGCCACGCCCAGCCAGTGCGCCGCCAGGGCGCCGTCGCCGCCGCTCTTGTAGGCGAGTCCGCGCCGGTAGGCGATGTCGCCTTCGTCGCCATGCTGGGCCATGGCCGGCTGCGCCAGCACCAGCGCGATCAGCGCCGCCGTCAGGCCGCGCTTCATTTCGCCAGATCGATGGCGTACAGCGCGGTGCCCTTGCCGCGGCCATCGTCCGCCGCCACCTGCGTCACGTTGTGCAGGCCCGCCTCGTGGGCGAGGGCCACCATCCCCGGGGTGGAGGAGAACAGCACCTGCCCCGCCGTCTTCACGGGCGCGAACTTCCAGCTGCGCGCGGACCCGTTGGCGGCGCGCGTCAAACGCTTGGCCTCGCGCACATAGGCGATCAGGATGTCGCGGTTGTTGTCGGGCGAAGCGATCACGGTGCGGCTGCCGTCCAGGCCCGGGAAGTTGCCGCCACCGCTGGCGCGGTAGTTGTTGGTCGCAACCAGGAATTCCTGCGAGGCCGCGACCGGCCTGCCGCGCCACCTCAGGTTGCGGATGCGCTCGCCGGGCGCACGGGTGACGTCGATCTCGTAGGCCACGTCCTGCGAGGTGATGGTGTCGAAGTTATAGCTCGGCACCGCGGCGTTGACCAGCTGCTGCGGCTCGGTTCTTGCCGGGTCGATGGTATTGAAGCGGGTGGCCGATTTCTCCAGCCAGGCTTTCAGGCCGGCGCCATCCACCTTCACCGCATACAGGGCGTTCGGGTACAGGTAGAGGTCGGCCGCATTGTTCAGCGCCAGGTCGCCCGGCTTCACGTCGGTGTAGTCGCCGGGCCCCGCCACGCCGCTCTTGAACGGCGCCGACACGGACAGCACCGGCAGGTCCTTGTACTGCGGCAGGTTGGCGGCGACGTACTTCGCCACGTAGTCGGCCTGGGCCTGGTTCACGACTTCGATGGCCGACACGTCGCCCACGTCGGCGAAGTAGCTCGACATGCGGAAGTCGGTCGAGCCCACCGGCCTCTTCACGTAGCGGATCGTGGCCTCGTGCTCTTCCTGCACGGCGGCCAGCACGCTTGGGTCGGCGTCGACGAAGGCCTTGTCGCCCGTCTGCGCGGCGCGCGCCTCGACAAGCGTCTTGTCCTTCTCGACCATCCAGCGCTTGCCGTCGTGTTTCAGGTGCAGCTTGACCACACCAAGGTGCTTGCCCCACAGATTGGCCATCACCGTCGGCACGCCGTGCACGAAGCCCCTGGCCTTGTCCACACCCGGCAGGTCGAACTGCGGTACCTTGCTGTTCGCATTCGGGAACAGCTGGTGCGAATGGCCCAGCAGCATGGCGTCGATGCCCGGCACCTGCGCCAGGTACCAGCCCGCGTTCTCCATCGATGGCGAGTAGGGGCTGGCGTCCAGGCCGCCGTGGGCGATCGCGATCACGAGATCGGCGCCCTTCTTCTTCATCTCGGGAACGTACTTCTGCGCCGCTTCGCGCACGCCTTCCGTATAAACGCGGCCCTCGAGGTAGCGCTTGTCCCAGGACATGATGGTCGGCGGCGTGAAGCCGATGATGCCCACGCGCACCAATGCCGTAACCGGCTTGCCGTCCGCGCCCACCGCACTCACCTGCTTGTCGACGATCGCATAAGGGCTGAACAGCGGCTTCTTCGTCTTCGCGCTATAGACGTTGGCCAGCACCATCGGAAAGGCCGGGCCGGCGCAGCGCTTGGGCTGGTCGACGCCTGCTACCCGGAAGCGGCTGCCCGTCACCTGGTTGAGGAAGGCCAGGCCATAGTTGAATTCATGGTTGCCGATTCCCGCGCCGTCGTACTTCAGGGCGTTCATGACCTTGTAGATGCCCAGGGTCTGATCGCAGGCCAGGGGCTTGACCAGCGCCTGGTAGTCGGCCAGCGCATTGCCCTGGATGGTGTCGCCATTGTCGACCAGGAAGGTATTCGGGAATTCCTTGCGCGCCTGGTGGATGAGCGTCGCGGTGCGGTCCAGGCCGTGCGATGGCTCGGCCGCCAGCTTGTAGTAGTCGTAGCCGACCACGTTCGCATGCAGGTCGGTGGTTTCCAGCACGGTCAGCTGGGCGGTGGCGCCGCTTTTTGGCGCCTTCGCGGCGAGGACGGGCATGCTGAGCAGCGTTGGCGCCAGCGCGATGCAGATTTGATAACGCAACAGTTGGGACATGGCGGTGGCCGGCTAAGAGAACCGGGCGATGATACGGTAGCCCTATGCCATTGAGCAAGCCGCGTCACCCGTGCCGCCGGCTGCCTGCCGTCCTGGGGTATAATCGAAGGTTCGATTCAACCCATTCAAAAGACTGCCAAAGACCATGGAAGCTGAACGCATCAATGCCATTTCCGCCCTGCTGAACGACCTGACCAGCCGTGAAGCCGAACTTCGGAGGTATCTTTGACTTCGATCGCAAGTCAGAGAAACTAGAACAGGTCAACCAGGAACTGGAAGACCCGACCGTCTGGAACGACCAGAAGCGGGCCCAGGACCTCGGCAAGGAAAAGAAGGCGCTCGAGGCCGTCGTGCTCACGCTCGAGAAGGCGAAGTCCGACCTGGCCGACGCATCCGACCTGTTCGAGATGGCAAAGGAAGAAGGCGACCACGGCACGCTGGAGTCGATCGGTGGTGACGCCGAAGCGATCCAGAAGACCATCGAAACGATGGAATTCCGCCGCATGTTCAGCAATCCGATGGACCATGCGAACTGCTTCATCGACATCCAGGCCGGCGCCGGCGGCACCGAAGCCCAGGACTGGGCCTCGATGCTGCTGCGCCAGTACCTGCGCTACTGCGAGCGCAAGGGCTTCAAGGCCGAGGTGATGGAAATCTCCGAGGGCGAAGTCGCGGGCATCAAGACCGCCACCATCAAGGTCGACGGCGAGTATGCCTATGGCCACCTGCGCACCGAGACCGGCGTGCACCGTCTGGTGCGCAAGTCGCCGTTCGACTCGGCCAACGGCCGCCACACCTCGTTCACCTCGCTGTTCGTGTATCCGGAAGTCGACGAATCCTTCGAGATCGAGATCAACCCGGCCGACGTGCGCATCGACACCTACCGCGCATCGGGCGCCGGCGGTCAGCACATCAACAAGACCGACTCCGCGGTGCGCCTGACGCACGGCCCGTCGGGCATCGTGGTGCAGTGCCAGAACGACCGCTCGCAGCACCGCAACAAGGCCGAGGCCTGGGACATGCTGCGCGCCAAGCTGTTCGAACTCGAGCTGCGCAAGCGCATGGCCGAACAGCAGAAGCTGGAAGACTCCAAGACCGACGTCGGCTGGGGCCACCAGATCCGCTCCTACGTGCTGGACCAGTCGCGCATCAAGGACCTGCGTACCGGCTTCGAGACCGGCAACACCAAGAACGTGCTGGACGGCGACCTGGACGACTTCATCTCGGCCTCGCTCAAGCAGGGCGTGTAAGCGATGACGATGTCCCGACAGGCTTTTGTGTTCGACATGGACGGCACCATCGTCGACAACATGGCCTTCCACACCGACTCCTGGCTCGCTTTCTTCGCGCGCCGCGGCCAGGTCCTCGACGCGGACGAATTCTTCCGCGCGACGGCCGGCCGCCAGGGCAGCGAGATCATGCGCGCCTACCTGGGCGAGCAGCTGAGCGACGAGGAAGTGGGCCTGCTCAACCACGAGAAGGAATCGGTCTACCGCGAGCTGTACGCGCCGCACCGCAGGACGGTCGCCGGCTTCGACGCGCTCATTGCGCGCGCTGAAGCCGAAGGCGTGAAGCTGGCCGTGGCCACCGCCGCGCCGCCCGCCAACATCGCGTTCACCCTCGATGGCCTCGACCTGCGCAAGCATTTCGACGCGGTCGTCGGCGCCGCCGACGTGGCGCGCGGCAAGCCGCATCCGGACGTGTTCCTGAAAGCGGCCGAGCGTTGCGGCGTTCTGCCCGAGCACTGCATCGTGTTCGAGGACGCGCCGCTGGGCGTGGAAGCGGCGCGCCGCGCGGGCATGCGCTGCGTGGTCCTGACAACCACCCTGCCCCCTTCCGCGTTTACCGATTTCGACAACGTCATCGCCATCGTGCGCGACTTCTCCGAACTCACGACCGAGCTCCTGTTCGGCTAAACCCAATAAGAACTGCCTATCCAATCATGACTACGGAAAACCAAGACCAGTCGCCCGTCGTGGCGCTCGATGAAAACAAGATCATGGCCGAGCGCCGCGCCAAGCTGGCCGCGCTGCGCCAGCAGGGCAATCCCTTCCCGAACGACTTCGTCCCCAAGGACAAGGCGGCCGACGTGGTCGAGACCTACAACGGCAAGACCCGCGAGGAGCTGGAAGCCGAGCCGGTCCACGTGGTCATGGCCGGCCGCATGATGCTGCGCCGCGAAGCCGGCAAGAAGGCCGCTTTCGCGACCCTGCAGGACAGCTCGGGCCCGGCCGCATCGGGCCGCATCCAGATCTACGTCACCCTCGACTCCGCGGGCGAAGCAGCCATGGAAGCCCTGCGTTCGTATGACCTGGGCGACATCCTGGGCATCGAAGGCACGCTGTTCAAGACCAAGACCGACGAGCTGACCGTCAAGGTAAGCAAGCTGCGCCTGGTCGCGAAATCCCTGCGCCCGCTGCCGGACAAGTTCCACGGCCTGGCCGACCAGGAGACCAAGTACCGCCAGCGCTACGTCGACCTGATCATGAACGAAGAGACCCGCCGCACCTTCAAGGCGCGTACCGCCGCGATGTCGTCGATGCGCCGCTTCATGGAAAAGAACGGCTTCATGGAAGTCGAGACCCCGATGCTGCACCCGATCCCGGGCGGCGCCGCGGCCAAGCCTTTCATCACCCACCACAATGCGCTGGACATGGAGATGTACCTGCGCATCGCACCGGAACTCTACCTGAAGCGCCTGGTGGTAGGCGGTTTCGACCGCGTGTTCGAGATCAACCGCAACTTCCGCAACGAGGGCGTGTCGGTCCGCCACAACCCGGAATTCACGATGATGGAATTCTATGCGGCCTACACCGACTACAAGTGGATCATGGACTTCACCGAACAGGTGATCCGCCAGGCTGCGATCGATTCGAACGGCAGCGCGGTGCTGACCTACGGCGGCCGCGAACTCGACCTGTCGAAGCCGTTCCAGCGCCTGACCATCGTCGAAGCGATCGACAAGTATGCGCCGGGCTACACGCCGGAGCAGCTGGCTAGCATGGACTTCATCAAGGAAGAGCTGAAGAAGTTCGGCGTCAAGCCCTTCGCCAATGCCGGCCTGGGCGCGCTGCAGCTGGCCCTGTTCGAAGAGACCGCCGAAGCCCTGCTGTGGGAACCGACCTTCATCATCGACTATCCGGTCGAAGTCTCGCCGCTGGCGCGCGCATCCGACGTGCGTGAAGGGATCACCGAGCGCTTCGAGCTGTTCATGGTCGGCCGCGAGATCGCCAACGGCTTCTCGGAGCTGAACGATCCGGAAGACCAGGCCGCGCGCTTCCTGTCCCAGGTGGCGGCGAAAGAAGCCGGCGACGACGAGGCGATGTACTTCGACGCCGACTACATCCGTGCGCTGGAATACGGCATGCCGCCGGCCGGCGGCTGCGGCATCGGCATCGACCGCCTGATGATGCTGATCACCGACTCGCCGAACATCCGCGACGTGCTGCTGTTCCCGCACCTGCGCAAGGAAGACTAAAAGAAAAAGCGGCCTCGGCCGCTAATGCCGTTCAGTTAAGCGAAGTGGAAGCTGTTGTAGGGTGGACGGGGTAATTGCGGGCAATGCCCGGAATTACGAACGTCCGCGCGTTCAATTCCCAGTTGAATGGATGCGACGCATGCTGTTCATGCACTGTTCGAACGCGCGGACGGCGAAGCCGTCCACCCTACGCTACGCTAACTGAACGGCATTAGGCCTCGGCCGCTTTTTTGTAGGGTGGACGGGTTTCCCGTCCGCGCGTTCAAACGGTATCGAAATAAACGCAACGCCTCGATTCACCCGAGATTTGAACGCGCGGACGGCAGAGCCGTCCACCCTACTGAATGACGGTATAGCAAGGCGTATAGGCCTTGCCCGGCAGTTTCATCCTGCTCTGCTCCACGAAGGACGCCAGCAGCGCATCCATCGGACCCATGATGGCGCTCTCGCCATGGATCTCGTATTTGCCGTGCTGCTCGATGGCGCGGATGCCCTCTTCCTTCACATTCCCCGCCACGATCGCGGAAAACGCGCGCCGCAGGTGCGCCGCCAGGTTGTGCGATTCCTGGTTGCGATGCAGCTTCAGGTTGCGCACGTTCTCGTGCGTCGGGCGGAACGGCTTCTGGAATTCCGGGTCGATTTTCAGGCGCCAGTTGAAGTAATACGCGTCGCTGTGCGCCTTGCGGAATTCGCGCACTGTCTTGATCCCGGCATGCATTTCGCGGGCCACGGCGTCCGGGTCGTCGATGATGATCTTGTAGCGCTTCTGCGCCGCTTCGCCCAGGGTCAGGCCGATGAAATGGTCGATCTGCTCGAAGTAGGCGCGCGCGGTGGCCGGGCCCGTGAAGATCAGCGGGAACGGCATCTCCGCATTGTCCGGATGGAGCAGGATGCCGAGGATGTACAGGATTTCCTCGGCCGTGCCGGCGCCGCCCGGGAACACGATGATGCCGTGGCCGGTGCGAACGAAAGCCTCGAGGCGCTTTTCGATGTCCGGCATGATCACGAGGTCGTTCACGATCGGATTCGGCGATTCGGCCGCGATGATGCCCGGCTCGGAAATGCCGAGATAGCGTCCGCCGTGGATGCGCTGCTTGGAATGGCCGATGGCCGCGCCCTTCATCGGGCCCTTCATGGCGCCCGGCCCGCAGCCGGTGCAGATGTCGAGCTCGCGCAGGCCGAGGGCATAGCCGACTTCCTTGGTGTAGTTGTATTCGACCCGGCTGATCGAATGGCCGCCCCAGCACACCACCAGGTTGGGATTGCGCTGCGGCTGCAGCACGTTCGCATTGCGCAGGATATGGAACACGGCGTCCGTGATGCCTTCGGGACGCTCGAGATTGAATTTCGGGTTATCGGTGACTTCGAAATGCACGTAGACGATATCGCGCAGCACCGAGAACAGGTGCTCGTGAATACCGCGAATCATTTTGCCGTCGACGAAAGCATTGACGGGGGCGCTGCGGATATCGAGCTTGATGCCGCGTTCGCGCTGCAGGATATTGATATCGAAATCCTGGTAGCGCTCGAGCAGTTCCTTGCCGTCGTCGACCGAGCTGCCCGAATTGAGCACGGCGAGCGCGCACTTGCGGAACACATCGTACAAACCGCTCCTGCTGGTGTCGAGCAGCTTGGTGACTTCGGCTTTCGACAGGACTTCGAGGCGGCCTTCCGGAGAAATGAGGACATCGACTACTTCATGGGTCATGGTTTTATTTTCCCTTCTAACGCTGATACGGTCTGGCCTGTTGCCAATATACGCCAAAGCGCGTCATTTTGCGCCCCGATTCGGCGCATTCCATGAGGCAGAGCGCACTGCCGCAGCGCGTCAATACCACATCTGGAAAAAGTTCGCTTGCGATGACCGATTTACACTAAAATGCGTGCCAACTGGAATTTCCGTGCATACGGCAGTCCCATTAAAAAAACGATCGCGTTCAGATAACTATTTCGGGAGGAACCGCATGAGCGGTGCAGCTACTTCAGCCAAGGGACCAATCCCAGAATTCAAGCAGATCATGGGCCATCCAGCGCCATTGTGGATGCTGTTCATGACCGAATTCTGGGAACGCTTCGCGTTCTACGGCATTCGTTGGGCCCTGGTGCTCTATATCGTCGCCCAGTTCTACGAGGGCAGTTCGGTGGGCCAGGCCGACGCCAACCTGACCTACGGTTCCTACCTTGCGCTGGTCTATGCCGGCGCCGTCTTCGGCGGCTACATCGCCGACCGCGTCATCGGCTACCAACGCTCGATCCTCGTCGGCGCGGTCTTCATGGCGGCCGGCCTGTTCATGATCACCGTCCCCAACCAGGACCTGTTCAAGCTCGGCCTGGCGACCATCATCGTCGGTAACGGCATGTTCAAGCCGAACATCTCGGCGATGGTCGGCCAGCTCTACGCGCTGAACGACACCCGCCGCGATTCGGGCTTCACCATCTTCTACATGGGCATCAACGCCGGCGCCTTCATCTCGCCGATCCTGACCCAGCAGCTGGCCCAGAACGTGTTCAACACCGGCGACACCCCGGCCTACAAGATCGTGTTCTTCGCCTCCGGCATCGGCATGCTGATCTCGCTGGTCTGGTTCTACATCGGCCGCGCCCAGCTCAAGGGCATCGGCGCGCCGGTCGGCGAACTGGCCAGCCCGAAGCGCCTGATCGGCGTGGTCCTCGGCTCGATCGTGGTGATCCCGGGCGTCTACCTGCTGCTGCAGGCCGGCGCCAACAACCTGCAGATCGTGCTGTCGGTCCTGTTCATCGTGCTGGCCCTGATGCTGATCGTCGAAGGCGTCCGCGAAGGTAAAGTCGCGCGCGACAAGACCATCGCCATGATGATCATCTTCTTCTTCAACATCCTGTTCTGGTGCTTCTTCGAGCAGGCAGGCAGCTCCTTCACCTTCCTGGCCGACCAGATCGTCAACCGCAACTTCGGCGACTGGACCTTCCCGGTGGCCTGGTTCCAGTCGGTGAACTCGATCGCCATCATCGTCTGCGCACCGATCATCGCGATGATCTGGGTCGCCATGGGCAAGCGCAATGTGAACCCGTCGATCCCGCGCAAGTTCGGCCTCGGCATCATCTTCAACGGCCTGGCCTTCGGCCTGCTGATGTTCGCGCTGGTCCAGCTGATCGACGACCAGGGCAAGATCCCGTTCTGGACCCTGTTCGCGGTCTACGTGGTGCAGTCGATCGGTGAGCTGTGCCTGTCGCCGATCGGCCTGTCGATGGTCACCAAGCTGGCCCCGACCCGCCTCGTCGGCCTGGGCATGGGCGGCTGGTTCCTGTCGACCGGTATCGGCAACAACCTGTCGGGCATCTTCGCCTCCCACGTGTCGGGCGAGACCGGCATGTCGGTCGCCTCGGCGCTCGACGGCTACACCTTCGGCTTCTGGATCCTGCTGGGCGGCGGCGTGCTGCTGTTCCTGCTGGCCCCGCTCATCCAGAAACTGATGCACGGCGTGAAGTAAGCGCCTCCGCTTCAGACAAGGACGGCAGCCCTCGGGCTGCCGTTTTTCGTTCTACGCCCCCAGCGTCGCGCGCATCTCCTCCATCTCCGCCACCATCCACTCCCGGAAGCGCCGCACCTTCAGCATCTGCTCCTTGTGCGGATTGGCGAGGAACTTGTAGCCGTAGTCGAACGGCGCGCTGCGGCAGGGGATCTGGCGCAGCGCGCCGGAAGCGATGTCCTGGCAGGCGATCCCGTAGGGGACCAGGGCCACGCCCTGCCCCGCCACCGCCGCCTGCACCAGCACGCCCCAATGGCTGTAGCCGCGCGAGAAATCGTACTTGCCCTTCAAGGCCCGGTTTTCGTTGAGCAGCTGCAGCCAGCGCTCGGGCGACTGCTCGACCAGCAGCTTGTGGCGCGGCAGGTCCGCCAGCGTCAAGCCTTCCTGGCCCGGCCCCAGGAGCTCCGGACTGTAGACCGGCACCAGGCGCTCATGAAACAGCACCGCCGGGTCGCCGTCGCGCACGGGTCCATAGCGCACCGCCACGTCGGTGCTGTCGGCCTGCAGGTCCACCGGCGCGTCGTTCGAATCGATGCGGATGTCGAGCTCCGGATAGAGCTTGGTGAACCGGTGCATGCGCGGCACCAGCCATTTGATCGCGAAGGAATGCGTGGTCGAGATGCGCAGCACCGCCTCCTCGTCGCCGACCTGCAGCGCCGCCACCTTGGCGCGCAGCTCTCCCAGCATGCGGGCGGTGGCAATCGCCAGTTCCTGGCCCTTTTCGGTCAGGGCGATGTGGCGCGGATGGCGCACGAACAGCGGGAAGCCCACGTTCTCCTCCAGCTGCTTGACCTGCAGGCTCACCGCTGCGGGGGTCTTGTGCAGCTCCTGGGCCGCCAGTTTGAAGCTGCCCCAGCGGGCCGCGCACTCGAAATCGATCAGGCCCGAGAGGCTGCGGAGCGCCTTCATGACGCCCCCATGCATAAGTTTTTCTTATTCAAAGCCTGTACTTTTTCTCAGTTGATGGATTTTGCTGCTTTGCAGAAAATATACTCGATCTCACAAGGAATATCATGCCCAAGCATAGTTTGGTGATCGGCGGAACACGCTTCTTCGGCAAGCTCCTCGTGCAGCGCCTGCTGCGCGCAGGCCATCGCGTGACCATTGCCACCCGGGGCTACGCGCCCGACCCCTTCGGCAGCCGCATCGAACGCGTCCGCGTCGACCGCCGCAACGAACACGCCATGCGCAACGCCTTCCGCGATGCAACATTCGATATCGTCTACGACCAGATGTGCTACTCGCCGCTGGACGCTGCGATCTCCACCCGCGTCTTCGCCGGCAAGGTCAGGCGCTACATCATGACCTCGACCATCGACGCCTACCGTGGCCTCGAGTCCACGGGCCGCCCCTTGCGCGAGTCCGACCTGGCCGTCCACGCCCAGCGCATCGATACCGGCTACCCCTGGCACGACCCGCAACGCGCAACCGAAAGCTATATCGCCGGCAAGGTGCAGGCAGAAGCCTACCTGGTGCGCGACGGCAGCCTGCCGCTGGTGACCGTGCGCCTCGCCCACGTGCTCGGCGGCCCCGAGGATTTCACGGGGCGCCTGGCCTACTACGTCGACCTGGTGCGCCAGGGCGGCACCTTGCGCTATGCGAATCCACAGGCCAGGGTCTCCTTCATGGAAGCGGCCGGCGCCGCCGATTTCCTGGCCTGGGCCGGCGCCCAGGACTTCACGGGGCCGGTCAACGCCGGCGCCGAGGAGCCGCTGTCGGCCTACGACCTGCATGCGCGCGTGGCCCGGGTGCTCGACGAATCCGCGCACAGCGTGCAGGTCGCGCAGGCCGGCGGCTCGCCCTTCGACTTCGCCCAGCCGCTGGTGCTCGACACCACCCGCGCGCGCGCCCTCGGCTACCGCTTCGGCCACACCGACGAGTGGCTGGACGACACCATCCGCCACCACGACCTGGCCTTCATCTAAAGGCCGGCCACAAAAAAAAGGCTGTGTTCGCGGTCGTTGGGTGAACCAAATCGTGTTGTCGAAGTCTTACGCATCGTTGAGTTAACTCATCTGGAGTGACGATGCAAGGCCTGAGCTTTGACGAATTGTTCGCATTCTTGTCCGCGGCGCCATTGTGCAGCACCGATCTGGCCCGCCTGCGAGCGTGGATCGACAGCGTCCGCGACCCGGCCGAGTGCCTGGCGCTCATCGAGGCGGCCGCGGCAGGCCGGCCATGTCCGCATTGTGCTGGCGCGCGCCTGCACCGGTCGGGCTTCGCCAGCGGCCTGCAGCGGTTTCGTTGCCTGGGCTGCCGCCGTTCCTTCAATGCGCTGACCGGCACGCCGCTGGCCCGGCTGCGCAAGCGCGCGTGCTGGCTGCCATATATCCAGTGCTTGCTGGAATCGCGCACCGTGCGCGACGCGGCGCTCGCCACCGGCGTGCATCGCACCACCAGCTTCCGGTGGCGCCACCGCTTCGCGCCGGGCGCCGCGCGCCACCGGCCGGCGGCCTTGTCGGCGATCGTCGAGGCCGACGAAACCTATCGGCTGGAATCGCAGAAGGGATCGCGCACGTTGACACGTCCGCCACGCAAGCGCGGCGGCGCTGCCCGGCGACGCGGCATCAACCGCGAGCATGACTGCCTGCTGGTAGCGCGCGACCGCAGTGGTGCCACGCTGGACTTTCATACCGGCCGTGGTCCTGTGACTGCGGCGCAGCTACGCGCCTGCCTGCAGCCAGTGCTGCCCGGCGACGTGCTGCTCATCAGCGATGGCGCGGCTGCCTATGCCCGGTTTGCCGCCGACGCCGGAATCACGCATGAGTCCATCAATGTCCGCGCGGGCCGGCGCGCACGCGGCGCGATCCACATCCAGAACGTCAATGGCTGGCACAGCCGCTTCAAGAACTGGCTCGTGCGTTTCAAGGGCGTGGCCAGCCGCTACCTGGCGAACTACTCGGGATGGCAGCGCTTACTGGACGCGCAAACGTTGCATACACCAGCTCAGTGGTTATCAACTGCGGTACGACAAGGCAAGTAGAGGCAACCGCGAAAGCATAGTTAACGCGAACACAGCCAAGAAAAATGGCCCGGATCACCGGGCCATTCGTTAATCAGCGTTTCGCCTTTTCCCGCGCCACCCAGAACAGCAGCACGATGATCAGAGCATAGGGAATCAGGGTCAGCAGGTTCGCATTCGGCCCCGCAAAGAAGGGATTCGCGCTTTCGGCCCATTTCGCCATATTGCTGTCGAAGTCGGTCAGCACGCCCGCCGTGATGGCGATGATGATGCCGGCCAGCGCACCGCCCGCGATATAGCCCGAGGCCAGCAGGGTGCCCCAGCTGCGGTCGCCCGCCGCCTGGCGCTCTTCCTCGTTCAGCTTCGCATACTGCGGCAGCTTGCTGTTGCGGCGGTCGGCGACCCAGCGAACCAGGCCGCCCACGGCGATCGGCAGGGTCGACACCAGCGGCAGGTAGACGCCGACGGTGAAGGCCAGCGATGCGATGCCCGCCATCTCCAGCACCACCGAGATCATCACGCCGAACAGCACCAGGGTCCAGGGCAGCTGCTGGTCGAGGATGCCCTTGATGATGTAGGACATGAGCACGGCCTTGGGCGCGTCGTACTTCTTCACCTCGGTGCCGTCCGGACGGGTCTTATGGGTGCCGTTGATGCCCGGGTCGACCAGGTAGACCACCTTGCCGTCGTTCGCCACCAGGTACTTGCCGGCCGGGCCGCCGACGGTGTCGGTCTTCTGCCAGACCTTGTAGGTATTGGCGTCGCTCGCCGCTTGCGGGCCTTGCAGCTGCGCGGTCTGGGTCAGTTTCGAGGCGTCGACCGTGAGGTTCGGCGCAACCTGGGCGGCCGGCACGTAGACGGTGCCCGCGTCGTTCAGCTTCAGCAGGATCGGGCCCAGGATCAGGGCGGAAGCAAAGGCGCCGCACAGGATCGCGTACTGCTGCATGCGCGGGGTCGAGCCGACCAGGAAGCCGGTCTTCAGGTCCTGCGAGGTGGTGCCGGCATTGCTGGCCGCGATGCAGACGATGGCGCCGACCGACAGCGCGGTCACGTAGTACTGGCCGCCGGTCCAGCCCATCACCAGGAAGATCAGGCAGGTGAACAGCAGGGTCGCCACCGCCATCCCCGAGATCGGGTTCGAGGACGAGCCGACTTCGCCGGTGAGGCGCGAGGAAACGGTCGCGAACAGGAAACCGAACACCAGGATCAGGAGCGCGCCCAGAAGGTTCATGTGCAGCGGCGTGGCCACGGTGATGATGGCGATGATGGCCAGGCAGCCGATCAGGACCCACTTCATCGGAATGTCGCGGTCGGTGCGCAGCGACGCATCCGCGCTGCTGGACTGCTTGACGCCCGCGAGGCCCGCGCTGAGGCTCTTCCAGATCATGGGCATCGAGCGCACCAGCGAGATCAGGCCGGCGGCGGCCACCGCGCCCGCGCCGATGTAGAGCACGTAGGCGTTGCGGATCTCGTCCGGCGACATGTCGCGGATCAGGGTCGTGCCGGGCGAGAGCGGCACGGTCAGGGCGTCACCGAAGAATTTGATCATCGGGATGAGCAGCAGATAGGACAGCACGCCGCCCGCCGCCATGGTGAAGGCGATGCGCGGGCCGATGATGTAGCCCACGCCCAGCAGTTCGGGCGAGACTTCCGCGCCGGCCGAGCCGCCCTTGAGCGGCGCGGCGAATTCGAAGTTGACGGTGTCCTTCCAGCCCTTGAAGGACACGCTCAGGGTCTTGTACAGCAGGCCGATGCCGAAGCCGCCGAAGATGATGGCGGCGCGGCGGCGCGCGTCCTTCTCGGCATCCGAACCGGCTTCGCGCTGCTCTCCCGCCGCGTCGCGCGAGACGTCGGTGGCGGCGGCCTTGAGCACCTCGGCGCAGGCCGTGCCTTCCGGGTATTTCAGTTCGCCGTGCTTGTCGACGATCATGGTGCGGCGCATGGGGATCATCATGAGAATGCCCAGCAGGCCGCCCAGCACGCCGACCAGCATCACGCGCGAGATCTCCAGGTCGAAGCCCAGAATCAGGATCGCCGGCATGGTCACGCCCAGGCCGAAGGCCAGCGATTCGCCTGCGGAGCCGGCGGTCTGGGTGATGCTGTTCTCCAGGATGGTCGATTCGCGCGCGCCCATCTTGCGCGCCAGGCCGAACAGAGTGATCGCGATGACGGCGACGGGAATCGAGGCGCTGACCGTGAGGCCGACCTTGAGCACGAGGTAGAGCGAGGAGGCGCCGAACACCATGCCCAGCACCACGCCCATGATCAGGGCGCGCAGCGTCATTTCGGGGAGGTGGGCGCCGGCGGGAATATAGGGTTTGAAGACGCCCGGCTTGGCGCCGGATGGTGAATCGTAAGGCATCGGGATTCCTTCGGAATGCATACTTGGGCAGGACTGAAGGCGTGACTATCGCACATGCCGAAATGGAATGAAAGCGCTAAAACGGCAATTCCTGGGGTTACAATGGGCCGGCCGCGGCCTTCGCCGCAGCGCAACATCGACAGCAATACAGCAGCGAGAGACCCGTTTTGACCAAGTCCACCCAGCCGCCCGAGAAGACCCCCAAGCGCCCGAGCCTATTACGCCGCATCCGCGGCATCATCTTCCTGCTCCTCGCAGCCGGCATCCTGCTTGCGACCGGCGCGGCCATCTACGTGATGAGCGTGATCCTGCCGAACGTGCCGAAGATCGACGCCGTCCTCGACTACCGGCCCAAGATCCCGCTGCGCGTCTACACGGCCGACAATTACCTGATCGGGGAATTCGGCGTCGAGCGGCGCGACTTCGTGCCGATCGCGAAGATCCCGACGCGCATGAAGCAGGCCCTGCTCGCCATCGAGGACGCCCACTTCTACGAACACCACGGCATCGACTGGAAGGGCGCCGCGCGTGCCGTGGCGACCAATCTGCGCGAGGGCTTCGGCGCGGGCGGCGCCTCGACCATCACCATGCAGGTGGCGCGCAACTTCTTCCTCACGAAGGAGAAGGTCCTGTCGCGCAAGTTCACCGAGATCGCCCTCGCCTACCGCATCGAGGATGCGCTCACCAAGGACCAGATCCTCGAGCTGTACATGAACCAGATCTTCCTCGGCAACCGCTCCTACGGATTCTCGAGCGCGGCGCGCAGCTACTTCGGCAAGCCGCTCGACGAGTTGAGCTGGGCGGAAACGGCCATGCTGGCCGGCCTGCCGCAGAACCCTTCGCGCCACAACCCGGTCGCCAACCCCAAGCGCGCGCAGCAGCGCCAGCACGCGGTGCTCAAGCGCCTCCATGAGCTCGGACAGATCACCGAAGCCGAGTATCAGCAGGCCCTGCGCGAACCGCTGCGCATCAGGCGCGGCGGCCAGACCTTCGACACCAAGGCCGACTACGTGGCGGAACTTGCGCGCCAGGCCGTGTTCTCCCAGTTCGGCGAAGAGGCCTACGAGCGCGGCATCGTGGTCACCACGACCATCCTGAAAGCCGAGCAGGACGCGGCCTACGAATCGGTGCGCCGCAACGTGATGGACTACGACCAGCGCCACGGCTACCGCGGGCCGGAAGCGCGCATCGAGCTGCCGCAGGATGCGGCCGAGCGCGAGGAAGCGATCATCGAGGCCTTGCAGAAGCGTCCCAACAGCGACGGCCTGATCCCGGCGGTGGTGCTGGCCGCCTCGCCCCAGCGCGTGGTCGTCGAGACCCCGAGCGGCGACGAAGTGACCATCGAAGGCGCGGGCCTGAAATTCGCCGCGCGCGGCCTGGCGGCAAATGCCAGGGAAAGCTTCCGCATCGCGCCGGGCGCCGTGGTGCGCATCAGCCAGCGCGGAAAAGACGGCAAGGAATGGGCCTTGACCCAGGTGCCGCAGGTGGCCGCCGCCTTCGTGGCGCTCGACGCCGAAACCGGCGCCTACCACGCCCTGGTCGGCGGCTTCGACTACAACCTGCAGAAGTTCAACCACGTGACCCAGGCCTGGCGCCAGCCCGGTTCCGCGATCAAGCCCTTCGTCTATGCGGCGGCGCTGGACAAGGGCTATTCGCCGGGCACGCGCATCCTCGACGAACCGCTCGACATGCCGGGCGAGAACGCCGGCGAGACCTGGTCGCCGCAGAACGACGACGGCGTCTTCGATGGCCCGATCACCATGCGCTACTCGCTCGCGCATTCGAAGAACGTCACCACCGTGCGCCTGATCCGGGCGCTCGGGGTCGACTATACCCACGACTACCTCGGCCGCTTCGGCTACGACCTGGCGCGCCATCCGAAGAACCTGACCATGGCCCTGGGCACCGGCGCCGTCACGCCGCTGCAGATGGCCGGCGCCTACGCGGTGTTCGCCAACGGCGGCTACCGCGTCAAGCCCTACCTGATCGCCCAGATCCGCGACGGCAACGGCACGATCCTGGCGGAGACCAGGCCGCCCGCAGCGCGCCAGGACGCAGACCGGGTGCTCGATGCGCGCACCTCCTGGGTCACCGACAGCATGCTGCGCGACGTCACCCGCTACGGCACCGGCGCCGCCTCGGTGAAGAAGCTCGGCCGCCTTGATATCGCCGGCAAGACCGGCACCACCAGCGACGCCATCGACGGCTGGTTCGCCGGCTACGGCGGCAAGGTGGTGGCGGTGGCCTGGATGGGTTACGACGAACCGCGCTCGCTGGGCGGCCGCGAGTTCGGCGCGACCCTCGCCCTGCCGATCTGGATCGACTACATGCGGGTGGCGCTCGCGAAGGTGCCGGTCCAGGACGCGACGCTCGAGCCGGAAGGCGTGGTGCGCGAGAACGACGACTGGGTGTTCGAGGAATTCGTCGAGCGGCCGGACCTGCGCGCCATCGACATCGACCCGGGGCCGGACAACCCGGCGCCGGTGGCGGACCCGCTGACCGGGGAAGAAACGCCGGCGCCTCCGGCCCCACCTCCGGCGCCGACGCCCACGCCCACGCCGCCGCAGACCAGTCCCCTGTTCTGATGCTATCTTGATCCGTGTTCGCGCAAGCTTCGTTTCGTTTGCGGGAACCCGGCGGCGCCGTGCCGGTCTGTCATGGACGCTGCACATCCACCCACAATCCCGAGGAGAACAGCATGGCCTATGTCGATGGTTTCGTCCTGCCACTTCCCAAAGCCAATCTCGAGCGCTACCGCGAGATGGCCAACCTGGCCGCCACTGTCTGGCGCGAACACGGTGCGCTGGAATACCGCGAGTGCATCGCCGACGACGTCAAGCCCGGCAAGCTGACCTCCTTCCCGCAGAGCGTCAACCTGCAGGAAGACGAGACCGTGGTGTTCGCCTGGATCGTCTACGAATCGCGCGCAAAACGCGACGAGGTCAACGACAAGGTCATGAAAGATCCGCGCCTGGCCCCGATGATGTCACCCGATGGCCTGCCCTTCGACGGCAAGCGCATGTTCTGGGGCGGTTTCGAGATGTTCGTCGACCGCTGAACGGGGCCGGGCTCAGGCCCAGGCATCGATGATCCAGTCGGTCAGCTTGCCGCTGGCCTGGCGCGGCAGCGCGGGGCCGAAGGAATACGCTGCCGGGCGCTCCGGAGCCGGGAGGCGTTGCGCGATCCACGCGGTCAGCTCGGTGCGCAGCGTAACGGCATCGCAAGCTGCGCCCTCGCGCGGCACGACGAAGGCCTTGAGGCGCCGACCTTCGTCGGGCCGCATGAGGCGCACGCTGGCCTCCCCAACCTGGGGATGCAAGCGCAGCACGTCGGCCACGTAGGCCGGGAACACGTTGATGCCGCCGACCTGCACGGCCTGGTCCACCCGGCCGGCCGGGCGAAAGCGGTCGAGCCCCTGCCATTCCAGCTTGTCCTGGAGGGCGACGCGCAGGCTGCCGCCGTCCGCCATTTGTCGGGTCAAGGTCTGGGCGCCTTCGGGGTTCGTCTCGCCGCGTCGCCAGTAAGGAAAGAGGCGGTAATCCTCGTCCGGCCCGTCGCGCCAGCCGATGCCGGCGGTTTCGCTGCTGCCATATACCTGCAGCAGGCGTTCGATGCCGGCCGCCTGCACGGCGCGCGCCACCTCGTCAGGGCATGGCGCGGTCGAGCTCACACCCGCAATCCCGCGCGGCAGGCTGCCCGCCACCGGCGCGAAGGTGCGCCAGAAGTCGGGAAAGCCCACCACGAGATCGCCCGGCAGCAGCCGGCGCGCCACCGCGCCGGGCGACGCGCCGCGCAGGTCGTGCACGTTCGACGCGTCGAGGCCCAATGCGCGCGGCAGCAGCACGGTGAACAGGAAGCCGTAGATGTGGTGCGAGGCCACCAGGCTCACAACGCGACGCGTCCCGGCACACAGGCCGGCCAGCACCGATGCCTCCCGTTCGAGTTCGGCCAGCGCATGCGGGCAATCCTTGGGCGCGCCGGAACTGCCCGAAGTGCGAAACACCATGCGTTCGACCTTGCCCGTGGCGCCCGCCAGGCCCGCGCTGACCGCATCGACCCAGGCGTCCAGACGCGGATTGGCCAGCACCCGGTCTTCGCCGATGCAGCCGATCGCCAGCACCTGCTCCATCGCGGTCGCCAGGCCCAGCAATTCCAGCGAATCGGCGCCCAGGTCCGCAGCCAGGTCGAACCCGGGCGGCCAGGGCAGCGCGGGGCGGGGCTGGCCGGGACGCATCAGCGCCAGCTCGCCGCCCAGCAGGTCGGACACCACCCGTACGAGCGTCGGCCGGTGCGCCCACCAGTTGCGGGAAGCGGTCAATACAGTCATGATTTAAAACGGAAAACCGGAAGCGCTGATGGTGCCGCCGATGTCCGCGGCTGTCAATCGGTGGGGCGATGTGAGGCAAAAAGCGTGTTTGACAACGTAAACTGTCACAAAAATGGTCCGCACAATTGACAGGACGCTGGGCTCCATGCCAACATCAATTTCCTCAAATCAATTTATTTCCTAATTTCAATTGGAGTACCTTCCATGAGCGCATTCTTGTCGTTTTCTTCGGCCGACCTGGCCACGCAACTCGACCAGTGCACCCCGGAGCAACTCGACCAGCTCGACTTCGGCGTGATCGGCTTCGACGCCGACAGCAATGTTCAGCGCTATAACGCCTTCGAGTCTCAGGCTGCCGGCCTGTCGCCGCAGCGCGTGCTCGGCCAGCCCCTGTTCACCAATGTCGCGCCCTGCCTGAACAACTTCATGGTCGCCCAGCGCTTCGAGGATGCCCAGGAAGACGGCAGCCAGCTCGACGACACCATCGACTACGTGCTCACCCTGCGCATGCGCCCGGTGAAAGTGGCCCTGCGCCTGCTGGCCAGCCCGGCCACCCGCAACCGCTACGTGCTGGTGCAGCGCCAGCCGCGCTGATTCCCCATGACCGGACCGGCGCACGACCACCACGGCCAGGCCAGCGAAGCCGCGCAGCTGCGCGCGGACTACGAGGCCCTGATCCAGTTCCTCTACCTGGCCCCGGTGGGCCTGGTGCAGGCCGAGAGCGACGGCAGCATCGTCATGATGAACCCGATCTCGGCCCAGCTCCTGATGCCGCTCTCGCGCGACGGCGGCCTGGACAACCTGTTCACCGCCCTTGACAGCGTCGCGCCCGACCTGCGCTACCTGTGCGACCAGTACACCCTGCCGTCCGGCAAGATCTGCGACGGGCTGCACGCGCACCTGAACGCGGGCGGCGCGGGCGGCGCGGGCAAAAAGATCCCGCAGATCCTGTCCATCACCCTGCTGAAGCTCGATGCGACGCGCCTGATGGCGGTGATCGACGACGTCACCATGCAGGTGCGCCGCGAACGCCAGCTGCGCCAGAGCGACGCCTGGCTCAACGCCATCCTGACCGGCATCGCCGACTACGCCCTGGTGGGACTGGACGCGCGCGGCGCCATCACCGAGTGGAACCCGAGCATCGGCCGCGTGACCGGCTTCGGCGAGGAGGCCGTTGGCCAGCCCTACTCGATCTTCTATCCGCCTGACGCGATGACGCTCGAGCACCTGCACGACCGCCTGCGCGACGCCGACAAGGACGGCTGGAGCATGGACGAGGGCAAGCGCATGCGCGCCGACGGCAGCGCCTTCTGGGGCAGCGCGATGATCGCGCCGCTGCCGGACCGCGAGCCGCTCGATGACGCCTGCGCCCCGGCCTATTGCCTGATCCTGCGCGACATCACCGACAAGCAGGGCGCCATCGAGCGCCGCCGCCGCGAAGCCTTCGGCGACCACCTCACGGGCCTGGCGAACCGCCGCGCCTTTTTTGAGGCCGCCGAACAGGAACTGGTGCGCAGCCGCACGGTGCCGCGTCCGACCGCGGTGATCGCCTTCGACGCCGACCACTTCAAGGCCATCAACGACCGCCACGGCCACCCTGGCGGCGACGCCGTCCTCCAGCACCTGGCTGGCATCCTGGCCGAGACCTTCCGCGAAGTCGACGTGGTGGCGCGCATCGGCGGCGAGGAATTCGCCGTGCTGCTGCCCTCGACCGACCTGCCGCGCGCGTCGGTGGTGGCGGAGCGCCTGCGCGCCATCGTCGCGTCCAGCGTGGTGGAATTCGATGGCAGCCGGATCCGCTACACCGTGAGCGCGGGCGTCGCCTGTTTGCTGGACGGCGAAGGCGGCATCGACCTGCTGCTCAAGCGCGCCGACCAGGCCATGTACGCCGCCAAGCGCGCGGGACGCAACCGCGTCGAGCGCTGGCGCCCGGAACTGGCCGGTTTGCCCACTCCCCCGGCCGAAGGAGAACGCGATGCAGCCTGATCCGAGCGACGCCTACGAAGCGCTGGTGCAGTTCCTGTACCGCGCGCCGATCGGGCTGGCCCAGGCCGGCATCGAGGGCGCCATCGACATGCTCAATCCGATGGCCTCCAGCCTTCTGATGCCGGTCGCCCGCGACACCGGCTTCGACAACCTGTTCGCTGTGCTGGCCCCGATCGCCCCTCAGCTCGAGCAGATGGCGCGCGATTTCGCCGAGCCCTCGGGGGTGATTTGCGAGGGCGTGCGCGCGATGCTGCCGCCCGAGATGACGGCGCCCGGCAGCCCGCATGTGCTGGCCATCAGCCTGATGAAGCTCGATAGCGAGCGGCTGATGGCCGTGGTAACCGACGCCACACAGGAAGTCATGCGCGAGCAGGAGGTGCTGTCGCGCCGCCTGCGCAGCGCGGCCCGTACCGACTCCCTGACCCGCATGCCGAACCGCGAGGCGGTGCGCGAACAGCTGCAGCAACTGGTAGGGCGCAATGCCGCCGCCACGGCAGCGGCCGGCGAGTTTGCCGTGCTGTTCATGAACTGCGACCGCTTCCGCCGCCTCAACGACACGCTCGGCCAGGCCGCCGGCGACGCGCTGCTGGTGCAGATCGCCGAACGCATCCGCGGCGCCCTGCGCCCGCCGAGCGACCACATCGCCCCGAGCGGCGGGGCCGGCCAGCTGGCCGCGCGCGTCGGCGGCGACGAGTTCGTGGTGGTGCTCGACGGTATGCGCTCCCTGGAAGACGCCGAGCGCGTCGCGACCCGCCTGCTCGATGCGCTGGCGCGCCCCTTCCGGGTGCAGGGCCAGGAAGTCGTGTGCGGCGCCAGCCTGGGCCTGGCCTGGGGCGCGGCCGGCGCCGTGGATGCCGACGAGGTCCTGCGCGACGCCGGCATCGCCATGCTGGAAGCCAAGCGCGCCGGCGGCGGACGCCAGCAGGTATTCGAGGCCGCGATGCGCGAGCGCGCCGAGCGCCGCGCCGGCATCGAAGCCGAGCTGCGCCAGGCCATCGTGGAAGAGCAGCTGTTCGTGGTCTACCAGCCGGTGGTCGGCCTGAAACCGGACGGCGGCACCGACCATGCAGCCGGCGTGGAAGCGCTGGTGCGCTGGCGCCATCCGACGCGCGGCATCGTCCCGCCGGTCGACTTCATCACGGTCGCCGAAGAGTGCGGCCTGATTGGCCCGGTCGGCGACTTCGTGCTCGAACGTTCCTGCCGCGATTTCCTGGACTGGCGCGCCCGCCTGGGCGAGCGTGCGCCACGCCTGATCGCCGTGAACCTGTCGCGCGCCCAGCTGGGCCAGCCCGGCTGGATCGATACCGTGCGCCGCATCCTGCTGGCGACCGGGATGCCGCCCGAGGCCCTGCAACTCGAGGTCACCGAGAGCCTCGCGGCCCAGGACCAGGACATCCAGGCGCGCCTGCACGAGCTCAAGGCGCTCGGCGTCAAGCTGGCGCTGGACGACTTCGGCACCGGCTATTCCTCGCTCTCGAGCCTGCATCTGCTGCCGGTCGACACGGTCAAGATCGACCGCTCCTTCGTCAGCCAGTCCGACACCAGCGCCCACCACCGCGTGCTGATCGAGGCGACCGTCAAGGTGGCGCAAAGCCTGGGCATGAAGACCGTGGCCGAAGGCATCGAGACCGCGTCGCAGGCGGACGTGGTGCGCGCCCTGTGCTGCGCCAAGGGCCAGGGCTACCTGTTCAGCCGCCCGCTGCCGTCGAGCGATCTGCTGGCCTGGCTGGAGAACCACGAGGAAACGCTGCCGGCCTGACAGGGCCGGCGAGCTTGAGCCGTACGTACGCCTGATCCTACACCCGATAAAGTCCTGATCCTATTTCAAGCACACGGACGTCCTCGCATGATGGCGACACCCATCCAAACGAGGAGAATACAAATGAAGAGCACTTACCACGGCGCCCTGCTGGGCGGCCTCCTGGCCCTGTCCCTGGCAGCATGCAGCTCGACCGGCACCGACGGCACTTCGACGAACGGCACCTCGTCGTCGTCGATGAGTTCGGGCAGCACCGGCACCACCGGCGCATCGGGTAGCAGCGGCACCAACACCGGCACCACCAATAGCGACGCGGCCACCGGCAACGGCACCGGCACCAGCTCATCGACCACCACGCCGACCACGACGCCGACCACCAATTCGACCACCACGAATTCGACGACCTCGGGCGCCGGCCGCTAAGCCTCCCCCGTATTGCCGCAGCCAGGCTGCGCGACCGGTCAGCGGTTGCGTCCCTGGCTGTTTTCCCATGGCGGCGCGCCCTCCACTGCTGCTCGGGTAGAATCGGCCAGACCGAGTGCCTCCATTCCCGAACATGAAAAACTGGTTCGCCCGCCTCTTCGGCAGCACCGCGTACCCCGAGGCCGACCGGCCCGGGGCTTCCACCGTCACGTCGCAGCGGGCGCCTGAACCTGCCTCGCATGCGGCCATCGATATCGACCTGGCCTTCCACCGCTGGCTGGCAGGCCCGGTGTCCCATACCGGCGACACCAGGGATACGCTGATCCTTGACGAACTGGCCAGGCTGGCGCGCGATCCGCAGGCCGCGGCCGAACTGGTGCCGCGCGTGCCGGCCGTGATTCCCCAGCTGTTGCGCAGCCTGCGCGAGGAAGGCATGTCCGCCACCGAACTGGCGCGGCAGGTGGCCCAGGACGTCACCCTGGTGGCCGAAGTGATCCGCGAAGTGAACAGCCCCTGGTACCGCCCCACGGCGCCGGTACGCACCATCGAGGGCGCCCTGATGCTGCTCGGCCAGAACGGCCTGCGCATGCTGCTGGCGCGGGTCGCCTTCCGCCCCGTGATCAGCGCCCAGACCGGCCGCCTCGCGCGCCAGGCCGCGCCCCAGCTCTGGCGCCAGTCCGAAAAATGCGCACTGGCCGCCAGCCTGGCCGCCCCGTCATATGGCGCCGACGCCTTCGAGGCGTGCCTGGCCGGCCTGACGCGGAATGTCGGCCTGGTGGTCGCACTGCGCCTGATCGACCAGGTGGACGCCGCCGGCCGGCTGCCCCAGTCCCGCAGCTTCGCCCACGCCCTGCACGACACCGCCCGTACGCTCTCGGCCCGTATCGCGACCGAATGGGAGCTGCCCCCGATGGTGGGAGCCGCGATCATGCAGTCGGGCCAGCCCGGCGGCCCGCCGCTGGCGCAAGCCCTGCGCACAGGCGAGCGGCTGGCGACAATGCGCGTTCTGCTCGACGCGAACGTCGAGGGCACGCAGGACGCAGTCGATCGCCTGGTACCGGAAGAGCGCCGCCTGTTCGAGAAACTGAATGAAGCGGAAGATTGACTTCCCAACCGTGCTCCTGCCTGTAGAATCCGGGCTTTACGAAACGTAGGCAAGCGATGAAACGAACCGATCTGGCAAAGAGCGACGCCAAGAAACTGATGAATCAAATGGGAGCGAAGGACGCAGCCTTCGGTGCGGCCGCCCGGCCACCCGTGACTGACCGACGCGAACAGCGCGACCGCGAGCGCGCGCTGGGACTCGTGCCGTTTGCCGTGAAGCTGAACGCGGACCTGGTGAAGCAGTTGCAGGCGCTGAGCAAGGAACGCGGCGTCGAGATGAACCAGCTGGTGGCGGAGCTGCTTCAAAAAAGCCTGGCAGCATAAGACCCAACCCTGGGTGTCAGGTCGACCCAACCCTGGGTATCAGGTCTGACATCTGGACACGAGCTCGACAGAAGACACGTCTAACGGCCGGGCTCGGGGGAGCCCCGGTCGCGATCGCATAGGCTTCGTCGCGCGCCAGCCAGAGGGCGCGCTCGTCCTCTTCCTGGGCGAAGCTCATGTGCGCAACCACGAAGGGCGCGCCGCGGTGCAGGCGCTGGCGGATCGCCCGCAAGGCATGACGGCGCTCGCACAAAGGCATGAAATGCATGGTCGGCAGGCAGACGGCCGCATCGAACGGCCCGTCGGGCGCAACGTCCACATCGCCCTCGTGCAGCGCGACCCTGGAGGCGTGCTCGCCGACCGTGTCCATCGCCAGTTCCAGCATCTCGGGAGACGGATCCACCCCGTCGAAGATCCAGCCCGGCTGGGCGTCGGCGAAGGCTTTCAGCTCGAGCCCGCCGCCCGCCGCCCGCCCCGAGCACCAGCACCAGCACGCGCGCGTCATACGGCGCCCGCTCGGCCAGCAGCTCCTGCGCCATGCGGTGCAGGTCGCTGCATCCCGGCACCAGGCGCGGCGGTCCTTCCAGATAGTGCGCGACGGCGCGCGGATCGGAAAGATGCCTTTGTGCACTTCTCATACTCGTCCCTGTTTCTGTACCGGCATCGACACGCGCGGACCCGGCCTGCGCCGCGCTTCCCGCCCGGCGTCGTGATGGCGCTTCGTCTATAATGGTCAGCCACTGTTGCGAACGTCACTGCGCGCTCAATGCCCTTCGATCTCAAGAAAAATCTCCCCAAGCCAGGCACCCGTTTTGCCCTGCCGGCGCTGCACGGCTCGAGCGACGCCTACGCGCTCGCCAACGCCGCGCTGGCCCTGAAAGCCAACAAGCAGATGCTTACCGTCATCGTGGCGAATGCCAGCGATGGCCAGCGCCTGCTCGACGAAATCCCCTGGTTCGCGGACGGCAAATTGTCCTGCCACCTGCTGCCGGACTGGGAAACGCTGCCCTACGATGCTTTCTCGCCGCACCAGGACCTGGTCTCCGAACGCCTGGCCACCCTGCACGAGATCCGCAACGGCCAGTGCGACGTGCTGGTCGTGCCGGCCACCACGGCGCTGGTGCGCCTGGCGCCGCCGTCCTTCCTGGCAGCCTACACCTTCTTCTTCCGGCAAGGCGAACGCCTGGACGAGGCCAAGCTCAAGGCCCAGCTGACCCTCGCGGGCTACACGCACGTATCGCAGGTGATGTCGCCGGGCGAATACTCGGTGCGCGGCGGCCTGATCGACCTCTTCCCCATGGGTTCGGCCCTGCCCTACCGCCTCGACCTGTTCGGCGACGAGATCGAGACCATCCGCACCTTCGACGCCGACACCCAGCGCTCGCTCTACCCGGTCAGGGAAGTGCGCCTGCTGCCCGGCCGCGAATTCCCGATGGACGAAGCCGCACGCACCGCCTTCCGCGGCCGCTGGCGCGAGCGTTTCGAGGGCGACCCTTCGCGTTCGCCGATCTACCGCGACATCGGCAACGGCATCGCCTCGGCCGGCATCGAGTACTACCTGCCGCTCTTCTTCGAAGAGACTGCAAACCTGTTCGACTACCTGCCGGAAGGCGCGATGCTGGCGATGGTGGGCGACATCGATGCCGCGATCCAGCGCTTCTGGCTCGATACCGAATCGCGCTACAAATTCCTCAAGAGCGACCGCGAACGCCCGATCCTCGAACCGCGCGAACTCTTCCTGGGCGCCGAACAGTTCTTCACCTGCGCCAAGCCGTACGGCCGCTGGACCATCGCCCGGGATCCGTCCGCCCCCGCCTCCGAGCTGTCGGCGCCGATTCCCGATGTCGCCGTCAATCGCCGCCTCGACGACCCGCTGACGAATTTGCGTTCCTACCTGCTGCGCCAGGATGCGCGCGTCATGATCGTCGCCGACTCGGCCGGCCGCCGCGAGACCCTGCAGCAGTACTTCCACGAATACCAGCTCGAGCTGGCGCCGGTCGAGGGCTTCGAGGGCTTTCGCACCAGCGACGCCAGGCTGGCGCTGGGCGTGGCGCCGCTGCAGACCGGTTTCGAGCTATTCGAAGACCATGCCGATCGCATGGTCTTCGTCACCGAGACCGAACTGTATGCGGGTTCCGGCCGGCGCGCCGGCAAGAAGAAGCAGGAAGCGACCAGCCAGGTCGAATCCATGGTGCGCGACCTGTCCGAGCTGAAGATCGGCGATCCGGTGGTCCACATCAACCACGGCATCGGCCGCTACATGGGCCTGGAGAGCCTCGACCTGGGCGAAGGCGAGACCGAATTCCTGCACCTGGAATACGCCAAGGAGACCAAGCTGTACGTGCCGGTCTCGCAGCTGCACGTGATCTCGCGCTACTCCGGCACCTCGCCGGAAGACGCGCCGCTGCACGCGCTGGGTTCCGGCCAGTGGGACAAGGCCAAGCGCAAGGCCGCCGAACAGGTGCGCGACACCGCCGCCGAGCTGCTGAACCTGTATGCGCGCCGCGCCGCCCGCCAGGGCCATGCCTTCGAATATTCGAGCATCGACTACGAGAACTTCGCCGGCAGCTTCGGCTTCGACGAAACCCCGGACCAGGCCGAGGCCATCCACAACGTCATCAAGGACATGACCTCGGGCCGCCCGATGGACCGCCTGGTCTGCGGCGACGTCGGCTTCGGCAAGACCGAAGTCGCGCTGCGCGCCGCCTTCATCGCCGTCATGGGCGGCAAGCAGGTCGCCATCCTGGCCCCGACCACCCTGCTGGCCGAGCAGCATGCGCAGACCTTCGCCGACCGCTTCGCCGACTGGCCGGTGAAGATCGCCGAGCTGTCGCGCTTCAGGACCGGGAAAGAAATCAACAATGCGATCAAGGGCATGGCCGACGGCACGCTCGACATCGTGATCGGCACCCACAAGCTGCTCTCGCCGGACGTGAAGTTCACGCGCCTGGGGCTGGTCATCATCGACGAGGAACACCGCTTCGGCGTGCGCCAGAAGGAAGCGCTGAAGGCCCTGCGCGCCGAGGTCGACGTCCTGACCCTGACCGCGACCCCGATCCCGCGTACCCTCGGCATGGCGCTGGAAGGCCTGCGCGACTTTTCCATCATCGCCACCGCGCCGCAGAAGCGCCTGGCGATCAAGACGTTTGTCCGCAGCGAGGACGGTTCCGTCATCCGCGAGGCCTGCCTGCGCGAACTGAAGCGCGGCGGCCAGATCTACTTCCTGCACAACGAGGTCGAGACCATCGAGAACCGCCGCGCCATGCTGCAGGAGCTACTACCCGAAGCGCGCATCGGCGTGGCCCACGGCCAGATGCACGAGCGCGACCTGGAAAAGGTGATGCGCGACTTCGTCTCGCAGCGCTTCAACATCCTGCTGTGCACGACCATCATCGAGACCGGCATCGACGTGCCGACCGCGAACACCATCATCATGCACCGTGCCGACCGCTTCGGCCTGGCCCAGCTGCACCAGCTGCGCGGCCGCGTGGGACGTTCGCACCACCAGGCCTATGCCTACCTCCTGGTGAACGACGTGAGCGGCCTCACCAAGCAGGCGCAGCGCCGCCTGGACGCGATCCAGGCCATGGAAGAACTGGGCAGCGGCTTCTACCTCGCCATGCACGACCTCGAAATCCGCGGCGCCGGCGAGGTGCTGGGCGAGAACCAGTCCGGCGAAATGCTGGAAGTCGGCTTCCAGCTGTATTCGGACATGCTGAACGAAGCGGTGCGTTCGCTGAAAGCCGGCAAGGAGCCGGACCTGGCCGCGCCGCTGTCTTCCACGACCGAAATCAACCTGCACGTGCCGGCCCTGCTGCCCTCGGACTACTGCGGCGACGTGCACGAGCGCCTGTCGATCTACAAGCGCCTGGCCAACTGCGAAAGCCAGGACAAGATCGACGGCATGCAGGAAGAGCTGATCGACCGCTTCGGCAAGCTGACCGAGCCGGTCAAGGCCCTGATCGAGACCCACCGCCTGCGCATCGCCGCGAAGTCGGTCGGCATCGTCAAGATCGACGCCCACGACGAGGCGGCCAACCTGCAGTTCATGGAGAAGCCGCCGATCGACCCGATCAAGATCATCACCCTGATCCAGAAGAACCGCCACATCAAGCTGGCCGGCCAGGACAAGCTGCGCATCAGCGCCAGCATGCCCGACCTGGCGGCCCGCGTGACGCAGGTAAAACAGACCATCAAACAGCTCCTCGCCTAAACCACAATGACCATGAACCTGGTGCTCCAGGGGCCGCAGGCCTCTCTCGATACGCTCGACCGCCTCGCCCGCCTCGCCAAACCCGCGCGCACCGTGCCGCTGGGCGAGCATGCACTGCGCTGCGAGGACCTGCCCTTCGACGCGGACATGAAGGCCCGTGTCGAGGAAGCCGCCTTCGACGCCGGCGTGGACGCCTGCTTCATCGAGGCCGGCAAAAAGCTCGCCGACTTCGGCCTGGTGGCGATGGACATGGACTCGACCCTGATCACCATCGAGTGCATCGACGAGATCGCGGACATGCAGGGCCTGAAACCCCAGGTCGCCGAGATCACCGAAGCGGCCATGCGCGGCGAGCTCGATTTCGCGGCCAGCCTGACGCGCCGCGTGGCCCTGCTCGAGGGGCTCGACGCATCGAGCCTGCAGCGCGTCTACGACGAGCGCCTGCGCATCTCGCCGGGCGGCGAAGCCATGCTGGCGGCAGTCCAGGCCGCGGGCCTGAAGACCCTGCTGGTCTCGGGCGGCTTCACCTTTTTCACCGACCGCCTGAAGGACCGCCTGAAGCTCGACTTCACCCATGCCAATGTGCTGGAGGTGGCGGACGGCAAGCTGACGGGACGCGTGGTCGGCGGCATCGTCGACGCGGAAGAAAAGAAGCGCACCGTCGAGCGCGTGTGCGCGGAGCTCGGCATCCCGCCCAGCCGCGCCATCGTGATGGGCGACGGCGCCAACGACCTCAGGATGATGGGCGTGGCCGGCCTCTCGCTGGCCTTCCGCGCCAAGCCGGTGGTGCGGACCGAGGCATCGGTCGCCCTGAATTTTTCGGGCCTCGATGGATTGCTCAACATCATCGCTTGATTTGTTCCTCGCAATCAAATAGCGAGCTAGCGCAAACCTTGGCGCGTTTTCCTTTGGTGCGCGCGGCCTGCTGGGCTATCGTAAAACGGAACGCGGCCCTGTTGGCAGCGCGAGGGAGAGCACCATGCGACCCGTCGATGTTTCCGCCAAGCGCAGCATCAAGGAAGACGCACCCCGCAGCCCGGGCCGGCGCCGGCTCCTGATCGCCGGCCCGGCGCTGGCCGCCGGTGTCGCCGCCTTCGGCGCGGGTGCGCCGGCCGCCGCCCAGTCCTGGCGCCTCGCGGACTGGTGCCCCACCTGGGGCTGCGCGCCGGCGGGGCCGCCGACCAGCGCCAACACCCTGTCCTTCAGCGACCAGACCGTGCGCCTGATCGCGCATGCCAGCATCGGCGGCAGCCGCGTGCGGGTGCGCCTCTCCAACGAGATGGGGACGACGGCCCTGAACGTCGGGGCAGCCTATGTCGGCGTGCGTAGCAGCGGCTCAGCCGTGCGCACGGGCAGCAACCAGCCGCTGACCTTCGGGGGCAGCAGCTCGGTCACCATCCCGCCCGGGGCGCCGGTGCTGTCCGACCCCGTCTACCTGAGCGTCGCGCCATTCGCCGACCTGGCGGTCAGCCTCTATCTGCCGGGGAGTGTGCAGGCCGCCACACTGCACGGCACCGCGCTGCAGGTCAACTACGTTTCGACCGCCGGCAATTTCGCGGCCAACGCTTCCTTGACGGTCTCGCGCACCATCGCCTCCTGGCCCTTCCTCACCGAAGTGCTGGTCGATGGCGGCGCGCGCTGCATCGTGGCGGTGGGCGACTCGATCACGGACGGGGTCGGCAGCACGAGCCACCTGAATCGCCGCTGGCCAGACCTGCTGGCGCGCCGCCTGCAAACCGAGCTGGGGGAATCGGGCAATATCGGCATCGTGAACCGCGGCATTGCGGGCAACCAGCTCACGCGCGAGGAGCCCACGGCCATGATCGGCGGACGTTCGGTGCTGTCCCGATTCGACCGCGACGTACTGGCCACGCCCGGGGTGCGCGCCGTGATGGTGCTCATCGGGATCAACGACATTTGCAACACTTCCGGCGCCAGCCTGGTGAAGCCCGCCACGCTGATCGCGGGCTACCGGCAACTCATCGCCCGCGCCCACGACCGCGGGGTGGCGATCATCGGGTCGACCCTGACGCCGTTCGAAGGCTTCGTCTACTACAACGCGGGCCGCGAGGCGGTGCGCCGCGCCGTCAACGACTGGATCCGTTCCTCCGACGAGTTCGACATGCTCCTCGACTGGGAGGCCGTCCTGCGCGACCCGGACACGGCCGGACGGCTGCGGGCCGACTACAACAGCAGGGACTGGATCCACCCGAACGACGCCGGCTACGCGGCGATGGCGGCCGAGGTGCCGCTGCAGGAACTGGTGGCGCTGCTGGGGTGATGTGTAACGAGCTGTAATAGCCTCAGCGCAGCGGCACGGGATTTTTTATCATGGCAGGAACAGGAGGACCGCCATGAAAAAACTGATCTTCGTTGCCCCGTCGTTGGCCATGCTGGCCGTGCTGGCCGGCTGCGCCGCACCCAATCCGAACTATGATGCGTCGAACGCCTATGGGCGCCCGGCCGATCCGAACGGGTGGCGCGTGGTGTCCGTGACCCCGGTGCCAGTCGGTACCGGCGCCCGCGCCGCGGCATCCGGCGAGGCCGCCGTCACCACCAGCCCCGCTCCGCAGTCGGCCTATTCGACCACCTATACGACGCAGCCGGTCTACGTCCAACAGCAGCCGGTGTATGTACCGCAGCCTGTCTACGTGCCGCAACCGGTCTACGAGCCGCGCTACTACTACCCGCCGGTCTCGATCGGCCTGGGCTTCAACTTCGGCCGCGGCTGGGGTCACCACCGCGGCTGGGGCGGCCATATCGGTACGCGTTTCCCCTACCATTACCGCCGCTGAGGCGCACAAAAAACAAGGCCGGCATCGCCGGCCTTGTTTTATCGCTGCCCGGATCAGTGGCCGTGCTGGCGCTCGTACTCGTCCGCTTCCGCCTTGGTCGCGTGGATGATGCCGTCCGGATGTTCCGGCGGGGTGTACAGGGTATACAGGCGCATCGGCTCGGTCTTCGAGGTATTGATGACGTTGTGCTCGGCGCCGGCCGGGATCACGACGGCTACGCCATCTTCCAGCTTGTGCTCTTCGCCGTCCAGCAGCGCGACGCCCTCGCCCGCCTCGACGCGGATGAACTGGTCGTGCCCTTCATGGCGCTCGACGCCGATTTCCTCGCCCGCCTGCAGGGTCATGATCACCAGCTGGCTGCGCTGAGTGGTGTACAAGACTTCGCGGAAATTGTTCCCGGCAAGAGTCTTCTCTTCGATATTGATGCTGTAGCCCGACATTGTTGTTCTCCTGTTTGCAAATGAAGCACGGCGCTGCCGTCTCGACATCATTGTATAAGAGTCAAGGCAAACGCGTGCACCTGCCATTCGGCCAGGCCGACATCCGGGGGGCAGGACTATTCGGTGCTCTGGGTCGACCCGAACAGGCCAATCTTGGTGTCAGGTCTGACAATCGGACACGGCCTCATCGATAGGCGGTAATCAATGCTGAGTTCGTGTCCGAATGTCAGACCTGACACCCAGTAGTTGGTTTGACATCGAATGATTGAACAGCGAAAACGGGTCAGGTGCTTTATGCCGATCCGAACAGGTCGTGCGCGTCCAGCAGCGCCCAGGCGATGTCGGGGCGCTCGCCCAAGCGCCGGCGTACCGCGGCCGGCACCGATTGCCGCGCCTTCTTGCACAGACCCGGCTTTTCCTCGAGCACCACGATGATGCCGCGCACCGTGCGCACCTCGTTCGGGCCCGGCTCGATGCGCAGCTCGGCGCCCAGGTTCTTGCGCACCAGCGCCTGTACATGCTGCAGGTCCGCATAGCTCTCGACGCGTTCGATACGCTCGAGCAGCTTCTGCTCCTGCAGGCGCGTCAGGGCCAGCGGCCGGTGGTCGGCCTGCGGGTCGTTGATCACGCGGTCGCGATCGCAGACGCAGGCGCCGGGCGGGCACTCGGTGCGGATAGGGAATGGGAACGGCGAAACGGGCTCGGTCACGCTGTCAGGAGGTCGGGTTGGGGGTCGGCGGCAATTCTACATCAGCCGCGCGCGCCGCCACGCCCTCGAGCAGGCCGCGCATGCGCGCGTAGTGCGAGCCCTTCCAGTACACGCGCCGGCAGGCATCACAGGTCGTGAATTCCGTGTGGGTGCCGCGCACGCTGGGCGGCAGTTGCTCCAGCACCTCTTCCTTGTCGACCCGCCGCAGCGGCAGGTTGCAGTGCAGGCAGAGCGTGAACGCGCGGATCTGCCTACCCAGGCGCAGGCGTGCGAAGAGCTCGCGCAATTGCTCGGGTGGGTCGAGCGCGTGGACATAGCATCCGAGTTCGACGGTGCGGCGCTTGAGCAGTTCGCGGTCGCGGGTCAGGAGGACCCGTCCCTCTTCGCGCGCGATGCGCTCGATGTCCTCGTCGTGGAAGGCGTTGTCGTAGAGGGTGTCGAAGCCCGCCATGCGCAGCAGCCGCGCCAGTCCGCCGAGGTGGGCGTCGGCCACGAAGCGCAGGCGTCCGGCCGGCCAGCTGCGCAGGCGCTGCAGTGTATGCACGTCGAGCGCCCCGAAGGCCGGGTACACGGCGACCCGGTCGCCATCCGCCAGCAGGCGGTCGAAGCCGCTCGACTCGCCGTTCACCAGCAGCAGCCCGATCTCGGTGTGCGGCACGCCCAGCGCCTCGACCATGTGCTTGGCGGTCGCTTCGCGCGCGCAAGGCGTGGTGACGTCGCGGCCGCGGCGCGCGCGCGGCAGGAAGTCGTTCAGCTGGTCGTAGAAGCGGAAGGTCGCGGTCACCATGGTGGGGATAGTATGGCAGCGTGGTCCAGGGGCTGCGCGTACTGTCCGTGCATCAACTCCAGTGCATTCGGCACCGCCTCGAAGGCAGCTGTGTTATCGAAGATGCACCAGCAGGTCTTGCCGAGCGCGGCCTGGCGCGCCAGCTCGCGGCGCACCGACGCCACGTACTCGGGCGTATAGCGCGAGTAATAGATGCGCGGCGTGCCGTGCAGGCGAACGTAGAGCGTGTCGCTGCTGGTCGGCACGTGCGGCCCCGGTTGGCCGGCTGCCGGATCGGCGATCACGCGCACGACGCGGCTGTCCACCAGCAGTTCGGTGGCGGCCTCGGAGAACCAGCTGGGGTGGCGCGCCTCGAAGGCAATCGTGCGGCCGAAGATGTCGTGGAGCTGGCGGAAGAACAGCCGGGTCGGCTCATCGACGAAGCCGAACTTCGGCGGCAGCTGGACCAGCAGGCAGCCGAGCTTCTCGCCCAGCTCGCCCGCCTCGTGGGCGAACTGGACCAGCTGCTGCTCGACGTCCACCATGCGCGCATCGTGAGTGATGGCGCGCGGCACCTTCACGGAAAAGCGAAAGGACTCGGGCACCGAGTCGGCCCACTTGGCATAGGTCGCCGGACGGTGTGGACGATAGAAGGCCGAGTTGATTTCCACCGCGGGAAAGGTGGCGGCGTAGCGTTCGAGATGGCTGCCCTCTACGGGAAAGGATGCGGCGTCGGCCTTCGGCACGCTCCAGCCGGCGCAGCCGACCAGCAGGGGGGCTGGGGATATGGCTTGTCTGGTCATCGACATGGCAAGAATGGCAATAACCCGATTCTACGGAATGACCCGCTTCGGCGGCGCATGGCAGGTCCGCTTACAATACGGCCATGTTTTCTTGATTCGAGGAGAAGCCGATGAGCGACCCCATCCACGTCGTCTGCCCCCAGTGCGACGCCGTCAACCGCCTGTCGCCCGAACGCTTGGCCGATGCGCCCGTCTGCGGCAAATGCGCCCAGGCCCTGTTCGCCGGCCGCCCCCTGGACGTCGACAGCGCCCGCTTCGCGAAACACGTGTCGCGCAGCGACATCCCGGTGCTGGTCGACTTCTGGGCCGAATGGTGCGGGCCCTGCAAGATGATGGCACCCCACTTCGCGCAGGCGGCCCAGCGGCTCGAGCCGGCCGTGCGCCTGCTGAAGGTGGACACCGAACGCAGCCAGGATTTGTCGGCGCAATTCGGGATTCGCAGCATTCCGACCCTGGCCCTGTTCCGCGGCGGACGCGAAGTGGCGCGCCAGGCGGGGGCCATGGACGCCGGCCGCCTGGTCGCCTGGGTGGAATCGCAGCTCCGGTAAGCGCAAACGGTCTTGAAAAACCGGCAAGGGACCTCATGTTGGCAAAGTGGCAGCATCGGCTGCTACAATGCATCGCCAGCCGGGCGTTTCCGGCTTCCTCTGAGGAGAATACAGATGTCGCAAGACCTGGTAATGGATCGCGGGACCGAAGATGCGAAGCAGTTCGCACGCATCCTCTACGTCGCCCACGCGCTGACCTTCCTGTTTTCCGCTGGTTTGCTGTCGATCCTGGTGCTGATCGTGAACTACGTGAAGCGTCCGGAGACCCAGGGCACCATCGTCTATTCGCACCACAGCTGGATGATCCGCTCGTTCTGGTGGTACCTGGTGTGGTCGATCGTCGCCTGGGTGCTGGCCGTCACCATCATCGGCATCCCGCTCGCCGTCGTGGTCTGGGGCGTCGCGTGGCTGTGGGCCGCTTACCGCATCATCCGCGGCTTCGTCGACCTGAACAGCAACCGCGCGATGCCATAGTCAAGCTGGCAGCTGTCCCAGGGCCTGCTCGATGTCGGCGATCAGATCGCCGACGTCTTCCAGGCCCACATTGAAACGCACCAGCACGCCCGCATCGAGCCAGCGGTCGCGGATGGCCCGGATGCGGTAAGGCATCACCAGGCTGTTCGGACCGCCCCAGCTGTAGCCGATGCCGAACAGCGTCAAGGCATCCACGAAGGCGTCGACCTGCGCTTCGCTGTAGCGCGGGTCGAACAGCACCGAGAACAGACCGCCCGCGCCCTTGAAGTCGCGCTTCCAATTGGCGTGGCCCGGGCAATCCTCGAACGCCGGATGCAGCACCTTCGCGATCTCCGGCCGCGCCTTCAGCCAGCCTGCCAGCGTGCGCGCGCCCGCGTCGTGGGCCTCGAAGCGCAGCTTCATGGTCGGCAGGCCGCGCATCACCAGGTAGGCGTCGTCCGCGCCCACGCCCAGGCCGAGGCGCATATGGGCCTGCGCCAGCCGTTCGTTGATCGCCCTGTCGCGGGTGATCGCGGCGCCCATCAGCAAATCCGCCCCGCCCGACTGGTACTTGGTCAGCGCATGCATGACGATGTCGGCGCCGACGTCGAAGCCGCGCAGGGCCAGGCCGGCCGACCAGGTGTTGTCCAGCGCGACCGGCACGCCCTTCTCCTTCGCCGCGCGGCAGATCGCCGGCAGGTCGGGCACTTCCATCGACACCGAACCCGGCGCCTCGGTCCAGACCAGCTGCGTGTTCGGCTGGATCAGGTCCGCGATGCCGCCACCGATCATCGGATCATAGAAGCGCGCGCTGACGCCGAAGTCCTGCGACAGCCAGCGCCCCAGTTCGCGGTTCGGGTTGTAGACGTTCTCCGGCAGCAGCACGTCGTCGCCACTCTTGAGAAAGGCGAAGTTGATCATCGCGATCGCCGACAGGCCCGAGGGCGCCAGCAGGCACTGCGCGCCGCCTTCGATCGCGGCCAGGCGCGCTTCGAGCGTGAAAGTGGTCGGGGTGCCGTGCAGGCCGTAGGTATAGGCGCTCTTGTCCTTCCACTGGCCGGAGCGCATCGCGGCCACGTTCTCGAACAGGACCGTCGAGGCGCGGTGGATGCCCGGCGGGAAGGCGTCGAAGCCGCCAGGTGCCTCGTAGTCGCTATGGATCAGGGAGGTCTGGGCGGTCTTCTTCATGTTTTTTCTACTCGCTGGTCTTTATGCGACAGTGGCCCACAGGTCGTGGGCGTCGGCCTTGGTGATCACCACGTCGATGAACTGGCCCACGGCCGGCTTGGCCTTGCCCGGCGCCAGGGCGCGCTTGATGTGGACCACGCCGTCGATCTCGGGCGCGTCGGCCGCGGTGCGGCCGATGGCTTCGCGCGCGCCGACTTCGTCGACGATCACGCGCATGGTCTTGCCGACCTTGGCCTGCATGCGCTTGAGAGAGATCTCTTCCTGCAGCAGCATCACGCGCGCGCGGCGCTCCTCGCGCACCGCTTCCGGCACAGGGTTGTCCAGCAGGTTGGCGGTCGCGCCTTCGACCGGCGAATAGGCGAAGCAGCCCAGGCGGTCGATCTGCGCCTCGCGCAGGAAGTCCAGCAGGTATTCGAATTCTTCCTCGGTCTCGCCCGGGAAGCCGGCGATGAAGGTCGAGCGGATGGTGAGGTCCGGGTTCATCTTGCGCCAGGCCAGGATGCGGTCCAGGTTCTTCTCGCCGCTGGCCGGACGCTTCATGCGTTTCAGGACATCGGGGTGCGCGTGCTGCATCGGGATGTCGAGGTAAGGCAGCACGTGGCCGTCGCCCATCAGGGGGATGACCTGGTCGACGTGCGGGTACGGGTAGACGTAGTGCATGCGCACCCAGGCGTCGTACTGGCGCGCCATCTTGCCGAGTTCCACGGTGAGCTGGGTCATGTGGGTCTTGACCGGGCGGCCGTTCCAGAAGCCGAGGCGGAACTTGACGTCCACGCCGTAGGCGCTGGTGTCCTGCGAAATGATCAGCAGTTCCTTGACGCCGGCCTTGAACAGGTTCTCGGCTTCCTGCAGCACCTCGTGGATCGGGCGCGAGACCAGGTCGCCGCGCATCGAGGGGATGATGCAGAAGCTGCAGCGGTGATTGCAGCCTTCCGAGATCTTCAGGTAGGCGTAGTGCTTCGGCGTCAGCTTGACGCCGTGGTCCGGCACCAGGTCGACGAAAGGATCGTGGGGCTTGGGCAAGTGCAGGTGGACCGACTCCATCACCTCGGTCACGGCGTGCGGGCCGGTCACGGCGAGCACCTTCGGGTGCACCTTGGTGATGATGTCCTGGCCGTCCGCGTCCTTCTTGGCGCCCAGGCAGCCGGTGACGATCACTTTGCCGTTCTCGGCGAGCGCCTCGCCGATCGCATCCAGGGATTCCTGCACCGCCGCGTCGATGAAGCCGCAGGTGTTGACGATCACGAGGTCCGCGCCGTCATAGGACTTGGCGGTCTGGTAGCCTTCCGCGCGCAGCTGGGTCAGGATCTGCTCGGAGTCGACCAGCGCCTTCGGGCAGCCGAGCGACACGAAGCCGACCTTGGGCGCGGCCACGCCTGGCGCCGGGCTCGGGATGACGAGTTCGGGCGCCGCTGCTGCGGGTCCGGCTGCAGTGTTGGCGGAAGCGGGAATACGGCGAAGTTCGGTCATGGGCGGACGACAAAGAATCTGGGCAATCCGCGATTGTACCCGAATGAGGTAGGACGGTGGAACAGGCGGGAGACTTTGCCGGCCCAGGAAGGGGCCGGCGGGTGCCGTCAAACAACGGCTGTGTTGATCACTTCTTATCGTTCGGCGGCGTCATGCCCGGGAAGGGAAAGGCGCCGAACATGGCCTTGCTCTGGTTCTGCATCTGCTCCTGCATCTGCAGGAAGAGATTCTTCGACTGGTCGATGTAGTTGTTCATCATGCCCTGCATCATCGGACCCTGGACGTTCATGAACTGCGTCCACATCTCCGGGCTGAAGGGCTTGCCTTCGAGGGCGCCGGCGGCATTGCTGGTGAACTTGTTCTGGATGTCGGTAAAGGCCTGGACATTCTTTTCCAGGTAGGAACCCATCATGCCCTGCATGGCGTGGCCATAGTAGCGGATGATCTGGGCCAGCACCGAGCTGGAGAACATCGGCACGCCGTTGGCCTCCTCTTCCAGGATGATCTGGAGCAGGATGCTCCGGGTCAGGTCTTCGTTGGACTTGGCGTCGACGACGGTGAACTCGTCGGCGTCGAGCACCAGCTGCTTCACGTCGGTCAGGGTGATGTAGGAACTGGTCTGGGTGTCGTACAGACGGCGGTTCGGGTACTTCTTGATCAGGCGTTCGGCGTTCTTTTTCGCACTACTCATCTCTTGTCTCATCGTTGTGCGCTGCGGCAGTAGCCCACGCGCTATTTTTCTTGATTACTTACCAAAAAAACCGGCCCAGGAGGCCGTTCCGCCAAGCAGGAATATTGCCCGACGGGACGGACAGCACCACACCTTACCACGATGGGCGCGCAGGTGCAGCAATTATTAGACTACAAACTTCCGTGATGATTTTGCTATCATCATGGTATCGCGCGTTTGTAGGGTGGGCGGGTCTCCCGCCCGCGCGTTCAATCAGTGCAAGCGCAGTGGCTGATCATCTGGGAGCTGAACGCGCGGACGGCGGAGCCGTCCACCCTACGGATCAGTCTGCTCTGGCTTTGACGTATCGGCCCGGCGCATCTTCGGTCGGTGGGTATTTCTCGGTTCCGAACGCACTTGGCGCCGGCACGTCGGACCCGCCATTCTCCGCCAGGAACTTCGCCCATTCCGGCCACCAGCTGCCCTTCTGTTCCGTCGCGCCGGCAAACCAGGCCTCGGCCGTCTTCGGACGGTGCTTGCCGCCCTTGTCGTTGACCCAGTAGCTGCGCTTGTTCTTCGAGGCGGGATTGATCACGCCCGCGATGTGGCCGGAGGCGCCCAGCACGTAGCGGTTGGCCTTGGGATTCTTCGGGTTGAGCAGGCTCATCGACGCAAAGGCGGCTTCCCAGGGCACGATGTGGTCTTCCTTCGAGCCGTAGAGGAAGACCGGGGCATCGATCTTGCCCAGGTCGACCGGCACGCCGCAGACGGTGAGCGCGCCCGGCACCTTGAGCTTGTTCTCCAGATAGGTGTTGCGCAGGTACCAGCAGAACATCGGGCCCGGCAGGTTGGTGCTGTCGGCGTTCCAGTACAGCAGGTCGAAGGCCGGCGGCTCCTTGCCCTTCAGGTAGTTTTGCTGGACATAGTTCCACACCAGGTCGTTGGGACGCAGGGCCGAGAAGGTCGTGGCCAGGTCGCGGCCCGGCATCAGGCCGCCGCCGCCCAGGGTCTGTTCGCGCAGGGCCACCTGGGCCTCGTCTACGAACACCTCCAGTACGCCGGTGTCGCTGAAGTCCAGCAGCGTGGTCAGCAGCGACAGGCTGGCGGCCGGCTGCTGGCCGCGCGCGGCCAGCACCGCCAGCGCGGTCGCGGCGATGGTGCCGCCGACGCAGAAGCCGAACACATGGGTCTTGTCCTGGCCGCTGATCTCGCGCACCACCTCGATCGCCTTGATGGCGCCCGTCTCGACGTAGTCGTCCCAGCGGGTATTGCCCAGGCTGCGGTCCGGGTTGCGCCACGAGACCATGAAGACGGTATTGCCCTGCTCCACCACATAGCGCACCAGGGAATTTTCCGGCTGCAGGTCGAGGATGTAGAACTTGTTGATGCAGGGCGGGATCATCAGGAGCGGCACCGCCTTCACGCTCGCTGCGCTCGGGGTGTACTGGATCAGCTGGAACAACTCGTTCTCGAACACGACCTTGCCCGGCGTGGCGCCGACATTGCGGCCCACCTCGAAGGCCGACTCGTCGGATTGCGAGATGCGGCCCTTCTGGAGGTCGGCCAGCATGTTCGCCAGGCCCTTGGTCAGGCTCTCGCCCCTGGTCTCGAGGAGCTTCTTCTGCGCTTCCGGATTGGTGGCGAAGAAGTTGGCGGGCGACATGGCGTCGACCATCTGCTGCACGGCGAAGCGGATCTTCTGCTTTTCGCGCGGGCCTGCCTCTACGGCATCGGCCAGGGCCAGCATGAATTCGGAGTTCAGGAGGTAGGAGGCAGCCGAGAAGGCGGACATCGGGTGCTCGCGCCATTCCGAGCTCGAGAAGCGCTTGTCGAGGAGTTCCGGCGACTTGCCGCTGATGAAATCCTGCCAGAGCTCCCCAAGTTTCTTGAGGTAGGCGTCACGGATGCTCTCCAGCTTGCCCGGCGCCAGGCCGACGCCGAAATCCTTCAGCACACCCGCCAGCGGGTTGCTGCCCGCGCCGGGCGGCGTCATGGTCGGCATCGTCATCCAGCCCTGCCACACGCTCGGGTCGGTGAACTGGTTCATCCACGAGGTGGCGAAGGCTTGCGGGTCAGGCATGTTCATGTCGTCGTACCTTGTTTAGAATCGAGGGGTTTAGCGCTTAACTTCAGGAGAATGCTCATGTGGATCGTCGCCGTTGCCTGGGTTTATGTCGTCGTCCTGATGGCGGCGACTGAACCGACAATCGTGCACGGCCTGATGACGTTCCTGTTCTATTGCGCCGTGCCATTATCCATCCTTTTATACCTGACCGGGGGCAAACGGCGCCGCGCGCGCCGCGAGGCACTGGCGAAACGCAAGGCCGCCGAACAGGAAAGCGGCCCGGGCGGCAACTGAGCATTGTCGCCGCTCGCCACCCCGCTTATTTGATCCAGATCAGACTTGCCTGGCGGCCCGTGACATGGTCGCGGCGATAGGAATAGAAGCGCTCCGGCGCCGTGGCGGTGCACTGCCCGCCTCCGTGCACCCGGCTGACGCCGTCGCGCGCCAGCATCAGCCTGGCCAGCGTGAACATATTCGCCAAGAATTTACCTTGCGAATCCTTCTGGACGAAAGCCTCCTCCGTCGCCGCGCCAGGCAGCGCAGCAAGAAACGCTTCGCGCACCTCAGGCCCGACTTCGAAGGCCGTCGGGCCGATCGCCGGACCCATCCAGGCCGTGATCTCGCCGGCGCCCGCCGCGCGCATGGCCTTGACGGTCTCGCCCAGCACGCCGCCCGCCAGCCCGCGCCAGCCGGCGTGGGCGGCGCCCACCACCTTGCCGTCCAGGTCGGCAAACAGCACCGGCAGGCAGTCGGCCGTCAGGATGGCGCACACGACGCCGGCCCGCGTCGCGATGCTGGCGTCGCCCGTGCGCACCGGCTGGTCGGGGCCGACGGTCGGTGCATCGACCACGTCGGCCCCATGCACCTGCGCGATCCAGGCCGGCCGGCCCGGCAGGCAGGCCTGCAGCCGGGCCCGGTTGGCCTGTACGGCCGCGGCCTCGTCGCCGCAATGCAGGCCGAGGTTCAGCCCGCCGCCGCCCTTGCCGTCACCGTAGGGGCCCTGGCTGACGCCGCCGTCGCGGCTGGTCGCCAGCGCGCCGACGTTCGCCGGCAGGTCGGGCCAGTCGGGCCAGACGAGGGCTGAGCGATCCATCATTCCTCGTCGCCATCCACGTCGTCGCCCGGCTCCTCGATGCCGGCCTGGGCGATCAGCTGGGCAAAGTCCTCGGCCAGCGGTACGGTCCACTCGCAGTCTTCCCCAGTGCCCGGATGCACCAGGCCGAGGCGGCGCGCCTGCAGGGCCTGGCGGTGGAAGACCGGGGTCAGGTGCTGCTTGCCGTAGACCGAATCGCCGACCAGGGCGAAGCCCAGGTGCTGCATGTGGACGCGGATCTGGTGGGTGCGGCCGGTTTCCAGGCTGCAGCGCACCAAGGACACGGGGCGGCGGTCCAGGGTGCCGGTCGCCACGCGCTTGTAATGGGTGATCGCCGGCTTGGCGAAGGGGCTCGAGGAGACGGCCATCTTGACCCGGTCTTTTGGATGGCGGCCCATCGGCGAATCGACGGTGCCGCGCGCAAGCGGGGTGCCCCAGACCAGCGCGAAGTACTCGCGCTTGACGGTGCGCGCCTGCAGCTGGCGCACCAGGTCGGTCTGGGCCGCCAGGGTCTTGCCGACCACCATCAGGCCGCTGGTATCCTTGTCGAGGCGGTGCACGATGCCGGCGCGCGGCACGCCCACCAGCTGCGGGCAGTGGTGCAGCAGGCCGTTGAGCAGGGTGCCCGACCAGTTGCCGGCGCCCGGGTGCACGACCAGGCCGGCCGGCTTGTTGATGACGATGATCTCTTCGTCCTCGTGGACGATGTTCAGTTCCATGGCTTCCGGTGCGAAAGCGGTGTCCTCGGGCGCGGCCTGCGGCTCGATGACGACGGTCTCGTCGCCGTAGGCGGTCGCCTTGCCCTTGGCGGGCTTGCCGTCGACCTTGACGAAGCCGCCTTCGAACCAGAGCTGCAGGCGGGCGCGCGAGAATTGCGGCACCATGCCGGCGATCACCTTGTCGAGGCGCTGGCCGCACGCCTCGGGCGACAGGTGCAGGGTAATCGGCGAGAGATCCGGCCCGGCGGTCAGGTCGACCGCACTTTCAAACTCGTCGTCGAGTTCGGGGTCAAAGGGCATTTCCGCCGAATTCGGCGCAGGAGTTAAAATCACGTGAGTCCCATCGGCTATAATCAGCCGTTCGTTGAATCTAGGTAAAACTTTCTTGCAAAGAGCTATGCAAAAAAAATTGTCTGTGTTGGTGGCCGCTTGCGCCTTCGCCCTGTCCGCCTGCAGCATGCTGCCGGAAAAAGGCGACGAGACCAAAAACTGGTCAGCCGAGAAATTATACGCTGAGGCGCGCGATGAAATGAATGGCGGCCATTACGAAACGGCCATCAAGCTGTTCGAAAAGCTGGAGTCGAACTATCCCTTCGGCACCTTTGCCCAGCAAGCGCAGATGGAAATTGCGTATGCTCACTACAAGTCGCAGGACCAGGCCCAGGCGCTGGCGGCAGTCGAGCGCTTCATCAAGCTGCACCCGAATCACCCGCAGGTCGACTATATGTATTACCTGCGCGGCCTGATCAACTTCAACGACCAGATCGGCTTCCTGAGCTTCATCTACGAACAGGATCCGACCGAACGCGACCCGAAAGCGACGCGCGAAGCCTTCGCCGCCTTCAAGGTCCTGGTCGATAAGTTCCCGAACAGCAAGTACACCCCGGACGCGATCGCACGCCTGAACTACCTGGTCAACGCGATGGCCCAGTACGAAGTGCACGTGGCGAACTACTACTATCGCCGCGGCGCCTACCTGGCCGCGCTGAACCGCGCCCAGGCCGCCGTCCAGGAATACAGCACCGCCCCGGCCCGCGAAGAAGCGCTGTTCATCATGATGCGCTCCTACGACAAGCTCGGCATGCCGGTGCTGCGCGACGATACCCAGCGCGTGTTCACCCTGAACTATCCGGACAGCCGCTTCCTGAACCCGAACGCCGCCGGCGACGCGCCGTGGTGGAAGTTCTGGTCCAAGGGCACGGCCAAGCCTTCGCCGAAAGACGCGCTGCAGTAAGACGACAGGCGGCGCGCCCGGTGCGCCGCCCTTCGCTTCAAGCCGCCACGCGGCGGCGGAACACCCAGTTGCGCTCGCCGGAAGCCGCTTCGTCGAAGGCGTAGCCGTCGACGTCGAAGTCCTTCAGCTGTTCGGGCTTCGTGATCGCATGTTCGGCGGCGTAGCGCGCCATCAGGCCACGGGCGCGCTTGGCGAAGAACGAGATGATCTTGTACTTGCCGTTCTTCCAGTCCTCGAATACCGGGTTGATCACCGGCACGTCGAGCAGCTTCGGCTTCACCGACTTGAAATACTCTTCCGACGCGAGGTTGACCAGGGCGGTTGCCCCGGTTTCGGCGGCCTGGCGATTCAGGGCCCCGGTCACGCTGTCTCCCCAGAAGGCATACAGGTTGGCGCCATGCGGGTTCTTCAGGCGCGTGCCCATCTCCAGGCGGTAGGGATGCATGCGGTCGAGCGGGCGCAGCAGGCCGTACAGGCCCGACAGGATGCGCACGTGGCGCTGGACGTAGTCGATCGCCGGCTTGCCGAGCGTGCGCGCTTCCAGCCCGCCGTAGACGTCGCCGTCGAAGGACATGACGGCCTGGCGCGCCTCCGAATGGTCTGCGCTCCAGTGCGCATAGCGCGAGACGTTCAGCATCGCGAGATTGTCGGACAGATCCATCAGCTCGGCGATGCCGGCCGGCGAATAGCCGCGCAGGACGTCGATGAGTTCGGCGGCGCGCGGGATGAACTCCGGGTTGGTGTGCAGCTTGGTGGGGCTGGGGGATTCGAGATCGAGGGATTTTGCGGGCGACAGGACAATCAGCATCGGATAAACAGCGTTACTAGACTAAAAGAATTTCCTACATGATACCCGTTTCAGCCACACCCATCGTCATCGACACCAATGTCTGCCTCGACCTGTTCGTGTTCCACGACCCGCGCTGGGCAGAACTCGTGACGGCGCTGGAATCGGGCGCCGTCAGGGCCGTGACCCGCGCCGACTGCCGCGACGAATACCTGGCCGTGCTGCGCTACCCGCACCTGCCGCTCGACGAAGCCGGCCGCCTCGAGGCCGTCGCCCGCTTCGATACCCTCCTCCACGTGGTCGCACCCGACGCGAAGCATGTGCGCCTGCCGGTATGCACCGACCGCGACGACCAGAAATTCCTCGAGATCGCGCGCGACGCCGGCGCCTCCGTCCTGATCACCAAGGACAAGGCCCTGCTCAAGCTGGGCCGCCGCACCGTGCGCGAAGGGCTGTTCAAGATCATGGTGCCGGAGGCCTGGCTCAAGGCCAACGCAGGTGGACTCTCCTGACCCACGCTAGAATAAGTCCATCGTCTTTTTCTTTGCCGCCATGACTACTCCCGTACTGCGCACCCGCCTGCCCGCTGTCGGCACGACCATTTTCACCGAGATGTCCCAGCTCGCGGCCGAGCAGCAGGCCGTCAATCTCGGCCAGGGCTTTCCCGATTTCGCCTGCGATCCCAGGCTCATCGCGCTCGTCGACGAGGCCATGCGCGCCGGCCACAACCAGTATCCCTTCATGACGGGCGTACCGGCCCTGCGCGCCGCCATCGCCGCCAAGATCGCCGCGCTCTACGGCCGCAGTTACGACGCCGATACCGAGATCACCGTGACCAGCGGCGCCTCGCAGGCGATCCAGACGGCGATCCTGTGCAGCGTGCATCCGGGCGACGAGGTGATCGTCATCGAACCGGCCTACGACTGCTACGCGCCGGCGATCGCCCTGAGCGGCGGCGTGGTGGTGCCGGTGGCGATGCGCATCGAGAGCGACGGCTACACCGTGCCCTGGGACGAGGTGGCAAGCGCCGTCACGCCGCGCACCCGCATGCTCATCGTGAATTCGCCGCACAACCCGACCGGCTCGATCCTGCGCGCCGCCGACCTGGCCGCGCTGGCGGACATCGTCGACGGCACGGACATCCTGATCCTGTCGGACGAAGTCTACGAGCACATGGTCTTCGACGGCCAGCAGCACGAATCGGTGTCGCGCCACCCGGTGCTGGCCGAGCGCGCCTTCGTGATCTCGAGCTTCGGCAAGACCTATCACGTGACCGGCTGGAAAGTGGGCTACGTCGCCGCGCCAGCCAGCATGATGGTCGAGTTCCGCAAGGTCCACCAGTACAACGTCTTCACCGTGAACACCCCGATGCAGCACGGGATCGCGGCCTATATGGCGGACCCGGCGCCCTACCTGGGCCTGCCTGCGTTCTACCAGAAGAAGCGCGACCTGTTCCGCGCAGGGCTGGCCGGTTCGCGCTTCGAACTGCTGCCTGCGGACGGCACCTATTTCCAGTGCGTGCGCTACGGCGCCATCTCGGATCTGCCGGAAGCGGCATTTGCGAAGTGGCTGACGCGGGAAGCGAAGGTGGCGGCGATTCCGGTGTCGGCGTTCTACGGCAAGCCGACGGAGTCGGGCGTGGTGCGTTTCTGCTTCGCGAAGAAGGATGAGACGCTGCACAAGGCGTTGGAGACGCTTTCGCAGTTGTAGGGTGGGCCGGGGCGCGCAGCCGGATTCCGCCCACGCGGTGATAGTTAAATGGTGAGTTGCCGCAGCGGCGCATCTTGCTCTGCTTGACCGCGTGGGCGGAGGACTCGCGGGGCCGCCCAGGCCCACCCTACCGCAACATCGGCCTTATTGGGCGAACTGCTTGAGTTTGCGATCCACGAACCCCAGCAGTTCCGGCGACAGCGAGCCGCTGTCGCGGGCCTTCTGATAAGCCACCACGGCTTCCGGCGCACGCTTCTCGGCCTGCAGCGAAATGGCCATCCCCATCCACCACACACCATTCTGCGGCGCGGTGCGCAGTGCCTGCCGATACTGTTCGACCGCCTCGCGATGACGCTCTTCGCGTTGCAGCGCGCCGGCCAGGAAGGCGTGGTATTCGCCATTCCCGGCCGCATAGGGCAAGGTACGCATCAGGGTGTCGATGCCGGGGCTGCCGCGCTCCAGCTGCAGGCGCGCCAGCAGCATCGCCATGGCCGGCTGGCGCGCGTCGAGCGCCAGTGCGGCGCCCAGCTGGCGTATCGCCTCCTCTGGACGCTTGGCCTCGATCAGCAGGCTGATCAGGGTCTGGCGCGCGGCCTCGTGGCGCGGATCGGCGCGCAGCGCGCCTTCCAGGTTCCCGATGGCTTCGGTCACGCGGCCGTCCTCCAGGCTCGCCATTGCGCGGCGGTAGCCGTTCTCGGCGCGCTGCGTGGTGGTCTCGACCTTGCCCGCCGGGGCCTTCGGCGCGGCCACGGGTTTCGGCACGGCTTTCGCAGGCTCGCGCTTCACAACGGACGCTTCACGTTTCGGCGCGGCGGCGGCCACCTTCGGTTCGGCCGGCTCGGGCGCGGCTTTCGCCGGCTCGGCCTTCTCCGGCTCCGGCGCGGCTTCGGCCACGGCCGGTTCGACAGGCGCAGGCGCCGGCTGCGGGACCGGCACTTCCTGTGCGACGGGCGCTTTCGAGAGGTCGAGCGGCACTTCCGCAGCCGGCGGTGCGGCGCTGTTCTGCTTCAGGCGCCAGGCCATATAGGCCGAAGCACCCAGCACGGCCACCAGGGCGGCGACGAGCACAACCCGCAGCCACGGGAAGGTGCGCTCCGGCGGCGCCACGGGCTTGATCTCCGGTGCACCGGCGGCCAGGCCTGGCTGGCCGCCGCGCGCGTCGAGGTCTTGCAACATCTTGTTAATCAGGCTCATCGTACGAATGCCCATGCAATGCCGGCCACGGCGCCGGCCAGCAGGCCGCCGGCAGCCAGTGACGGCCAGTAGCTGCGCCTGGCGCCGACCGTATCGAGCGCCGCGGTGCCGACGTGTCCGGCGCCGACCAGCTGCTTGCCCTGGCCATACGCCAGCATCAGCGACTTGTGCGCCAGGATGTTCACCAGGCGCGGCACGCCCCCGCTGGCCTTGTACAGCCGGCGGATCGCGGCGCGCGAGAACAGGCGCGCCCCGGTAAAGCCGGCCACGCGCAGGCGGTGCGCCACATAATAATCCAGGTCGTCGCGCGACAGCGGTCCGAGATGGTAGTGGAAGGTGATGCGCTGGGCCAGCTGGCGGATCTGCTGGAGCTCCAGCTTGCGGTTCAGTTCCGGCTGGCCGAACAGCACGATCTGCAGCAGCTTGCGCTTCTCGGTCTCGAGGTTGGTGAGCAGGCGCAGTGCTTCCAGGCTCTCGACAGGAATCGCCTGCGCCTCGTCCAGGCACAGCACGGTCTGCAGTCCCTGCCCCGCCAGCTCGAGCAGGCGCAGGTTGATCGCCTTGAGCAGCTGGTGCTGGTCGACGTCGCGCTCGAGGACGATCTCGAGTTCGTCGGCCAGGGCCAGCATCAGGGTGCGCGGCTCCAGGTAGGGATTCGGGATGTAGGCGGTGACGAAGCCTTCGCCGAGGGTCGCCATGAACTTGCGGCACAGGAGGGTCTTGCCGGTGCCGACCTCGCCCGTGATCTTGATGAAGCCTTCGCCGCTGCGCGCCGCCACCAGCAGCGTGTTCAGCGCTTCCTGCGAACGCGGGCTGCCGAAGAAGAAGCTGGTGTCGGGCGTGATCCCGAAGGGCAGCTCGCGCAGGCCGAAGTGTGGCGCGTACATTTACTCTCTGCCCTTTGGCTTCAGGTCGTCGATGCGGCGCGTGGTGTCGAGCAGGTCCTGGCTCCAGTCGTTGGCGCCTTCGACGATGGTCGGCTTGATCAGGACCACCAGCTCGCGCTTCTGGTTGACGCGGTTCTTGTTGCGGAACAGCGCGCCCAGCACGGGGATCTTGTCGGCGCCCGGCAGCTGGTCGACGTCGCCGGTGGAGGCCTGGCGCATCAGGCCGCCGATGGCGACCACGCGGCCGTTCTGGCCGCGCACGATGCTGTCCAGCTCGGAAGTGCTCGAAGCGGCCAGCGGCAGGTTCAAGGTGCCGGCGGTGCCGAGGTTCACGCCCTTGTTGACGGTGGTGACCTGGCTGACCGAGGGGTGCACGTGCAGCAGGATGTTGCCCTTGTCGTCGATCTGCGGGGTCACGTCCAGCACCACGCCCGAGAAGAAAGGCTGCAGGGTCACGCTCGGCGTGATGGTGTTGCCGGTGGTCGTGTTGTTGATGTTGGTGGTCACGCCGGTGACGAAGAATTCGTCGGTGCCGATCTTGAGCACGGCCTTCTGGTTGTTCATCGCCGCCACGCGCGGGCTCGAGAGCACGTGCACGGTGCCCTGCGATTCCAGGAAGGTGATCAGGGCCGCGAAGTTATTGGTCTGGAAGGCGAAGCCGAACAGCGAGCCGGCCGCTTCCGCCGCCTGCGACAGCGAGAAGCCGGTGCTGGCGGACAGGCCACGGCCGTTGCCGATCACGGGAGGCTGGCTGCCGTCGTATGGCAGCGGCGCCAGGTTCGCGCCCGGCGAGATCATGCCGCCCGAGACCCGGTTGGCGTGCGAGCCGCGGAAGGAGGCGAAGGAAGCCCAGTTGATGCCGCTCTGGAAGCTGTCGTTCAGTTCCACCTCGAGGATCTTGGCTTCCAGGATCACCTGGCGGTCGACCGAGAGCTGGGTCGCCTTCAGGTACATGTCGACGTTGCGCAGCTCGTCCGGCATGGCGCGGATCACGACCACGCCCGACTGCGGGCTGATCACGACGCTGCGACCACCCTCCTTCGAGCCGACGATGGCCTCGACCGCGGCCTTCAGGTCGGCCCAGAAGTCGTTCACCGACGTCGTGTTGACATCGGTGCGCTCCATCTGCACCAGGTTGGAGCCGCCGCCGTTGCTGCCGCTGTTATTGGTGCCGCCATTGTTGTTCGTGTTGCTGCTGTTCTGGTTATTCTGGTTGTTGCCGTTATTGCCGTTGCCCGCGTCCGCCACCGACGTCGAGGTGACGCGCAGGTTCGAGGTGCCGCGGCGCTGCGCGACCAGATAGTTCACATGGAACATCCGGGTCTGCATGGTCAGCGGACGGATCGTGATGCGGGTGCCGTCGACACGATAGTCGTAGCCGTACATCTCCTTCACCGCTTCCAGCGTCTCGAGCAGGGTCACGTCCTTCAGGTTGGCGCTGATGCTGCCGCTGACGTCCGGGTGCACCAGCATGTTGTAGCGGGTGCCTGCCACGATCGAGCGGAAGAACTGCTGGGCCGGGACGTTGTTGAAGGAGACGTTGAAACGCTCTTCCAGCGCCGGACGCGCCTTGGGCAGCTGCGTGGCCAGGGCGCTGGCCGGCGGCAGCAGCGCGTTGGCGACCGCGTCGTCCACGGCCGGCGTCGCGGTGGGCTGGCTGTTCGCCTTGGCCATCTCGCGGCCGATCGCGTCATAGGTGTCGTTCTTCGGCGTCTGGCAGCCCGACAGGATCAGGGCGGCGGCCAGGGCGAGCGGGGTCAGGAAAAGGGTTTTCATGTTCTTGCCTCAGTTGGCGGCCTGGATGCCGGCGCCCGCAATGGGCGGCAGCGGCGCAGGCTCGAGGCGCAGCACCTGGCGTTCGCGTCCGCGTACCAGTTCGACCTCGGTCTGCGTCATGCGCGCCACGCGCGCGCCCTTGTAGTTGTCGCCCAGGCGCACGGTCTCGCCGTCGATCACGGCGACGTGGCGTCCGCCCTGGCGCGGCGAGATCAGCACCGACTGCAGGCGCGGCAAGCCATCGCCCGCGGCCGCGTCGAGGCGCGCCCCCAGCGAAGCCGGAGGACGGGTCGGGTCGAGCAGCGCCTGGGCGCTGGCGGTATGGGCGGTCAGCACGAGGGCTGCCAGGATCGTCGCGTTCAGGATTTTCACAGCTTCATCCAATTCCGGTCCAGGCTCAGGGTATAGAGCGTGAGCGTCAGGCGGGAGGCCGGATATTCCTCCACGTCGAGCTGCGCCTTGCCCCAGAACAGCCGGGTCGGCATCGCTTCGAGCGCGCTCATGTAATTCACCATGTCGAGATAATTGCCGCGCACGGTCACTTCGACGCCGTGGCGGTACAGCATGTCGGGCGCCCTGCCCGCTTCCGCGGCGGGCGCCGGGGTAGCCGGCGGCGTCGCTCCGGCAGCGCCCGCAGTCGCCGCGCGGCCCGAGATCGTCTCCACGGGCAGCGTGCGCATCGAGACCAGCTGCAGACGGCCGTTGGCGCGCAGGATGGCGTCCACCAGCGGCGCCATGCGCTCCGGCGGCACCAGGCCGTGCTCCATCGCCAGCAGCGAATCGGCCAGCTGGGCGCTTTCGCGCTTCACGGATTCGAGGCGGGTGCGCGCGCTAGCATCCGGGTCGTTCTGGTAGGCGGTCACCTTGGCCGCGATCTCGGCGTCGATGCCCATCATATTGTTGCGCTGCTGGTCGATTTGCTCCTGCAGCGCGTCCTGCTGGCGGTAGATCGGCGCCAGCACCAGCTGCTGGCCGGCGAAGCCGACCACGGCCACCGCGGCCGCGAACACCAGCGCGCGCTCGCGCAGGGACAGCGCATCCACGCGCGCGGCCAGCCCGGTCAGGCGTTGTTTCAGGGCCGCGCTCATGGACGCACCTCGGCCCTGGTCTCCGGTACCGACTGCAGGCTGAACTCGACGTAGGGCGCGGCGCTCTTGACCGGCTTGCCGTCCGCTCCCTGGCTCTGCACCGGCTCGGCCTGGCCGATCTGCAGACTGGAGAAGGATTTACCCTGCAGCAGCGGTTCCTGGGTCAGGCGGCCGATATAGCCGGGCACCAGGGCCGGATCCGTCGTGCGGCCCTTGAGGCCGATGTCCTTGCCGGCGACGCTCACGGAAGTGAGCCACAGGCCCGGCACGCTCTGGCGCGCAAAGGCCTTGAAGTAGCCGGCGAAACCGGTGCTGTCGCCCAGCTCGCCGCGTTCGAGCACGCCGGACACGTGGCGCAGCGCCGCCAGCTGGGCGTCGGCCTCCCCCAGCTGCGTTTCCAGTTCCGTCGATTTCACGCGCGGCGCGAATTCCGCATTCACCGACGCAAGGCGGGCCTGCTTGCGGGCCAGCTGGCTCGCGCCCTGGTTCGCTTCCTCGCGCAGGCGTGCGGTATGGGCATTGGCCATCACGGCAAGCCCCGCGATGCCGGCGATGAGCACCAGCACGGCCACGCCCATCGTCGGCGCCGTGAGGACCTGCTTCTGCGGCTGGAAGGCCGGGTTGAAGAGATTGATCTGCTGGCGGATCGGCTGGCTCATGCCGCCACCTCCGTGCGCAGCGCGGCGCCCAGCGGCAGGAAGAAGCGCCCTTGCATGGCCTTGTCAAGCAGCTCGGGGGTGCGGCTGAAGTCGAACACGCTTGCCAGGTCGATCGACTCGACCGGCATGTAGAGATTGCTCGACAGGTACTCGTCGAGGCCGCTCACCTCGGACGGCGCCAGCACCAGCTTGGACACGCTGATGAAGGAGAACTGGCGCTCGAAGTGGTCGAGCGAGCGCTGCAGCTCCAGGGTGATGCGGTCGAATGCCGCGTGCTTGCGGTCGTGGTCCGGATCGAGCAGCAGGTCGAGGCTGACGTCGACCCGGCGCGACAGATAGAGTTCGCCGCGGAAGGACACCGTCAGCAGGCCGCCGTCGAGGCCGAAGGACAGCATGGCAACGCCGCGGCCTTCCGGCTCCAGCATGGCCGAAATGTTGCGCTGTGCCATTTCAGGGATGTCGATGACGCTCAGGTCGACCTTGGCATCGAGGAAGAGTTGCTGGCGCGGCTTGATGACGCTGTTGCGCGCCGCGACCGCGAACACCGACTGCTGGGCGCGCGCGCCCGAGCCGGCATCGACCGGGATCTCGAGCACGTCCACGGTGGCGTCGTCGACCGGGAAATCGAGGATGTCCTTCAAACGCCAGCGGATCGCCGTGCGCAGCTCTTCCTTCGGCACATTGGGCGCTTCGACACTGATGAGCTGGTACTCGCCGGCCCCGAGCAGGGTCGCGCAGCGGAAGGCGTTCGCATGGCCCTCGCGGCCGGCCTTTTCCAGCACGCCCGCTTCAAGCTGGCCCGGCAGGAAATGTGCGAAGCGCACGAAGGGCTTGCCTTCGGGTCCACGCTTGACGCTGGTGGCGGCCACGCCGTCACGCTGGACGGCGATGGTCAGCCACCCATCTTTTTTCCTGGCTTTCTTAAAAAAACGCATCGAACGAGCTAGGTCCTGTCGGCGGAAGAATGATCGGATCCTGCAAAGTCTTGATTATAGTCAAGACGCGGTGGTCCGAACGAAAAATTGCCTGATTACTCAGAAAAAATGACGGGTTTATCGACGTTCTTATAATTTTCCGTTGTCAGTAGACTTCACGGATGTAGATCACGGGGCTGCGGTAGGCGCCGATCGTGATCTGGCCGTACATGCTCGGCAACCATGCTGGACTGTTCATCTTGATACGGAAGCTACCGTAGCGCCCTGCACCCAAGGGGGCGAGCATGAAGCGGGTGCCGCCGGATGCCAGTTCCAAGTTCCCGGGATTCGAGGTCTTCACCATATTCGTGTCGCAGCTCATCGCGCCATTCGCGCCCATGACGCTGAGCCGGTTCGGGCAGCCACTGAACGTCGCCTGTGTGGTCTTGAGCAGGTCGGACGATTTCAGGGAAGTGTTGTTTTCCCAGCTCTTGCCGGTCCAGTACTGCGCGCGCATCGGGATCGGCGTCTTGAGAAGCTCAGAGCCGATCACGTTGTCGATCGCCAGTCGGCCATTGATGACCATGATGCCCCCCTCTTCCGACTCGCCGACCTCGGACTGCACCGAACTGATGGAGAGTTTCGTCCCCATCCGGCTGTCCTCGGCCGTGGCGCGCAGGTAGACGGCGGTCGGCGCCGCCCATCCGGTCTTGGCCGCGTCCGCGTTGAAAGAACTCCCCAGGCCGAACTGCACCGAGCGCGAGGTGGTCGCGGCGGGCGTGTCGACCAGGCCGGGCGCGAACCTGGTGCCGAAGGGCAGCCCGGTGCCGGGCGCATCGACCGCGGTCAGCGTCAGCTTCGGGACCAGGCTGGGGTACAGCGCCGTGTCGAAATTCTTGAGCTCGCTACCGTTCTCGTCGAGCGCGGTGATTTTCACATTGAAAGGCTGCATCGAATACACGGCCTCATCGATCCTGTCCAGACCGACCGATGGGCAGCTCATACGCGGCAAGCAGTCGAAACCCTGCCCGGGATCGGTCTTGAACGCGGCCGGATAGAATCGCCCCACGTCCTGGGTGCCGACTGCCGCCGGTTTCTCGCCGAGGTAGTCGTCCAGCGAGACTAGAAGGTTGAAACTACCCACATCGCTCCAGGAGAAGTCGGTGCCAATAAACGCTCCGCTGGTCGCATAGGCGCCCTCAAGGTTGGCCAAGGTCGCCTCGCCCGCTCCAGCGTATGCATCAAGCCGCTTGATAGTGTGCCGTAGTGCAGGGCGTCCGGTGCCGGTCTCCTTTCCGAAGCTGGGCAGCGACGTGCCAGTGCTGCTCATGGCGTCGACCTGAATCGTGAATCGCTCGCCAGAGCGCGCGAAAGCGGGCTTTGCCAGGCCGATCGCACCGGGATTCACTGCGCCGTCCGCATTCTTGATGGTCAGCTTGAGCGAGGCGGGCATCGAGACGAACTGGGTAGCGCTGCGGATGCTGGTGCTTGCAGTGCCGCTGGTGCTCAGGTAGAGCTTCACCGAGCCGGCGTCCAGGTAGCTGAATCCATACTCGACAGAAGCGGCGGTGCCGGCGAACGTCACGGGGAAGCTCGACCAGATTGCGCTGTCGGACGTGGCCGATGCCGCCACCGTCGGGTCGGAGGCGCACACGGGCAAGACCTGGACGGCTGTCGGCTGGGAGGCTGCGAAGGCTGTCGGCTTCACCTGGCCCGGGCCGGCCGGATTGACGCAGCCCGTTGCCGCAAACAGCGTTACCGTCTTGTTCGGCGCAAACGCTTTGTTGGTGGCATCGATGGCCGTCACGAAGATCTTTGCCACGTTGCCTGCCACGACAGGGCCATCGAACAGCGGACAACCGATGTCGGTGCCGACCAGTTCTCCCACCTTGCACGCCTGTGTCGTATAGACGTAGGAGCCGGCAGCGGCGGAACCGACGGTGCCCGTCTCGCTGCGCAGGTTGTTATCGGACACCGGGTCATTGTTGCCAATCACCGTCACGCTCGTCGTCTTGCTCCCGGTCGCGTTGCTGGCCACCGTCGCCCTAAGCGTCAGCATCGTTTTCGCCCCCACCGCCAGTTCACCTGTATAGGTGCAGGCGGCCGTCGTGCCGGATCCGGAGCAGTTCCAGTTGCTGCCGCTGAAGGCGTTGTAGCTCAGGCCCGCCGGCAACGTCAGATTGACCTTGAACGGACCTTTCTCGATGCCAGGTCCGTTGTTGGTGACAGTCGCCGTGTAGGTGGCGACCGCGCCGGGACGCAGATCGGTGGTGCGCACCAGATCGACGGCCAGGTCGGCCGCCGGCGTATTCGGCACGGCAAGCAGCGCGGCATTGAGCATCACCAGGTCGCCGCCGGTGCGGAACAGCGCCGAGACCGAGGTCAGCCCCGCCGGCCAGCCGCTCATGCTGTACGCGTCGAAGTCGATGCCGAGCGAGTTGGTATCGGCGTTGACGCTGCTCTTCGAGTTGAAGTTGTTGCCGGAGGGACCGTAGGTCGACTGCGTCAGCGAAAAGTTATAGAAGGTCAGCGATTCACCGTTCTGCGCAATGTCCGAGTCGCCTTCCCATACCAGGTGACCGAATCGGCCAATTGAGGACGAGGAAACGTTGTCGGGCACACGGAAATTGGCCATGTCCAGGCGCACCTCGCTGTTGAGCATGGCACGAAAACCCTCGTACAGGTTGAGTGTCCGGTAGGTTTCGTTCGTATTCGAATACACGACGACCAGCGCATAGCCGCCCAGCACCGCACTGCGGTCGCACCAGGGACTGCCGTTCGACACGCGCAGGCCGGAGAAGGTATAGGTACCGCCGCCCTTGAGCTTGACGATGTCGGTCACATCCGCCGCCGCCGAAAAATAGTTGAAGCCGCCGCCGATCGTCGCCGACGTATAGATGCGGCTGCTCGGGGCGGTCACGGTCTTGCTGTTGAGGATCACGCTCGAGTCGGCGGCGCCGGAGCCGGCCCAATACAGCTGCGCCGACACGACGGTCGCCCCCGACGGCAAGGTCAGGCTGGCGCTTTGCCCGACCTTCTCGCCGTAGACACTGCACGGGCTGGCATTATTGCTGCGGTCGCGAATCGTCACCTGCGTGCCGGCGAAGTTCACGGTACCGGTAAAGCTCTTGTACAAGTACATGGCCGTGTCGGCGCGCGCCGGCACGGCGGCGAGCAGGACCAGCACCCACAGAACCAGCAGGACCTTCTTCATACCTGCACCTGCAGGCGGCGCTGGACGAAGTCGGGGCTGGCGCCGGCCTGGCCGTCGCAACGGCCGCCGCTCGGCTGGTTGCAGGCGACCGACTCGATGCGCCAGCGCGTGGTGTTGGCATTGCTGCCGTCGGCGTCCGGCGGCCCGCTGATCGCGGTACAGGTGACCGTCACCGTGAAGTTGCCGAGCACGCTGTCGAGCGGCAGGGCAAACGAGGTGCTGGCGCAGTTATTGTTGCGCAGCTGCTGGAACAGGCCCCATTCGATGCCCGCCCGCGCCGCCTGGTAGGCGCGCGCGCCGTCGAGGTCCAGGCTGGATCCGGCCTGCTGCGCGGTGAAGATGCGCACGGCCGCGACACCCAGGCCCGCCAGGACGACCAGCAGGAAGACCGCGGTGATCAGGCCGATGCCGGCGCTGCGCAGCAGGCGGCGCGGGTGGAAGGAAGAACGGACGGTGGCGGACATGGCGTTCACGGAGTGTTGTCGACGTGGACCTGGTGCACCAGGTTCACCACGCCCTGGCCGCCGCGCGGACGCAACGACAGGTTGAGGATGACGAGCGCACTGGCGCGGGTGGCGGCTGTCCCGTACTGGAATATGTTGTTGCAGCTGTCCACGCGGCTCGCGATGACCGCCTGGCGCGGGCTCCCCTGGGGAGGAAACAGCGGCGCTGCGCTGATGTCGTAGTCCCAGTAGCGCACCAGTCCGAGGCTGCCGTCCTTCAGCGTCGTGCACTGATAGGTGACTGGCGTCGTCACCACCTGGAAGCGGCGGTTCGGCGAGACCATCGTCACATTCTGCATGGCGAAGGCATTGCTCTCGAGGGTAACGATGGGCGTCGGGCTGGCCGGATTCGCGACCGACTCGACCCGTGCGATGTTGGTGTCTGGCCCGCCACTGCGGAATCCATAGGCATCCGAAGGCACGATGCCATCGCCCAGGTTGTACACCACGATGTAGTTGCCGCGCTCGATCGGGCGCATGGTGCCCCCGATGACGGCAAAGCTGCGCTGGGTCGCGTCGTCGAAGTCGAGAGCAGGCAGGCCGGGCACATCGTCGTCGACGGACAGGTAACGCCCGCCGGTCGAGGTGAGCAGGAATTCGATGGCGCTTCCGTCCGCCGCGACGCGCACGCTGTTCGGCAGCGCCAGGCGCAGGTCGCGCGCCATGCGGCGCAGCGCCAGGTCGGCTTCGTCCGAGACCGAAGCGCGTTCGACGCTTTCGGTGTAGCCGATCACGGGCGCGCGGATGAAGACCGCAACGATGCCGGCCACGATGCCGATGATCACGATTACCAGGATCGCCTCGACCAGGGTGAAGCCGCGGCTGGCGCGGCGGCGCACTAGTGGGTTCATGGGAAGTTCGGCGCGTAGCGCGCGCGGAAGCCGTCCAGCACCACCTTCTCGCTGCCGTAGCTGACGGTGACCCGGATACGGAATACGTCGGTGTTGGCGCTGGCGCCGCCCGCACCGATGCCGCCGAGGGCCTGCGGCGTGATCGTCACGCTGGCCGCGTAGCCGCTCACCGGCATCGGGTTGCCGTTGGCGTCGCTCAGCTGGCCGTTCAGATTGAAGGCGGCTGTGGGCGTGTTGGCCGCCGGGACGTAGTCGTTGATGTTGTCGTGCGGACGGCTCGTGCCTTCGGCGCCCCAGTTTTCGGCCAGGCCGCCTGTGCACGCGGCCGAGTTGGCGGCGGTGTCGACGTTGTCGGCGGTCGGCTGGCAGAAGGTGAATTTGGCGAGCTGCACTTCTTCCAGCAGGCCTTCGGCAATCATCAGGGCCTGCTTGCGGCGCAAGGGATCGGCGCTGTTCTTGGTCGTCATCGACAGCACGCCGAGCACCGCCATCACGGCGACGCCGACGATGACGATGAAGATGATCAGTTCGATCAGGGTCACGCCGCCCTGCCCGCGCGCGCCGAAGCGTCTACTGGACATAGCCGGTCTCCTCGGTCACGAAAACGTTCGCAGTATCCCTGCCGCCGCTGATGCTCAGGGCCAGGCCACCCGGGACGTTCCCGGGCAGGACAGGCCGGCCGAGCGCATCGAACATCAGCCAGTCCGGCGACGGCGAGGTGGTCCAGGAGATGCCGGCCGGCTTGCCCAGGCAGTACCAGTTGCCGCTGCCGCACTGGCTGCGGGTCGCGTCGTCCCCGCCGGAGAAGCCGCCGGGAACGGCGACCTGCCTGTCGGCGCCGCATCCGCTCGACGGGATGGCATGGCACAATGAAATGCGGTTTTCCTCGAAGCGCACATAAACGGGGGTGTTGCGCGCGATGGCCGCCTTTTGAGCGTAGCGCAGCATCGCGCGTACCTGCTCGGCGTAAGCGGGGACATCGAAGGCTGCGCGATCGAAGAATCGGCCGGCGCCAACGGCGCCCAGTATGCCAATCAGGATCATCACCACGATCAGCTCGACCATGGTGAAGCCGCGAGCGCGGCGAATCGGGGTGCGGCCGGATGATCCCACCGGCTGGGGAGCGTTCAGGGCTCGCACTGCAGAAGCTAGTTGCAGTTGTAGATAGTCGCGCCTTCGGTGATGAGGGGCGCGCCACCCGAAACAGTAGGTGGTTTGTAACTGACGAAGCAGCGGCCGGCATTGGCGGTGGCAACGCCTTTCGGGCTGACCCTCAACTCGCCCTTATCGGTTTCGAGCTCATAGTCGCTGCTGCTGATTCCAGCCAGTTCGGCAAATTTCCGCGCGTCGGCATCGGTGCCGGAAGCGGGATAGCCGTTGGTCAGCGCGACCTGCACGCCTTCCGACGTGACGTTGGCGGCGGTGGGGTTGATCAGCGCATAGGCATGCGCCATGGCCGCGGCCGAGGTGATGGCGCCCTTGGCGGCCTTGAGGGTGGCGGCCCGGGCGTCTCCGCCCAGGTTCGCGAATTTCGGCAGCGCGGTGGCTGCCAGGATACCGAGGATCACGATCACGACGATCAGTTCGATCAGCGTGAAGCCACCCTGGCGAATGGAGATTGCGCGTCTCAGCATGATTCGTCCAGGGCGCTTGGATCTTCGTCAGGCAAACTTACTTGCAGGAGGTGAACGTGTCGGTATAGGTCGGGGCCTTGCCGGCAGCGGCAGCCGTGTAAGTGAACTGGCAGCTGGCCGGTACGGCTGCACCCTTGGCCTGCACGGTCAGCACGCCAGCGGCATCGGTGATGGAGTAATCGTTGTCGCTCAGACCGGCAACATTGTTTGCGAATGCTTTGACCGCTTTCGGGTAACCGTTGATGATCTCGACGGTCTCGCCTTCGATCGTCACGTTGGCGGTTTCGCTGCCAGCGACCAGGGCCTTGGCACGCACCATCGATGCAGCCGACGAGATCGAACCCTTAGCGGCTTTCAGGCTGGCCAGGCGCGCATCGCCACCCAGGTCAGCAAACTTTGGCAGCGCAGTAGCTGCCAGGATACCCAGGATGACGATCACGACGATCAGTTCGATCAGGGTAAAACCGCCCTGCTGGCCGGCCTTGAAATTCTTGTTCATGTAGCTCTCTCCGTATTAGAAGTAATGGTGCGGAAACCCGCGTTCTAGTGATCAGTGGATGCAGGCTTCCCGATGACCTGGGCCAGCATGAGTCCTTGTTCAGCCTCCCTCCGTTGACCAGTATTGGCCGGATCGGGCTCGCGCAATAATTCTACCTTGAACTTCAGCAATTTCGGTATCTCTGAGGAAAAAGTGTCGCTATGCTGCACAAAATTGACGGTACGATCAGAAGGGTCGAAATACCAATGTCCTTCCTTTACCAGGCCTGCACGCGGCCTGTAATACTCGCCCTGGTAATTCCTCGGCAAGCGCTCCAGCCAGCTAAAGGGGTTTTCTCGCTGCAGACCGTTCAGCGCGGCGTCGCCACCTGCCGCACTGAGGCGCGCCGCACGGACCGCCATGGCGGTGCGCATTGCGCCGACGAGCCCCTGTACCGCTACGCGTTCGGACTCGCGCTGGTACTCCCCGAGGCGCACGAGCAGGGCCCCGGCGAGCAAGGCGCACAACGACATGCATACCGCGAATTCCAGCAGCGTGAATCCGCGTGGCTTCATCACTTCCCTCCATGCAGTGCCGCCTTGCCCAGGTCCCAGATCGGCAGGAAGATACCGAGCGCCAGGATCAGGACCATCACACCCAGGAAGGTGATCAGGATCGGCTCGATCTGGCTCGACAGAGTCTTGAGCTCGTAATCCACCTCGCGCTCGTACATCTGCGCGATCTCATCCATCAGTTCGTCCAGCGAACCCGATTCCTCGCCCACGGCGATCATCTGCAGCACGATGGGCGTGAACACACTGGCCGCGATCGAGGTCCGCAGGATGCTCTCCCCGCGCTCCACACCGTCGCGCATCTGCTCGATGCGCATGCTCAGGTAAGCATTGTCGGCCGTCTGCGAGACGACCGTCAGCGCCTGCACGATCGGCACCCCGCTGCGCATCGACAGCGAGAAACTGCGCGCGAAACGCGCCATCGTGGCTTTATGGATGATCTTGCCCGCGATCGGCAGTCGCAGCTTGTAGCGGTCCCAGGCCAGGCGTCCCTTGACGGTGCCGGTCCACTGGATGAAGCCGGCCACCGCGGCCGCCGCCATGCCCGCCATCAGCGGCCAGTAATCGACCGTGAACTTCGAGGTCCCGATCAGGATGCGCGTCATCAGGGGCAGCTCGGCGCCGAACTGCTTGAACACCGAGCTGAAACTCGGGATGACGAACATGTTCACGATCACCATCGCGATGATCATGGCGACGATGACGAAGCTCGGGTAGCGCAGCGCGGTTTTCACCCGCTCGCGCATGTCGCGGTCGAATTCCAGGTGATCGAACAGGCGCAGGAAGACTTCTTCCAGGCGGCCGGTCATCTCGCCCACCTTCACCATCGACAGGTAGAAGGTATTGAAGACCAGCGGATGCCGCGCCATCGCGACGGACAGTTCGCGGCCCGAGTCGAGCGATTCACGCAGGTCCTTGATCACCCTGGCGAAGGACTTGTTGATCGCCGACTCCTGCAGGCCGGCCAGGCCGCGCATGATCGGCACGCCGGACTTGAGCAGGGTGTAGATCTGGCGGCTGAAGAGCTGCACGTCCATCGACGTGACCTTCTTCGTCGTCAGGCGCGCCCACAGGCCCTCGTCCCCATCCCTGGAGGCCGGTCCCTTCTTGCTGGGACTGATCTCGATGGGCGTGGCGCCGCTGCCGAACAGCTGGTCGGCGATCGCGCCACTGTCGACCCCTTCGAGGATCCCGGTGAGCAGCTCGCCGCGCGCATTGCGCGCCTTGTAGGCAAAGTAAGGCATCAGTCGTCGAGCTGGTTACTGATGCGCATGGCTTCAGAGATGGTGGTACGGCCCTGCACCGCCAGGCTGACGCCGTGGCGGCGCAAGGTCTCGCCCTCCATCTCGGCATGCGCCACCTTCAGGAAGTGCGAGGGGTCCGGGTGGTTCGCCGCCTCGGTGACGGCGCGCGTCATCTCGAGCAGTTCATAGACGCCGGTACGGCCGCGGTAGCCGGTGCCGTTGCAGTGCGAGCAGCCCTTCCCGTGGAAGAACTGGGTCGATACGGCGCGCTCGCCGAGTTCCTGCAGTACCCAGGTCAGCTCGGCCGGGGTCGGCTTGTAGGGACTGGTGCAGCTCTCGCAGATCACGCGCACCAGGCGCTGGGCCAGCACGGCCTGCAAGGAGCCGCCCACCATGTAGCGCGGCACGCCCATGTCCATCAGGCGCAGCGGAGTCGAGGCGGCGGAGTTGGTGTGCAGGGTCGAGAGCACCAGGTGACCGGTCATCGCGGCGCGCAGGCCGATCTGGGCGGTTTCCTGGTCACGCATCTCGCCGACCAGCACGATGTCCGGGTCCTGACGCAGTGCAGAGCGCAGCACGCGGGCAAAGCTCAGGTCGATCTTGTCGTTCACCTGCACCTGGTTGATGCCGGGCAGGCGGTATTCGACCGGGTCCTCGACGGTGATGAGCTTCTTTTCGACCGAGTTCAGTTCGGACAGCGCGCTGTAGAGCGTCGTGGTCTTGCCGCTACCCGTGGGGCCGGTCACCAGCACCAGGCCGTTGGGACGCTGGACGATCGCGCGGAAGCGCTCGACGATGCGCGGCGGCATGCCGATCGCATCGAGGCGCAGGTTCATGCCGACCTGGCTCAGGAGACGCATGACCACCGACTCGCCGTACTGGGTCGGCATGGTCGAGATACGCACGTCGATGCGCTGGTTGCGCACTTTCACGGCGAAGCGGCCGTCCTGCGGCAGGCGCTTTTCCGAGATATCGAGGTCGGCCATCAGCTTCAGGCGCAGCGCCAGAGGCGTCGCAACCTTGATGTCGGCCTCGGTCTGCAGGTGCAGCACGCCGTCGATGCGGAAGCGGATCGCCAGGCGACCGTCCTGCGGCTCGATGTGGATGTCCGACGCCCGTACCTGGGCCGCGTCGTCGAACACCGACTGCAGCAGCTTGACGATCGGCGCCTCTTCCAGGCCCGGGTTGGCGGCCAGGGCGCCGAAGTCGATCGAGGTGTCGCCCAGGTCCTGCTCGACCTCGCGCGCGAAGTCGGTGATCTGCTCGGTGCGGCGGTAGATGCGGTCGATGGCCGCCAGCACCTCGGTCTCGTTGACCACGGCCAGCTCCACGCCCTTTTTCAGCAAGCGCGCGATCTCGTCGTAGGCGAACAGGTCGGTCGGGTCGGACACGCCCACCAGCATGGTCTCGCGGCGGTCTTCCAGCACCAGCGCGCGGAAGCGCCGCGCGGCCGTTTCCGGCAGCAGGCGCACGAGTTCCGCGTTGATGTTATAGAACTTGAGGGTGATGTAGGGGATGTTCAGCTGGCGTGCCAGCGCGCCCGAGATCTGCTCCTCGGTGACGAAGCCGCTCTCGACGAAGACACGGCCCAGCTTGCGCCCGGTGCGCTTCTGGTCCGCCAGCGCCTGGTTGAGCTGGTCTTCGGACAGCAGCTTCTGCGAGATCAGCACCTCACCGAGGCGAATTTTTTCCGGCCTTGCCATGAACATCCCTTTTGGTTATATCTTGCAGTAAACATTTTATGCCAGAAACCAGGGAAATTGACGGTGGGAATTAGCTCTTCATAGGCAAAGTGTCGCCGTTTCGCCTCGACGAAATGGCATCGCGGTGTAAGATGGGCAAGGCTTCCCTTAGAACCAAGGATTTCGATGAGCGAACCGGCACAGCGCCGCCGCGTCTACCTGATGCGGCACGGCTCCGTCACCTACTTCGACGAGAGCGGCAAACCTTTCCTGCCCGAGACCGTCCCCCTGAACGAAGATGGCCGCGCCCAGGCCGATGCCGCGGGCCACGCCTTCCGCGACGCCGGCGTGCGCTTCGACCGCGTCATCGTGTCCGGCCTGCCGCGCACCAGCGAGACGGCGCAGCGCGTGCTGCAGGCAAGCGGCCAGGCGATCGAAGCGGAGGTATGGCCGGAACTGCACGAGATCCGCGGCGGGCGCCTGTCCAGCATCCCTTCCAACGAGCTGCGGCGCGCCTTCACCGGCGCCTTCGAGGGCATGGTCGACGAGGACCAGCGCTTCCTTGGCGGCGAATCGGTGGGTGCGATGATGGACCGCGTCCACCCCGCCGTCGCGCGCCTGCGGGCCCAGCAGGACTGGGACACGGTGCTGCTGGTCCTGCACGGCGGCGTCAACTGCGCGATTCTGTCCCTGGCCCTCACCGGGCAGCGCCTCTTCCTGGGCGGCCTGTCGCAGGCTGCCGGCTGCATCAATGCGCTCGACGTGGGCGATGAGCCTGCCGACTGGGTGGTCCGCTTCGTCAACTACGTCCCGCCCGGCCCGCTGCAGCCGGGCGCGCGCACCACGACGATGGAACAGTTGTTCGAGCAATACCGCCGGGGCCGCTGATTTTTTCCCTGAAAATAGCACGCCCGTACATTTTTTGACGGGTTCGGGCTAGAATGAAGAACAAACACAAGAACGGAGACCCCATGTACGAGGAAATGATGGGCACCAAGCCCGTGTCCGAACGCCAGCGCTTCGATATGGATGCGCTCGGCGCCTGGTTGTCCGCCAACGTGGACGGCTTCCCGGGCGGCCCGATCCAGGTCGAACAGTTTAAGGGAGGCCAATCGAACCCCACCTTCAAGTTGAGCGCGGGCGAGCAGCGCTATGTGCTGCGCACCAAGCCTGGTCCCGCGGCCAAGCTGCTGCCCTCGGCCCACGCCATCGACCGCGAATACCGCGTCATGAACGCCCTGCACGGCGCCGGCTTCCCGGTGCCGCGCCAGCTGGCCCTGTGCCTGGACGAGGCGATCATCGGCCGCGCCTTTTTCCTGATGGAGTTCATCGAGGGCCGGGTGCTGTGGGACCAGTCCCTGCCCGGCATGACCCCAAGCGAACGCGCCGCCATCTACGACGAGCAGAACCGCGTCATCGCCCAGCTGCACACGGTGGACTACGCGGCGATCGGCCTGGGCGACTACGGCAAGCCCGGCAACTACTTTGCCCGCCAGATCGAGCGCTGGACCAAGCAGTACCAGGCTTCCGCAACCGAACCGATCGAGGCCATGGACCGCCTGATCGAATGGCTGCCGCAGCACATCCCGCCGGGTGACGACACCAGCATCGTGCATGGCGACTACCGCCTCGACAACATGATCTTCCATCCGACCGAGCCGCGCATCCTGGCCGTGCTGGACTGGGAGCTGTCGACGCTGGGCCATCCGGCCGCCGACTTTTCCTACCACTGCATGAGCTGGCACATCCCGCCGGGGCGCTTCCGCGGCATCGCGGGCCTGGACCTGCCGGCGCTCGGCATCCCCTCGATGGAGGACTATGTCGCGCGCTACTGCGAACGGACCGGCAAGACGATCCGCGCCGAGGACTTCGATTTTTATCTCGCCTACAACATGTTCCGCCTGGCCGGCATCATGCAGGGGATCATGAAGCGCTATGTCGACGGCACCGCCTCCAGCGCCCAGGCCCTGGAGAACGGCAAGGCCGCGCGCCCGATGGCCGAGATGGCCTGGGGCTTCGCCTCGCGCAACCGCTGACGCACCCTTCACCCAAGGACACGCACATGGATTTCGCCTATTCGGAGCGTTGCAGGGAACTGCAAGCGCGCCTGCTCGCCTTCATGGACGAGCACATTTACCCCAACGAACGCGCCTTCAATGAGGAGATCGCGGCCAATGCACGCGACAAGGGCACGCGCTGGCTGCCCCTGGCGCTGATCGAGCGTCTGAAACCGCTGGCCCGCGAAGCCGGCCTCTGGAACCTGTTCCTGCCGAAGTCGGCCAGGGCCCCCGAGGGCCTGTCCAACCTCGACTATGCGCCGCTGTGCGAGATCATGGGCCGCGTGCCGTGGGCGCCCGAGGTCTTCAACTGCTCGGCGCCGGACACGGGGAATATGGAAACCCTGGAGCGCTACGCTTCCGAGGAGATCAAGAACACCTGGCTCGAGCCGCTGCTGAGCGGCGAGATCCGCTCGGCCTTCGCGATGACCGAGCCGGACGTGGCATCGTCGGACGCGACCAATATCGCCACCCGCATCGAGCGCATGGGTGACGACTACATCATCAACGGCCACAAATGGTGGATCTCGGGCGCCGGCGACCCGCGCTGCAAGGTCTTCATCGTGATGGGCAAGACCGATCCAGACGCGGCCCGCCACCAGCAGCAGTCGATGATCGTGGTCCCCGCCGACACGCCCGGCATCACCATCGTGCGTCCCCTGCCCGTCTTCGGCTACGACGACGCGCCGCATGGCCACTGCGAGATCCTGTTCGAGAACGTGCGCGTGCCCGCCGCGAACCTGCTGCTGGGCGAAGGCCGCGGCTTCGAGATCGCGCAGGGACGCCTGGGGCCGGGCCGCATCCACCACTGCATGCGCGCCATCGGCGTGGCAGAACGGGCGCTGGAACTGATGTGCCGGCGCCTCGACAGCCGCGTCGCCTTCGGACGAAAGATCTCGGAACAGGGCGTGTGGCGCGAGCGCATCGCCCAAGCGCGCATCCGCATCGACACGGCCCGCCTGCTGACCCTGAAAACCGCCTATATGATGGACACGGTCGGCAACAAGCACGCCCAGGCCGAGATCGCGATGATCAAGGTGCTGGCGCCGACCGTGGCGCAGGACGTGCTGGACTGGGCGATCCAGGCCCACGGCGCGGCGGGCGTGTCCGAGGACTTCCCGCTCGCCTACCAGTGGGCCGGCAACCGCACCCTGCGCCTGGCCGACGGCCCGGACGAGGTGCATCGCAATGCGATTGCCAAGCTGGAGCTGGCGAAGTACGCACCAGCGAAAGGCTGAGGGATCCGTTGGGTGGGCGGCTCCACCCTTCGCTGCGATCCGCCAGCTGACCGGAGGCCGCCCACGCGTTCAACGCGTTTGCGAGCAGACAGAACGACTATTCTCGGGCCGGTTGAACGCGTGGGCGGCGTCAGATGCGCGAATACCCGGGCCGCCGAGTACAGCCGCCCACCCTACACATACGCGCGGACGAGGAAGTCGGCAACACACACGGGCTTGCCGCCTCCTTCGCTCTCCACCGTCACCGCCCACGTGAGCTGGACGCCGCCCTCGATCGGCTCGGCCGCCGCCAGGGTCCAGCGTCCGCGCACTCGGGTGCCCGCCGGCAGCGGCGCGGGAAAGCGGACCTTGTTCAGTCCGTAGTTCAGACCCATGCGCATGCCCTCGATCAGGATCGCGTTCTCGAGCATGGCGGGCAGCAGCGACAGCGTCAGGAAACCGTGCGCAACGGGCGCCCCGAACGGCGACTCGCGCGCGCAGCGCTCGGGGTCGACGTGGATCCACTGGCGGTCCTCGGTGGCGTCGGCGAACCCGCCTATGCGCGCCTGGTCGACCAGGAACCAGTCGGAGACGGCGATCTCCTGGCCCACCAGCCCGGGCAGCTTGTCGAAGGGCAGGCGCTCAGGCATTGCCGCCTCCCTGTGGCCTCCGGCCGAACATGCCCATGCCCTCGATGGTGCAGATCTCTTCGCCGTGCTGGTTGCTCGCCACCCACTTGGACCACACGACACCGCGGTCCGGCTTCGAGTTCGAGGCCTTGACCCCTGTCGTCAGGTAGCGCACCCGGAGCGTGTCGCCGGCGCGCAGGGGTTTCAGCCAGCGCACGCCCTCAAGGCCGGGCGAACCCATGCTCGAGGCGCTGCACATCAGGCCGTCGACGACCATGCGCATCATCATGCTGCAGGTATGCCAGCCACTGGCGATCACGCCGCCGTAGATCGAGGCTTCAGCCGCCGCGCGGTCGACGTGGAAGGGCTGAGGATCGAACGCGCGGGCGAAGGCGATGATTTCTTCCTCGCTCACGGTGCGCGCGCCGAGGTCGATCTCCTGGCCGACGAAGAAGTCCTCGAAGTAAAAGTGCTTGCGTTCTTCCTTCACGCCGCCCCCTGGAAGCCTGGGGCGGCGATGAAGCGCGCCAGGTGGTGATCGCGGTCGCCCAGGGTGAGTTCGATCATCGACAGGCGCTTGAAGTAGTGGGCGGCCGCGAGTTCGTCGGTGACGCCCATGCCGCCATGCAGCTGCACCGCCTGCTGGCCGATGAAGCGGGCCGCCTGGCCCACCCGGTACTTGGCGGCGGAGACCACGCGGCGGCGCTCGTCCCCGTCGTCGCCATCGAGCTTGACGGCCGCCAGTAGCGCCATCGAGCGCGCCTGCTCCAGGTGGATGTACATGTCGGCCATGCGGTGCTGCAGGGCCTGGAACTTGCCGATCGGGACGCCGAACTGCTGGCGCGTCTTGAGGTAGTCGAGGGTGGCGTCGAACAGCGCTTCCATCGCGCCGAGCGCCTCGGCGCACAAGAGGCCCGCGCCATAGTCCGCGCCCGCTTCGAGGATGTTCCAGCCGTTGCCGGCCTGGCCGAGCAGCGCCGCAGCCGGCACTTCGACCCCATCGAAGCGCACGTCGGCGGCGCGCAGGCCGTCCAGGGTGCGGTAGCCGCTCACGTGCACGCCGGGGGTATCGCGCGGCAGCACGAACAGGCTGATGCCCGCCTCCTCGCACTGCCCGCCGCTGCTGCGCGCGGACACGATCAGCACATCGGCTTCGGCGCCATGGATGACGGCCTTCTTCTCGCCGCTCAGGCGCCAGCCCCCGCCACTCGCTTCGGCGCGGGTCGCGATGTCGCGCAGTTCGTGGCGCGACTGGCGCTCTCCCAGCGCGCAGGCCAGCTTCAGTTCGCCCGTGGCCACCTGCTCGAGCAGATCGGCGTGCTTGCCGCCCAGCTTGAGGAAATGGGCGCCGAGCACCGTGGCGAAGTAGGGTTCGACGACCAGGCCGCGGCCCAGTTCGCGCATGACGACGAAGAGGTCGACGGCGCCGCCGTCGAAGCCGCCCTGGGCTTCCGGTACCGGCAAGGCCGTCATGCCCAGTTCGGCGAGGGTCGCCCAGGCCGTGTCGGACACGCCCTTGTCGGAGGCGACGATGGCGCGGCGCTGTTCGAAACCGTAGTCGCGCCCGATCCAGCGCTTGAGCGCGTCGGCGAACTGCTGCTGCTCTTCCTTGTAGTTGAAGTTCATCGTGTCCTCCTCACAGGCCCAGGATCATCTGGGTGATGATGTTGCGCTGGATCTCGTTCGAGCCCCCGTAGATGGAGGTCTTGCGGTAGTTGAAGTAGTACGAGGCGAGCGGCGCCGCCAGGTCGTCGCCGGCCGCGCTGTGCTCCTCTTCTCCCTCCAGGAAGGCCGGGTCGAAAGGCAGCGCCATCGGGCCCGCCGCTTCCAGCATCAGTTCGGTGAGCATCTGCTGGATGTCGGTGCCGCGCACCTTCAGCAGCGAGGCTTCCGGCCCCGGCGACTTGCTGGCCTGGGCCAGCACGCGCAACACCGTCATCTCGAGCGCCATCAGCTCGATCTCGAGGTCGGCGACCTTCGCGGCGAACAGCGGGTCTTCCAGCAGCGGACGGCCGTTCTTCTGCTCGCGGCGCGCCAGGCGCTTGAGGAAGGCCAGCTCGCGCTTGCTGCGGCCGACGGCGGCGATGCCGGTGCGTTCGTGGCCGAGCAGGTATTTGGCATAGGTCCAGCCCCGGTTCTCCTGGCCCACCAGGTTGGCGACGGGAACGCGGACATTGTCGAAGAAGACTTCGTTCACCTCGTGGTCTTCGTCGAGCATGATGATCGGGCGCACCGTGATCCCGGGCGAATGCATGTCGATCAGGAGAAAGGAGATGCCCTCCTGCTTGCGCACCGAGCTGTCGGTGCGGACCAGGCAGAAGATCATGTCGGCGTGCTGGGCCAGCGTGGTCCAGGTTTTCTGGCCGTTGACGATGTAGTGCTCGCCCTCATCGTCCACACCTCGAACCGCCGTGGTCTTGAGCGAAGCCAGGTCGGACCCGGAGCCGGGTTCGGAATAGCCCTGGCACCACCAGTCTTCGCAGGACAGGATGCGCGGCAGGAAGAAGTCCTTCTGTTCCTGGGAGCCGAAGGCCATGATCACGGGCGCCACCATGTCGATCCCGAAGGGCATCACGCGCGGCGTGCCGGCGCGGGCGCACTCCTCCTCGAAGATGTGGCGCTGTACCGGCGTCCAGCCGGGGCCGCCGAATTCGACCGGCCAGCCGGGAGCGACCCAGCCCTGTTTGGCGAGGATGCGGTGCCAGCGGACGAAGTCGTCCTTGCTCAGCCGCAGGTGGCCCAGCACCTTGGCGCGCAGGTCTTCGGGTAGATGGGAATCGAGGAAGGCGCGGACCTGGTCGCGAAAGGCCAGGTCCCCGTCCGAGTAGTGCAGGTCCATGTCGTCTCCTTGTTATTCGATCGCCAGAAAAAGCACGACCGTTCACAAGGATTGTACAGGAATTGAACTCGCTGCCAAGCGGGAAATGACCGCAATGCGCAGGCTGGCGGAGCGCTCATGGTCCCGCCGAGGGAGGATATCAGTGCTTGCGGCGGCGGGTCAGCGCGCCCGCGCCCAGCATACCGGCAAGCATCAGGGCGATGCTCGACGGCTCCGGGACTTCGGCTGGGTCGGCCACGTCCTGAACAGGCAACTGCGCCTGTCCGTTTCCATTGCCATTCGAGCCGTTGGAGCCGTTGGAGCCATTCGAACCGTTCGAGCCGTTCGAACCGTTCGAACCATTCGAGCCGTTGGAACCATTCGAGCCGTCCGAGCCGTTGGAACCATTCGAGCCGTTGGAACCATCCGTGCCGTTGGCGCCATTCGATCCACTTGAACCGCCGTTAGAAGCGCCGCCGCCACCGCCACCGCCACCGCCGCCGCCGCCCATGCCGGGCGCCTTGTCGACGCCGTCCACGATCAGCGCGCCATTCGCGGTGCCGATCACCGATTTGCCGTCGCCCAGCGTTGCCGCCAGGATGCCGTTGCCGGCGGCCAGCAGGTAAGTGCCCTCGACGCCGCGCGAGAAGAACAGCTGGGTCTGGCCGTCGACCTGGCCGAGATTGGCGGAAGCCTTGCCCATCAGGACATCGGTCAGGCTGGCATCGCTCGCCCCGCTGCCGTACGACACGCCGCCGACGAGGTTCAGGCTGCCACCGAGGACGCCGGATCCCAGCACATTGGTTCCATTACCGGTGGTCCAGTTGTTCAGGAAGCTGGTGGCCGGCGCCGACGTGGCCGAGAGCGGATCAGCGTGAGCGACACTGGCGCAAACCATGAGGGCAGCTGCAGCGACGTGACGAATTGCCATGATATTAACTCCTTGGATGGTGTGAAATTGTTGTTCTTACAACCGTAGAGTTATCCTATCACAAGTAAAAAAAAGGCAATATTTCGCGTAACTCAACCGTGCGCGGGGTAGGAGAGTCGGAAAAATCCGCGTAAATCAGTAGGAACAATCCTACTCGAGGTGATCATGCGCCAAGATAAACGGCACGCGTGCGTGATCAAAGCCACAATTTTTGAGAAACATTTTATGCAATAAAAATGGCCAGGCTGCAACAGCAGACCTGGCCATTCTTGTCCTGCAGGAGCGCCCGCCCCTGCTGCCGATCAGTTACCGGCGCGTGGCGCCGCCATATAGGGCATGGCGCGCGAAGCCATGCGGGTGTCGGTACGCAGCATGCCCACCTCATCGGCGAGGATGTTGGCCGCTTCCTGCAGGAAGATATCCTTGGCATCCTTGGCCGCCTTCTCGGCAGCAATTTCCGCCGCCAGGTCGCGCTCGTCGTACTGCAGACCGTCGTCCTGGCGCGGCGCACCGCGTACGGCCGTCACCGCCTTGGCCGGCTTGGTCGGCTCCGGCACCTTGCCGCGCGCCTCCTTGCCACCCGGGGCTGCGGCAGGCTCGTCGGTCGCGGTACCGGTGGCGCCCGCCAGGCGCGCTTCACGCAGCTTGGCGCGGGCGTCCTGGGCATCGCGTTCCTTGCGGCGCACGGCTTCGTTCAGCGAGATCGCATTTTCCTTGCGCAGCTTGAGGACTTCGTCGATGTCTTCCTTGAGGAACTGGAACTCCTTGTCCTTGGCGATGCGCGCCTCGTGACGCTGCTGGAGCGGGCCGATCAGTTCCTTCAGGTCGCCTGCCGCCGTGTAGGAAGCCGGCTTGATCGCCACCCAGGGCAAGGCATTGTTATAGGACGATTCGCCGAAGCTTTCCATGTCGGACAGCTGGGGCAGCTTGATGTCCGGGGTCACGCCGCGCAGCTGGGTGGTGCCGCCGTTGATGCGGAAGAACTGGGCGATCGTCATCTTCAGCTCGCCATAGCGCACCTTCTCGCCCGGCGCGAAGCGGTCGAGGTCGATCAGGGTCTGGACCGTGCCCTTGCCGAAGCTCGGCTCGCCGATCACCAGGCCGCGGCCATAGTCCTGGATCGCCGCCGCGAAGATTTCCGAGGCAGAGGCCGAGCCGCGGTTGATCAGGACGCCCATCGGACCGTCCCAGGCCAGGCCGGCCTGGGTGTCGGCCTCGATCTCGACGCGGCCGGTGGCGTCGCGCTGCTGCACCACCGGGCCCTTGTCGATGAACAGGCCCGTCAGTTCGATGGCTTCCGTCAGCGAACCGCCGCCGTTGTTGCGCAGGTCGATCAGGACGTTGTCGACTTTCTCTTTCTTGAGTTCGTTGAGGATGCGGGCCACGTCGCGGGTGGCGCTGCGGTAGTCCTTGTCGCCACGGCGACGGCCCTCGAAGTCGAGGTAGAAGGTCGGCAGCGAAATCACACCGACGCGACGCTTGAAGGCGCCATCCTTGACTTCGATGATCGACTTCTTGGCGGCCTGCTCTTCCATGCTGATCTTCTTGCGCACCATGGAGACGGTGACGTGCTTGGCGTCGGGGCCGGCGTCGCCGGGCAGCACATCGAGGCGCACGGTGGTGTTCTTCTCGCCGCGCACCAGCTGCACGACGTCGTCGATGCGCCAGCCGAGCACGTCGGTGAACGGACCGTTGCCCTGCGCCACGCCGACGATCTTGTCGCCGACCTTCAGCTTGCCCGACAGCGCAGCCGGGCTGCCCGGCACGATCTCGCGGATCACGGTGTACTCGTCGCGCGACTGCAGCACGGCGCCGATGCCCTCCAGCGACAGGCGCATGGCGATATCGAAGTTGTCGGCCGAGCGCGGGCCCAGATAGTTGGTGTGCGGCTCGATCGCGGTGGCGTACGCGTTCATGAACATCTGGAACACGTCTTCGTTGTTGAGCTTGCGGATGCGGGTAACGTAGTTCTCGTAACGCTTGTCGAGCGTCTCGCGGATGGCTTTCTCATCCTTGCCGGCCAGCTTCAGGCGCAGCCAGTCGTTCTTGACGCGCTTGCGCCACAGTTCGCGCACCTCGTCCTCGTTCTTCGCCCACGGCGACTTTTCACGGTCGAGTTCGAGCGTCTCGTCGAGGGTGAAGTCCGGCTTGGTCTTGAGCAGCTGGCGCGCGTAGTTCATGCGCTCGGTAAAGCGCTGCTGGTAGAGGTTGTAGATCGCAAACGGGGCCGACAGGTTCTCGTTGTTGATCGCATCGTCCATCTTGGTGCGCAGCGGAGCGAAGCCGTCGATGTCCGCCTGGACGAAGTACAGCTTCTCGCTGTCCAGGTTCTCGAAATAGTTGTCGAAGATCTTCACCGACATCGCGTCGTCGAGCGGCGTCGCCTTGTAGTGGTAGCGGCCAAGGACGCGCGAGGCCCAGAGCGCGGCCTGGGTCTGCTCGGCGAGCGGTTTCATCTGGAGCGGACCGGCCGCCGTTGCAGCGGCCTTCGCCGGGGCCACGGCGGCGACCTTCTCCGGCTGCGCGGTGACCACATGGGCCGACATGGCAAAGGCCATTGCGGCCATGAACAGATGATGTTTCTTCATTGGTCGTCTCTCCGAATCGGGGAACACTTGATGCCTGGCGCTTCCGGCCCTGTGCCGGACAATACGCCCTTCGTGGCCCATTCTACAGGAAGGTACAAGGAGGCAGAGCCAGCTTGTAGGCTTTTCCGATGCAACCTTACAAAGCTTAAGGCTGGCATAAGCCGGCATTCATCCTTTGGCAATAGCGAGCAGTTGGCTTCCATACATGCCGGTCACCACCGCAATGATTCCGATGGGAATCCAAGGCCAGGACCGCGCCGCCAGGCGCCAGTCCACCGGCGATGGCCAGAAGGACAGGAACTGCGGCGCGAGGATGAAGGTCAGCAGCAGGTCGACCGGCTCGAACACCCAACCGTGGCGGGTGCGCCACCAGGCCACGCCGAAGGGCAAGGCCAGGATGAGCAGCGGCGCCAATGCGGCGGGCGCGGCGTTGTACCAGCGCAGGTTGGCGAAGCTGACGGAGCCCAGCTCCCAGTTGTGTCCCTTGCCCGGTTTCCTGATCTTTCGCGGAAGGATACTCATGCCGACCGGTTCGGCATTGGTCAGGAGGCCCACCGAGAAATGGGCGAGCTCATGGCACAGGGTGCCGGCGGCGGTGAAGAGAAAGAAGAAGGGATGAGCGCCCGACGCGATCCACAGGAGCAGCGCCAGCGCTGCCGAGGGAATCAGGTAGAGCAACATGTCGCCGCCGGCGCAGGCGGCGGCCGGCAGCCAGGTCGTGCAGCCGGCCGGCACCGGTGTTACGCCGCGTAGAAGCAGCGGCCGCAGGCCTGGCGGTAACTCTCGTTGCCGCCAATACTGACCTGCTCGCCCTCGCGGATACGGCGGCCTTCGGGGTCGACGCGGATATTCATGGTCGCCTTCTTGCCGCAGGTGCAGATGTTCTTGATTTCTTCGATGTCGTCGGCCAGCGCCAGCAGATAGGCCGAGCCGGGGAAAGGTGCGCCGCGGAAGTCGCTGCGCAGGCCGTAGCAGATGACGGGAATGCCGCGCACCTGCGCCACCTGGTGCAGCTGCTGCACCTGGAGCGTGGTGAGGAATTGCGCTTCGTCGACCAGGATGCAGGCGACCTGCGGGGCGTCGTTCAGGAAATTGGTGTCGCCATCGAACAGGTCGACCTGGCGCTGCGGCCCCAAACGGGAGGTGATCAGGCCGACGCCGTAGCGGTTGTCGATGGCCGCCGTGTACAGCTTGACCTGCTGGCCCTGCTCTTCGTAGTTGTGCGCGACCTGCAAGAGGGAGGTCGATTTGCCGGCGTTCATCGCCGAATACCTGAAATAGAGTTTTGCCACGGCCCTGCCCTGCGCACACGAAGTTAATTGCCGATTATAACAAGCGAGTTCCAGCCAGCACCAGTGGGCCGGGCATCAATCCTCGTGCGGACGGGCGGGGTTACCGGCCACCCGGTTACCGGCCGCGACATCGTGGGTGACGACGCTGCCGGCCCCGATGACGGCGTCGTCGCCGATCTCTACCGGCGCGACGTCGAGGATGATGCAGCTGAAGTGGCCTGTTGCTGGGCCACCAGCTCGCGGGCGCCGGCACGATACGGCAGCCCCGCCAGCATTTTCTCCCGCTCGTTCATTGCTTACATGCCCGGGTGGTATTTGCGCTCGAGGTGCTTCTCGATGTCTTCCTTATAGAACAGCACGTCCTTGAACTCGCCGCGACTGTACATTTCCGCCTGGTCGGCGAAGTGCTTCGAGGCCGGGTTGTTGCTGTTGCCGCCCGCGAGGATACTCTTGGCGCGCACCCTCGGGCCGAACTCCACCACGGCCACGAAGCTGTTGCCGCGGTCGCCGTAGATACGCCTGGTCTTCTGCTTGGCTACCATGCCGAAGGAGGCCAGCGAGCCCCAGTTGGCGGAAGCGAAGCCGACCGGGAAGCTCGGCTTGCTGTCGTCGTACTGCTGGTCGACGTCGCCGCTGATGCGCTGGAAGCGGTTGATCTCGCCCCATGGCGTCTTCCAGGTGCCGAAGTCGCTCGTGAGTTTCTCGCTGGCGCGCTGAAGCGAAGCGAGGCGTTCCTCGGCGTTCAGGCTGTGCGTGATGAAATCGACCACCGGCGTGCCCTGGGCGCGGGCGCGCGGCGCGTTCTTCGCGACCATGTCCTGGCCCCAGTAGATCGCAAGCGAGGTCGGTACCGATGCGACGCCATAGCGCAGGTCCCAGCCGCGCAGGCTTGCTACCTGCTCGGCAAGCGCCGCCTTGCGCGGATCGTCCGCCGGCAGGGCCTCGTAGTCCTTCAGCAGCTGCGGCACCAGGGGCTCGAAGGCGGTCAGGTGGCTGTCGTAGGCGGCGGCGATCAGGCTGTCGAGGGTGAAGCCCTTGGCATCCTTGAGCACGCGCTCGGCGTGGCGGCCGCGCGCATTCTCGGGCAGCGACCACATATAGTCGGGCCAGGCTTCGCGCTTCGGGCTGCTGGCGCCGGAAGAACTGAAAGGCCAGTTGTTGGTGTTCGAGATGTAGCCGCTGGCCGGGTTGAACAGGGTGATGGTGTCCTTGATCGCATGCAGGCCCTGCCACTCGGTAGCCGGGGTGCTGCCGTCGACCGGCTTGGTCCAGTCGAACTTCGGATCGCGCTTCGGGATGAAGTTGCCGTGGAAGTAGGCGATATTCCCCTTCGCATCCGCATACACCGTGTTGTTCGAGGAATTGGTGCGCAGCTCCATGGCCTTGTAGAAGGCATTGTAGTCGCGCGCCTTGGTGCGGCTATAGGACTGGGTCAGGGCCTTGAGCGGCTCGTCCATCATTTTCACGGCGACCCACTTGCCATCCACCGCGCGCACGATCGGACCGTGGTGGGTGAAGTAGGCGGTGATGGTCTTGCTGGCCATCGCGCCGGATGGGGTTTTATAGGGGAGCGTCACCGGCGCGGCGCGCACCGGGCGCTCTTCCTTGCCGTACTTGTAGAAGAACTTGCCGTCGCGCTCAACGACGGTTTCCAGGTATTCGTCAATGACGTCGCCGCCGCCTGAGGTATGCATCCAGCCGGTCTTCTCGTTGAAACCCTGGTAGATGAAGAACTGGCCCCAGGTCACGGCGCCGTAGGCGTTCAGCCCCTGCTCGCTCACCATGTGCACTTCCGGGCGGAAGTAGAAGGAGGTGTGCGGGTTGATCAAGAGGAGCGCATTGCCCGTACTCGAGAGCTTGGGTGCAATCGCGAAACCGTTGGAACCGCGCGGCTCGGCATCGAAACCTTTATCACGGGCGGCCGTGGCTACCTGGGTGTTCTTGCCGTAGAAGCGCTCCAGCTCCTTCAGGTCGATCGACTCGATGTCGCCGCCGATGCTGCCTTCGCTGAAGCTCAGCGCCATCCAGGGCTCGAAGCGCGTGATCAGCTTCGGCTTCACTTCCGGATGGGTGTGCAGGTAGTAGTTCAGGCCATCGGCGAAGGCGTTCATCAGCTCCTTCAGCCAGGCCGGGCTGGCCGCATACTTGGCCTGCATGCCGGCGGGCTGGATGTACATCTTCATGCGCAGGTCGCGCCAGACCTCCTTCTCGCCCTCGACTTCGGCCAGGCGGCCCATCGCATTGATGTAGTTGAGCTCGACCCGGTTGAAATCGTCCTCGGCCTGGGCGTACAGCAAGCCGAAGACCGCATCGGCGTCACGCTTGCCGAAGACGTGGGGGATGCCCCATTTGTCGCGCATGATGGTCACCCGCGCCGCGGTCTTCTTCCAGCGGGCCAGCTCCGCCTTGCCTGGGGCCTGCTGCACGGCGGGCGCGGCGCCGAAGGCCATCGCCGGCACGGCGGCGCCCAGGGCGGCGGCCAGGATGGTCGGGAGGATGCGGCGGGTGTCGATCATGCGGGTCTCCTTCGTTCTTGTTATCGCCTCAAGCCAGGCCGGCGTGCACCAGTTTCTGCTTCAGGACTTCGTTTTCGGTCAGCAGGGTTGCGACGCGGTCCTTCAGATTGGCCACCTCGGCGCGCAGGGCGGCGCGCTCGTCCTCGGGATCGACCGGGACCGTTTCCTTTTTCGGACGGGCCGCCTGCTTCTGCTCGCGCACCTGGCGGGCGGCCTGCTGCAGCTCCTTGCGTCCGCCGGCGACGGCCGCCTTCTGCTCCTCTTCGGAGAGCTGCGCCACGTTCGCGGCCGCATTGATCGAGATGGCGCCGGTGCGCACCGCTTCGCGCAGCTCCGGCGTCGCAGCCTTCTGGATGCGTTCGATCTGGCTGATGGTATTGGCCGAGACGCGCGCAGCCTTGGCGATTTCCTCGCGCGTGTTCCAGGGCGGCGGCGGGCGCGAGTCCATGTCGTCGGCTTCCGGCTCGGGCGGCTGCTCGGCCATCTTCTCGGCCAGGCGCGCCGTGACGATTTCCTTCTTCTTCAGGGCCAGCACGCCGCGCTGGAAGTCGGAGACGCTGCGGCGCGCCAGGTGGTTGTCGATCATCCACAGCATCACGTCCTCGAGCGAGGCGAAGTTGTTGTTGTGGACGGTGCGGAAGGGAATGCCGTGCTTCTGGCAGATCTCGTAGCGGTTATGACCGTCGATCAGGGTATCGCGCCACAGGACCAGCGCGTCGCGGCATCCCTCGGCGAGGAGGCTGCGCTCCAGCGCGGCGTATTCGATGTCGGTAAGCGGGTCGACGAAGGCACGCAGTTCGTCATTGATAATGATGTTCAATTCTTGTCCTCTTGCTGCGGCGCCATGAATTGGAGCGCCGACCGGCATGCTACACCATCCCGGCGGGAGGACCAATGGATGAGTCGACAGAGGAGGGAATCCGGACACCGAAAGGAGGCCGGGGGCCGAAGACGACGGCAAGGATGGGGTGCGCTGCCTCAATACCGTATTGTCGCCAGTTGGCGTCAATACTGGTGCCCCGAGCCGGGATCGAACCGGCACGCCCTCACGAGCACGGGATTTTAAGTCCCGGGTGTCTACCAGTTTCACCATCGGGGCAGCGGGCAGGATTCTAGCATATGGTCGGCTCGACAGGGTCGAAAGTGCAACGTTGCATGTTCAACCTGACCGGCAAAAAAAGGGCCGCTGTCCGTGGGACAGCGGCCTGAAGACTCAGTCAACACTGAGTTGGAGACACGCGGAGAGAGGTGGAACTATCCACCAGAGAACGATACCAAGATCGGGCTTCTCTTTGGCGCTACAAGCGCCAGTTCTTCCCGCGCGTCTGTCAGACTGATCGGACATTTGCCAGGCAACGCCTTTCAAGCGCCCGCCTTCAAGCTCTGCCAGGCAACGGCGACGCATACGATTGCGACGAAAAACAGCAGCCCGTACACAAAAATGCGCATCGACGAAGCCAGCCCGGCCACGGCCCGGTTGGCATCTTCGTTCAGCTTGCCTTTGCGACGCGCCGCGTTCAGCAGCATCGAGATGAAGACGAACAGCGTCGCCAGGATCAGTACGGCTTTCATGTCAACACTTTCAGGTGCGCGCCAGGATGACGCCCAGCGCCACCAGGGCGAGGATGGACGAGACACCGGTCGCCATGCCCAGCCACAGCAGCCGGGTGCGCGCCAGCTCCATCTTGGCGATCAGCTGGGCGTTCTGGTCGGCCAGGTTGGCGATGATCTCCGATGCCTGCAGCATCTGGGTGCGCAGGTCGGCCAGGTTCGACTCGTTCTTCTCGACGCGCAGCACCAGCGTGCCGAACAGGTTCTCTTCAGGCTGCGCCTCCATCGCCGGGCCGGGGGCCGTGCCCGACTTGCGCGCCACCGTGTCCCACAGCCTGCGCGCGCCGGTCGCGACTTGCGGCGCGGCATTGATCACTTCGCTCCACGGCACGGTTTTCAGGACGCTCCACCAGCCAGTTGCCATACCTCTTCTCCTCTGCGTTCATTCTTGAAACGGGTCAGGCGCGAGCATACCATTGCGCGCCACCTCCTGAAGATTCCACTGCCGCGCTACCGTGCCGCACCCCGCGCGCGCCTGCGCTACCATGCGCCCATGTGCGGACGATTTGACCAGAGCCAGACGGCTCGTTACTACGCCGGCGTCTTCGGCTGGACCGACGCGGTCTACGACAGCGAATCCACGCCTGCCTGGAATGTTTCTCCTGGCAGCTACCGCCCCCTCATGCACCTGCAGGATGGCGAGCGCCGCATCGACGACGTGTTCTGGAGCTACCGCGCGCGCTGGGCCGAGGGCAAGGTGCCGATCACGATCAATGCGCGCCTCGACAAGCTGGACAACCGCTACTGGCGCGGCATGCTGAAGAACGGGCGCGCCATCGTGCCGGCCGAGGGCTGGTACGAGTGGACCGGCGAGAAAGGCGCGAAGCAGCCCTGGCACATCCACCGGCGCGACCGCGCGCCCCTGTTCATGCTGGCCCTGGCCAATTTCGGCGGCTTCAAGGAGAACCGCGCCGAGGCCGGTTTCGTGATCGTCACCGACGCCGCCGGCGAAGGCATGCTCGACATCCATGACCGCCGCCCCGTGGTCGTCGAGGCCGCCGATGCCGAACTGTGGCTGGATCCTTCCCTGTCGACCGAACAGGCACTGGAGCTGGCGCGCCGCGCCGCCCTGCCCCCTGAGGCCTTCGAGTGGTACAAGGTGACGCCCGCCGTGAACCGGGCCGGCGTCCAGGACCCGCAGATGGCCCTGCCGATGCCCGAATAAACTCGATCCTAAAGGCACTCACTCGCAAGAAACTAAACACAGGCATGATCTAGATCGAAGCCCAGGCCGCAACCAACACCGTTCCCGACCAGTCTCATACAGACTGTGACCAAACCGAGGGACGTGTTAAATGGGCGAATACATGCAAGTCAGGGCCACCCTGCAAGAAGGCGAAACCTATGCCGGTCTCATCCTGGGCAAGGACGAACCCGACTACCACCTGATCCTGCTGCCGGGCGAAGCCGCCGACGTCAGCTGGCCGACGGCCGCCGACTGGGCTTCGTCCCAGGGTGGCGTGCTGCCGACCCGGCGTGAGCTGGCGCTGCTGTTCGCGAATGCGCGCGGCAATTTCGAACGCAGCTGGTACTGGTCGAGCGAACCGCACGAAACGCGCACCCAGCTGGTCTGGGGCCAGAATTTCGCCAGCGGCATCCAGACCATCTACGGCAGGCCCTACCGGGGACACGCGCGTGCGGTACGGCGCATCCCCATTCCCTGATCCCGCGCGGGCTGCCTGCGCGGCTCAACGCTCCGGGACATTCGCGCGGCCGATCGGCTGCTCGATATTGGCCAGGAACCAGCTCGTCGCGGCCATCAGCGCCACGTGGCGGCGCAGGTGGTCCGGGTCGACCTTGTCGAGCGTATCGGCCGGCGTGTGGTGGTAGTCGAAATAGCTCGAGGTGTCGATGAGCGGCGCGAAGCTCGGCACGCCGGCGCGCTCCAGGCCGGACAGATCGCCCGTGGACAGCGCGTCCTCGCGCCGCAGCACACCCGCGCCGATCGGCTGCAGGGCGGCCTGCAGCGGGGCGAACAGCTTGGTCATGTTGGCCGGCACGCTGGTGCGCAGGCCGAAGGGGCGGCCGGCGCCATTGTCGCTCTCGATCGCACCGATGTGCTTCTCGGCATTGGCCTGCTCGGCGGCCAGGTAGCCGCGCGCACCGCGGGTCCCGTTCTCCTCATTCATCCAGGCGATCATGCGGATGGTGCGGCGCGGACGGTAGTCGAGCTTCTTCAGGGTCTCGAGCACGGCCATCGCGCTGGCGACGCCGGCGGCATCGTCGTGGGCGCCGGTGGCCAGGTCCCAGGAATCGAGGTGACCGGACACGATGACGATCTCGTCGGCCTTGTCGGTGCCCGGCAGGTCGGCGATCACGTTATAGCTGTCGGCGTCCGGCAAGGTCTTGGGCGTGAGCACCAGGCGCATGCTCAAGGGGCCGCGTTTGGCCAGGCGGCTCATCAGCATTGCGTCCTCCGCGGTGACCGCCGCGGCCGGGATGCGTGCATTGTCCTGCAGGCCGGTCGAGCCGGTATGCGGCAGGCGGTAGCTGGCGCCGCCCACCGAGCGCACCAGCGCGCCCACGGCGCCCATCTCGGCCGCCATGCGCGGGCCGTCGCGGCGGTAGGCCGACGCCTGTCCGTAGGCCTGGCCGGCCAGGCCGCGGTCGGCCTGGTGCTGATCGAACGCGACGTCGAAGAGGACGATCCTGCCCTTCACTTCGCCCGCGCGCGCCTTCAGTTCATCGAAGCCCTTCACCACCACCACCTGCGCGGTCAGGCCCGCGGCCGGGGTCGCGCCGGAACCGCCGAGGGCGGTCAGCACGACGCGCTGGGTGATGCCGTCCGGACGGCCGCTGTATGCGACCAGTTCGCCGGTCTCCTGGCCGCGCACCCAGTGCGGGACCTTGACCGGTTGCAGCGTCACTTTGGCGCCGAGCTTGCGCATCGCCTCCGCCACCTGGGTCACGGCGGCGGCGGCGCCCGGCGAACCGGACAGGCGCGGACCGATCAGGTCGGTCATGTCCGCCATGCGCTCCCAGGCATAGTCGCTCTGCATCGCGGCATCGCGGATCTTCGCGAGCGCGGCCGGATCGTTGCCGGGGCTGGCGGCAAGGACGGAGGCGCTCATCAAGCTGGCGGCGAGGATGGTCAGGACTGGGAGGGTGCGGCGATTCATGCGTCGGATCCTTCGTGGGTGGAGTAAATGCCCACGATAGCGCAAGCGGCAACTTTTTGCTCAAGAATATTGCCGTATTTACTACGCCTGTCTCAGCCCGCCGTCAGGCCGGCACCAGGCGCACCAGTGTGATTTCGGACGGTGCGCCGAAGCGCTTCGGCGGTCCCCAATAGCCGGTGCCGCGGCTGATGTAGACCCACATATCGCGCACCCGGTGCAGGCCAGAGACGAAAGGCTGCTGGAGCGGCACGAACAGGTTCCAGGGAAAGAATTGCCCGCCATGGGTGTGTCCGGACAGCTGCAGGTGGAAACCGGCTTCCGCGGCATCGAGGGCGCTGCGCGGCTGGTGGGCCAGCAGGACGCGTACGCCCACGTCCGGGGGCGCCCCGGCCGCCGCCCGCCTGGGATCGCTCTTGTGCGAAGGGTTGAAATGGTGGGCGGTATAGTCGGCCACGCCCGCGATCATCAGTGCCGACCCGGCGCGGCGCCGCACTACGTGCTGGTTCATCAGGACGGTGAGGCCCAGCCGGCGCACCTCGGCGATCCACTCGTCGGCCCCGGAATAGTATTCATGATTGCCGGTAACGAAGAACACCCCGTCCGGTGCCGACAGGCGCGCCAGCGGCTGGGTGTGCAGGGCCAGGCGGTGCACGCTGCCGTCCACCAGGTCGCCGGTGACGGCGATCGCATCGGCGCCCAGCTTGTTGACCCGGTTGACGATGGCATTCAGATAGGGACGGCGGATGGTGGGGCCGACGTGGATGTCCGAGACCTGGGCGATCGCATAGCCGTGCAGGGCCTGCGGCAGGCCGGCGATCGGCACGTCGACCCGCTTCACGCGAGCCAGCCGGCGCGCGTTGACGAAACCGAGGGTCGTCACGCCCAGGGCAAGCAGCGGCACGCCCAGCGCGCTCAGACGCACCACCTCCGGCGTCATCCAACCGGCGATACGCAGGACGATCAGCAGCAGGTCGCGCACCAGTGTCGTCACCAGGAGCGAGGAGAAAAAGCCCATCGACAGCAAGCCAGCCCAGCTCACCACGCTCGACCAGCGGTGCCGGCGCAGCGAGGCCGACATCAGCCCGACCGGCACCAGCACGGTGAGGAGCAGCAGCACGAGCACGCCGGCGGCGTCGAACAGCGGGCCCAGGGCCATATCCGGCAGCAGCCGCATGCCGATGTACACCTGCAAGAGGACGAGAAGAAAGAGGATGGTGGCAAACGATCGGTTCACGGAGGGGCTCGGGCGGAGTAAACAGTAACAATTGTTAGATGGGGCAGCCCGTCTCTACTGCAAGGGCGGTTTGGCGGGTGTATCGCATCCGTTCCGTTTGTAAAAATCTGTATTAACGGATGGCAGCATGCTGCGGGGCGCCTATAGTGCTTCCATGCCCGGCGCAGTTCGATCATCCAGATCACCGCTGCGGCAATAAGGAAAAGCCATGTGGAAATCTAACATTGTTGGTGCGGTGGTCCTGGCCGCGGTTGCCGTCTCCCCTGCGGCAATGGCGGACGACCGTGGTGTCAATACCGCTATCGGCGCCGTGGTCGGCGCGGCAATCGGCCACAGCGCCGGCGGCGGCACCGGCGCCCTGGTGGGCGGCGTGGTCGGCGCGGCAGTGGGCAACTCGATCTCGACCCGCGACGACCGCCGCTATTACGACAACCGCTACTATGACAACCGCGGCTACCACGGCGGCTACGTCCAGCCCCGCCCGGTCTATGTGCAGCCGCGTCCGGTCTATGTCCAGCCGCGCCCGGTGTACGTCCAGCCGCGTCCGGTCTACGTCGAGCACCGCCGCGACTGGGACCGTTACGACCGTCGCGACTGGGATCGCCATGATCGCCATGACCGCCGCGACTGGGACCGCGGCGATCGCTGGGATCGCCACGGCCGCTGACACGAAGCCGCGCACTGCGCGGCTTTTTCGTTGGCTGTGTTCGCGGTTGTTGGGTGAACCAAATCGTGTTGTCGAAGTCTTACGCATCGTCGAGTTAACTCATCTGGAGTGACGATGCAAGGCCTGAGCTTTGACGAATTGTTCGCATTCTTGTCCGCGGCGCCATTGTCCAGCACCGATCTGGCCCGGCTGCGCGCGTGGATCGACAGCGTCCGCGACCCAGCCGAGTGCCTGGCGCTCATCGAGGCGGCCGCGGCAGGCCGGCCATGTCCCCATTGCGCCTGCGCGCGCCTGCACCGGTCAGGCTTCGCCAGCGGCCTGCAGCGGTTTCGCTGCCTGGGCTGCCGCCGTTCCTTCAATGCGCTGACCGGCACGCCGCTGGCCCGGCTGCGCAAGCGCGCGTGCTGGCTGCCATATATCCAGTGCTTGCTGGAATCGCGCACCGTGCGCGACGCGGCGCTCGCCACCGGCGTGCATCGCACCACCAGCTTCCGGTGGCGCCACCGCTTCGCGCCGGGCGCCGCGCGTCACCGGCCGGCCACCCTGTCGGCGATCGTCGAGGCCGACGAAACCTACCTGCTGGAATCGCAGAAGGGATCGCGCAACTTGACGCGCCCGCCGCGACAGCGCGGGGGTGTCGCCCGGCGGCGCGGCATCAACCGCGAGCATGATTGCCTGCTGGTGGCGCGCGACCGCAGTGGCGCCACGCTAGACTTTCATACCGGCCGTGGCCCTGTGACTGCGGCGCAGCTACGCGCCTGCCTGCAGCCAGTGCTGCCCGGCGACGTGCTGCTCATCAGCGATGGCGCGTCCGCCTACGTCCGGTTTGCCGCGGTCGCCGGCATCACGCACGAGCCCGTCAATGTCCGGACAGGCCGGCGCGCACGCGGCGCGATCCACATCCAGAACGTCAATGGCTGGCACAGCCGCTTCAAGAACTGGCTCGTGCGTTTCAAGGGCGTGGCCAGCCGCTACCTGGCGAACTATTCGGGATGGCAGCGCTTACTGGACGCGCAAACGTTGCATACACCAGCTCAGTGGTTATCTACTGCGGTACGACAAGGTAAGTAGAGGCAACTGCAATAGCATAGTTAACGCGAACACAGCCTTTTCGTTTTCCCCCCGCTTGTTTCCGGCAACGGCGCTGAAGCCGATCCGGAGACAAGCATGGTCCAGCAAGGCAGTATCGTTTCCCTCACCCGCGGTCACTACCGGCTGTGCGCGCCGCTCGGCGGCTCGGCCTACGGGATCGTCTGGCGCGCCACAGCGCCGGACGGCGCCCAGGTCGCCCTCAAGCTGGTCAATACCGAACAGATGGGGCGTGCCCCGGCCGGCCTGCGCGGCCACTGGAGCGACAGTGCACGCATCGAGACCGCCTTCCTGGCCGGGCTCGCGCCTTGGGACGGCCGCCACATCGTGCGCCTGCTCGACAGCGGCGGCCACGCGGGCCTGCCGGCGATGGCGCTGGAACTGCTCGACGGCGACCTCGCCTCCTGGCTCGCCGTGGAACAGGCGGCGGGGCGCGCAGTCACGCCCTGCCAGGCCCTGGACTGGTGCGCCCAGGTCAACCAGGCCCTGGGCAAGGTGCATGCGGCGGGCTTTCGCTACCTCGACCTCAAGCCGGCCAATCTCCTCCTCGAGCGCGCGACGCGCACCCTGAAGCTGGCCGACTTCGGCACCAGCCGGCCCCTGGCCGAGGCGGCCACCCATTCCTATGCCGGCACCGCCAGGTGGCAGGCGCCGGAACAGTTCTTCCCGGGCCCGGACGGGCGCTATCTCGCCGGCCAGCGCAGCGACTATTTCGCCCTCGGCGCCCTGCTCTACTACCTGGCGTGTGGCCGCCTGCTGCGCTACGGGGCGGCCTGCGGCGAAGCCTACAGCCTGCACGGCCACGCGGGCGCCGCCGCTCTGCGCACGCGCGACAGCGGCCTGCCGCCGGTCCTGGCCCAGGATGAAGCCGCCGACTTCGCCGGCCGCTTCGGGGCAGGCGCCGCCCAGGCGCTCGGCCTGCTGCGCGCCCTGCTGGCGCCCCGGCCCGAGGCCAGGCCGGGCCATGCCCTCGACATCAGCCGCATGCTCGGCGCCGTGCGCGCGGCCATGGCAGGCGGCAGCGCGAGGATGGCGGCATGAAGCCCCGCATCGACGCGCGCCTGCCGTGGGCCGCCCTCGCCCTCGGCCTGGTCTGCGCCCTGCAGCTCGCCGCCCTCCTGAACACACCCGTGCGCTACCTTCCTGCGCACATCCAGCTGCGCCTGGCCCCGGGCGAATCGGCCACGCTCGGACGCGCGGAACTCGCGGCGCCGCGCGCGGACGCACGCCAGTTCCTGCTGCGTCGCGACGCTGGAGGGCGCTGGTGGATGCGCAACACCCATCCCGCCCAGCCGGCCGTGCTGCTGCGCGGCGAGGCAAAGCAGGCCACCGGCACCCTGCTGCTCGCCGCCGGCCAGCGCCTGCAACTGGGCGCCGCGCGCTTCGATGTGATCGAGGCCGGTGCGGGCCGCGTACTGCTGCGCGGAGAAGGCCACCAGTGGGAATACGACGGCGCCTTCTTGCAGCGCGACGGCGCCGCCCAGCCATCCTGCCCGGATACAAGCGCGGGCGCCCGCCTCGTCGGGCTCTGGAACCGATTCGCCCCCGGCTTCCTGAATGCACGCCGTCCCGTCACCGCGGGCGGCTACCTGTACTGCGGCAACCGCCTCGCCGCCCCCGGCCTGGAAGCCGGCGCGGTGTCCCTGCTGCGCGCGGCGGATGGCGGCATCGCCCTCCAGGTACGCGGCTCCCAACCGGTGCCGGTATGGGATGCGCAGGGCTGGCAGGACGCCGCCACGCGCGAGCACCTGCTGGACGGCGTGGACGGCATCGCGGTCGGACGCAGCCGGCTGGGCGTCGCGATCGCGGGCGACATCCTGCACTTCCATCCGGGCGGCCAGGTCGAACTGTTCGCCCAGCCGCGCACGGAACTGCCGTCGTCGCTGGCCTGGACCTGGATCGAACGTTCGCTGTGGCAGTTCACGATGCCTCTACCTGCCGCCTGGATCGCCGGGCTCGCAGCCGCGCTGCTGGCTGGCCTCGCCGGGCTGCGGCGCGACGCCCTCCCCCGGGCTGCCGCCGGCGCCGCGATCACGGGATTCGCGGTACTGCTGCTGGCGATGCAGCGCGGCGGCCAGGCGCCCGGCGTGGGCTGGGCGCTGCTGGTCGCCTGGGCGGCGCTGTGGTACGCCCTGCTCTGGCCACGCCGCACGCTGCTGCTCGGCGCCGTCGCCGTGCTGATGCTCGGTACGGGCCTGCTGGTGCAGCTCGAACTCGGCCTGGGCGCGCGCGACACCTCCTGGCTGCGCCAGGCCGAGACCGGCTGCGTGCTGCTGGGCGCCGGCCTGCCCGCCGGCCTGCTGCTCCTGCAGGGCGTGGCGCGCGCCGGGATGTCGCGCGGCGCCACCGAAGGGCTGCTGGTGGCGCTCGCGCTCCTCGCACTGGCCGGCCTGCTGCTGCAGGTCGCCTTCGGCGACGAGACCGGCGTGTTCGATCTCCAGCCGGTGGAGTTCGCCAAGCTGGCCCTGGCCGCCCTGAGCGCCCACTGCCTGTCCCTGGCAAGCGGGAACGGCGGCCGGCAGGCCTGGCTGCGCGTACTGGCGCCGGTGCTGCTGTTCGTGCTGCTGCTGGCGGTGGCCCTGGTCCAGGTCGACGATTATTCCCCACTGCTCCTGCTGCTGGTCTGGGCCACCGCCAGCCTGCTCGCCTGGTGCCTGGCGAGCGGCCGGCGCCGCGCGGCCGGGCTGCTCGGCGCCGCAAGCTGCGCGGTGCTGGCCGGCGCGATGGCCCTGCAGGCGCTCGGACCGAGCCTGGGCGCGGCGGGCTTCTATACCGAACGCTTCCAGGTCTGGGCCGATCCCGGCGCCCACCCGCATACCGGCCAGCAGATGCTGCTGGGCGCGCGCGCCGTGAGCGAAGGAGGATGGCTGGGCGCGGATGGCCTGCTGGGCCTGGCCATGCTCGGCCAGTCAGCGGGCGAGGCGCTGCGCATCCCGGCCGTGCAGGACGATTTCGCGCCTTCTTTCCTGCTCAATCGCCACGGCCTGCTCGGCGCCCTGCTGCTGTGGACCCTGCAGGCCCTGCTGCTGGGCGCCCTGCTGCACGCGGCCGCATGCGGCTGGCGCGCGGGCGCGGCCGCCAAGGATTTCCGGCGCGCCTGGCTGGGACGCTTCCAGTGCTTCTTCCTCTGCGGCGGCGCCGCCTTCCTGGCCGGGCACTTCCTGCTGTCCTGGGGAACCAACCTGGCGCTGTTTCCCATCATGGGCCAGCCGATGAGCTTCCTCTCGGCCGGCGGTTCGCACCTGCTGTTTTTCATCTGCCCCCTGCTAGCGTTCGGCATGGCGAGCATTCAGAGCCTTGAACCTTCAACGGAGATTTCATCATGCCGGTCTATGTCCAACACGAAGTCCTAGCCAGGATCAACGATGTGTTCAACGCCGAGGCGCTGTGGCAGGCGCCGGGGCTGTCGCTGTTCTCGCGCCGGCCGCTCTTGCGCGACCTGCTGGAGCGCTCGCCGCGCGAGCAGCGCGGGCGCGCCGCCACCCGCTGCTTCTCGCACGTGACCCTGATGCTGCCCCAGGACGACGTCGACGACGACCGCCACCTGACCCGCGGCGCGCGCGTGCGCGACCTGGCCCAGTCGCTCGCCGCCCTGCACCAGAAGGACTTCGGCGACCTGCTGGGGGGCGACGAGGTGCGCTACCACGTGGTCGGCGCCGAGGCCGTGGAAGCGGGCGAGGTCAAGGTGAAGTTCGGCCACGCCGTCTACCTGCCGGCGCCGGGCGAGCAGGTGCTGTACCAGGTCAGCGCCTCGCGCGACAGCGCGGTGTGGCAGCCGGTCTGCGCGATCTATCCGGAACAGCGCCTGACCCTGGTCGGCCAGGACGCGGAGCACGCCACCTACGCAGTACCCGGCTGGACCTTCGGCGAAGGCGGCATCCTCCTGATCAACGACGGGCCGGAGGCGCCGCTCGAGGTCCAGGTACGCCCGAAGGATGCTCTCGACTGCCACTTCGATGCCGCCAACCATTACTACGTGCTCCGCGCCAGGGGCGGCGCCGGTCAGCGCCTGCTGCTGCGCATCGAGCGCGCCGCTGGGGCACTGCCGGCCGCCCCCGACAAGGCGCCGACTACGCCTTCGGCCCGCCCGCCCGCCGTCTGGAAGACCCGCATGTCCCCGGACACCGAGATGACGGCCATGCCGCTCGCCGTCCCGGCCGCGGCAGCCGCGCCGATCGCGCCGATCGCGCCGGAAAACGACGCCACCTACGCCCCGGTCGCGCGCCACCGCATTACGCTGGCCGCCCTGGCCCTGCCGCGCCTGAGCCGCTACCGCGACACCGGCGCCCAGGCGCTCGAAGTCGGCCTGGGCGCAAACCTGGCTCTGAGCGCCCCCGGCAAGGACAACCTGATCCGCTTCGCGGTCGACGACGCCGACGACGTCCATGCGATCACGGCCGACGGCCGCCAGCGCGTCGCCGTGCCGTCGCGCTTCGCGCCGCTCGACGGCGCCGCCGTGCAGCTGCATGCGGCGCCGGGCGGGATGGCCGAGCGCTACGCCGCCCTGCTCGGCCTGGAGCGTGGCCCGAGCCAGCCGGCTGCCGCCGGCACCCGCCTGGTGTTCGGGCGCGGCATGCCGGCGCTGGCCCAGCTGCGCGTGCTCGACGCGCCGCACTTCCTGCGCCAGCTGGACGGCAGCCTGGCCGCCAGCGCCGACCGCCTGGGCCTGTCGCGCAACGCCTTCAGCTGGGAAGCCGGCAGCGAAGGGCTTCGCATCGTGCGCCTGTCCGACACCCAGGCCCTGTTCCACCTCGACGCCGAACTGCGCATGGTGGGCCAGATCGACGTGGCGACCCAGGAGCAGCCCTATGTGATCCCGTCCGGCCACCACCTGGTCGCCGGCCATTACGTGCTGCGCTTCGACGCATGATGACGATCCTGGCCTATGGCGCCGCCCTGTTGCTGACGCTGTGCCTGGCGGCCTGGCTGACGCCGCGCGGCTGGTGGCGGCGGGCGAACGCGCGTGCGTTCGCCGTGCTCACGGGAGGCACCCTCCTGATCGGGACCCTGCTGCATGCGCTGTTTGCGCCGCCGCAGGCCGCACCGGAGCAGGAACTGCATGGCCAGCTGCCCGTCTCGGGACAGCGCTACCGGGCCTGGGACCACCTGAACCTGCGCTCGGACGTCGGGGTGGGATCGCAGCGGCTGGCGGTGCTGCCGGCCGGGACGCGGGTGACGGCCAGCGGCCGCCACCAGGGCGACTGGTGGGAGGTCAGCGCCCTCGTGGACGGGCGCCGGCAGGATGGCTGGGCGAGCAGCCTGTGGCTGCGGCGGGCCGACGAAGCCGGCTCACGCTTCTTCCAGCCGCATCGGGTTGAAGTACAGGCCCCTGGCGCACTGGGTCGGGCCGACCCGCGTGAAACCGAAGGCCTCGTAGACCGGCACCGCGAAGTTCGATGAATTGACGGTGAAGACGCCGTCGCCGCCGGCCGCGATCGCGGCCTCGCGCGCTTTCTCCCACAGCGCGCGCGCCAGGCCGCGCCGGTGCCAGCGCTTGCCGACGAAGAGGTGGAACAGGTGGCTGTGGTCGCGCACGGCCACGAAACCCGCCAGCTCGCCATCGACCACCGCCACGCGATAGACATGGCCGCGCGCGAGGAAGCCGCGCACACCCATCTCGTCGTTCTCGGCGAGGAAGGTCGACGCCCCTTGCGGCGGTGACTCGTGCACGATGTACTCGCGCGCCAGTTCGCGCAGCAAGCCAGCGACGGCGGGAATGTCCGCAGCCTCGAGCGGTCGGATCAGCATGGCGATCGATGTAAATATGTTTGGGAAACGCCACAATATCACAGAAAAGTCTTTCCACAAGGCAATTTTATTGACCGCTGCTGCTCGGCACGCCTACACTGCTTTCACCATGTCGAATGCCAGCACCAGCGCCCCATCCGCCTCCCCGGCAGCCGCCGCGGCGGCCCCGGTCCGGTGCAAGGTGCCCCTGACGCAGCCCCTGCGCCATGCCCGCTACCGGCGCATCTGGCTGGCCAATATGGTGTCCAATCTCGGCACCTGGATCCAGGCATTCGCATCCGCCTGGCTGGTGGCCTCGCTGTCCGGCTCGGCCGCCATCACCTCGCTGGTGCAGACCGCCACCTACGTCCCCGTCTTCCTGTTCGCCCTGCTGGCGGGTGTCGTCGCGGACGGCGTCCACCGGCCCAAGTTCCTGTTCTTCTGCAACCTCTACATCGCCCTGTGCGCGGCCGCCATGGCCGTGCTGGTGGCCGCCGGCCGGGCCGCGAGCGGCCCGGTACTGGTGCTGACCTTCGCCATCGGCATCGGCACCGCCTTCATCTGGCCGGCCTGGCAGGCGGCGATGGCCAGCCTGGTCGACCCCAGCGAAGTGGAAGCCGCCGCCACCCTCAACAACCTCTCGTACAACCTGTCGGCCATCGTCGGGCCCGCGCTCGGCGGCATGCTGTTCGGCTGGATCGGTCCCGGCGCCCTGTTCCTGGCCAATGCCCTGTCCTTTGCCGGCCTGCTGGTCGTCTACTGGACCTGGTGGCGCGAAGGCGCGCCCCAGCAGCCCGCGCGCGAAGGCTTTGCCGAGCGCTTTCGCTGCGGCCTGCGCACGGCCTTCGGCTGCCCGCGCTACCGCCGCATCCTGCGCAACGTCTGCTGGGTGTTCTTCTCGACCATCGCGTTTGCCAGCCTGCTGCCCGTGTTCGTGCGCGAGGTGCTGCGCATGCAGTCGAACACCTACGGCACCCTGATGGGCTGCCTGGGCGGGGGCGCGGTGCTGGCCGCCTGTTTCCTGCCGCAGGTACGCGCGCGGGTCGACAAGACCGGCCTGCTGGCCGCGGCGCTGGCCGTGTACGGGGCGATGCTGCTGGCGATGGCCTTCTCGCGCTCGCTTCTGCTGCTGGTGCCGCTGATCGTGTGCGGGGGCATGGCCTGGTCGGCCACGGTGTCGACCCTGAACGCGGCGGCCCAGCTGTCCTTCCCGGCCGAGGTGCGGGCGCGCACCCTGTCGATCTACCTGTTCGTGATGTCCGGCGGCTACGCGGCGGGCAGCGTGTTCTGGGGCCAGGTGGCCGAGCGCTGGGGCGTGCGCGCGGCGCTGGGCGTCGCCGCGGCCTGCGTGCTGGCCAATGCCGTGGTCCTGGCGACGGGAAGCCGCACAAACCCCATCTGATCGCGGCTTCGGGCGCTGTTGTTCAGGTGTACAGTAGCAGGATTGCCAACCAGTCCCTGCTCCATGACGAACGCCTTCGAACCACTGACTGACTTCCAGTTCGCGCCGCGCTGTGACGTGGCCGTCGCCAGCCGGCGCGGCGCGGGCCTGCTGCAGCGTCCCGAGAACCAGGACAATTTCCTCGTCATCGATGCGCTCGGCACGGCCAGCTGGCTGGAGGGCCAGGAACTGCGCCGCACCACCCTGCCCGGCTGGCCGGCCGGACATGGCCGGGTCGCCGTGCTGGACGGGATGGGCGGACACGGGCATGGACGCGAAGCGGCGGAGGCAGTGGCAGCCGGCCTGCTCGCGATCCCGCCCTGCGGCACGGCCGCGGCGCTGGCAGAGCAGCTCGACGCACTCCACGCCCGGCTGCAGCGCCAGTTCGCTTCCCAGGCCGGCGCCCGGCCCGGCACCACGCTCACCATGCTGGAGCTGCCGGCGGGCGGCGCGCCAATCCTCTACCACGTGGGCGACTCCCGCCTGTACGAGATCGACGCCACCCAGGCGCGTCCGCTCACGGTCGACCACGTGCCGGCGACCGCCGCCGCCATGGGCGGGCGGATCGACGAGCGCGACTGGTGGAAGCAGGTCCACGGCGAGCACGCGCCCCAGATCGCCCAGGCCTTCATCCTCGGGAATGCCTTCAGCAAGCCGGCCCAGCTGTCCGATCCCTTGTACGAACTGGCCCCATGGAACCTGCCGTTCTGGCTGGGCAGCCTGGCCGACCGGCGCGCGCTCACGCTGCGCCAGGACGCCGTCTACCTGCTCGCCACCGACGGATTCTGGTCCTGCGCGGCCCCAAGCGCCTTCGTCGCCGGCTGGCCCGCCCTGCTGGCCGGCGCGCCGGATGCGGCGTCCATGGTCGGCCGCCTGTTTGCCGCCATGGTGGACACGCCGCCCGATGGCCTGCAGCCCGACAACCTGACGGCCCTGGTGCTGCGCCCGCTCCCCTGCCATCCGGATGAGACCGCCCTGCCCAGTGATGCACTGAGTTAATATATTCCCAACAGAAAATAATGTTGCTAATCAACGAAGCCGGTGCGCCACCCGGCCGCAAAACAGGCTAAGCTTGCAAGGTCCGTAGTCACCGTCCGCATATGAGCCGCTGCCGCAATCCCGATCATCCGCACTGCACCGTCTGGGTCATGCCCGGCGAGGCCACGTGCGCGCACGGGCATCCGCAGCCTGAGGGCCAGGAAGCGCCGGCGCCGCGCGCCGGACTGCCGTCCAGTTTCGATGTCATCGGCGCCCTGCGCGCCAATCGCGCAGCGGCCGCGCCCCTGCATCCGCAAGCGGCCAGCGCCGGCCCCGCCCTGCAGCGCCCGCAGCTGCACATCAGCGGCTTCGACCCGCGCGCCGCCGGCGGGCGCCAGGCGATCAAGCTGGAACTGCGCGGCATGCCCATGGATTGCGCCGCCGAAGTACGCATGCTGGTGCGCTCCAGCCTGCGCCTGCGCGACGGCGAGCATTTTGTCTTTTACCGCACCTCGCGCGGCGACTGGCGCCCGGTCTTCCTCGAATTCTCCTCGCGCGGGCTGGAACACGGCCAGTACCGCATCGAGATCGAGCTGCACAGCCGCCATCCCGGACGCCTCGATGCGTCCCGTACCTGGACCTGCTCGCCGGTGATCCTGGTGCCGCGCCTGGACGCCAGCCTGGGCGAGATCCACCAGACCTTCCTCGCCACCCACAAGAACGTGCGCGTCGTCGCCGACGACGCCGGCATCGCGCGCGTGCAGGCCCCTGGCGGCGGCCGGGTCGACATCGACGTCACCTCCCGCAACGCCTCGATCGCGCATGTCGACCTGCGCGACGCGCGTGAGAGCAGCGGCAAGGTCGACCTCGCGATGTCGACCATCGCCTGGGACGAAGACCTGATCGAGATCGACGTGCCGCAGGCGGATGCCAGGCATCCCTGCCCGGCGGACAGCGCCTGCCTGGTACAGGCCGAGCCCGATTCCGGCAGCCAGCGCCACCTGCGCCTGTTCGCGCTCGACGAATGCGTGCTCGGCAGGTTCGAAGAAATCGAGCCGGAAGCCGACCTGCTCCTGATGCACCACGGCGAGCATGGCGAGGAACGCGGCGGCCTGACGCGCCGCCTGTCCGGGCGCCACGCCGCGATCCGCCAGGGCCGCCACGGCTTCGAGATCGAGGACGTGTCGCGCTACGGCCTGCTGCTCGACGGCGTCTGGCCCGGCAAGCACACCCCTGTGCTGCTGCGCCTGGGCATGCGCATCGCGCTTACGGCGAGCATCCGCGGCGTGGTCGAGCTCGAGGTCACCGCGCTGCTCCCGCACGGCGTGGTGCTGCACCGCGTGGATGCAGGCGCGCAGGCGGAATCCTTCATGGTGCTGGCGCCGGAAGTCGACCCGGCGCACGAGATCGGCAAGCAGGCGGCCAGCAGTCCGCGCGCTGCCGTCCTGCCCCTGCTGTTCCACCGCGACGGCGGCTTCTGGCACCGCGACCCGGCAACCGGCCAGGACACGGCGCTGGCGCCGGGCGTGCTGCTGGAGCGCCTGCGCGGCTTCGGCCAGCAACTGCGCTTCGCCGCCCAGCCGTATCCGGAAACGCGCGTACAGGTGGCCCGCGCCGGCGAGCGCCGGCGCGTCCATCCTGTCCGGCTCGACGCCTGAGGGCTAGAGGCCGCCCGGGCGCAGGATCAGGAAGACCAGGGATGCGCCGGCCAGCAGCGCCGCCTGCAGGGCGAACACGATGAACGGGATCCTGAGGTGTTCTGGAATTTTCATGGCGCGTCCTTTCGTTTGCGTAACATAAAAACCCGTGAGGGAAGTCCAGCTTACGCCTCGCCGCCCGGGAGGCGCGCAGCCTAGCCTCCCGTCAATCCGCCTGTGCCGCGAACTCGACGTAGACGCCCTGCAGGAAGAAGCCCAGCAGGCGCTGTTCGCGCGCGCCAGGGGGCGGCGCCGACACCCGGTGCTCCAGCACGAGCTCCAGCACCGGGGCCGCGCCCAGCGCTGCCGGCATGGCGATCGGGCCCGGTCCGAGCTTCACTTCGCCCAGGGCCAGGCCGTTGACGGCCATCCGCGTCGCCTTGACACCCTCGTAGTAGCGGCCCTCGACCGCGATGCGCGCCACGCGCCGGCCCGGCGGCAGCGCCAGGCGCAGAGTGGACCGGGGCGCGTCGGTCCAGACCGAGCTGCCTTCCACTCCCGACCAGCCCGCGACCAGCGTGGGAGCCTGCTGACCTGGCGCGACACCGAAGCGCTGGCCCGGCGCCGGCCCGGTCTCGCAGCGCAGCGGCGCATTGTAGTAGCGCCAGCCGGATGCCAGCGTGACCTCGTCAGCGCCAGCCAGCCGGCGGCCCGGCGCGCACAGCCCGCCGGAGTCGAGCGCGTTCGACCAGTAGCGCATCAGCTTCGTCGGGCCGTGCGGCCCCTGGTGCAGCACCACCTGGTCGTGGGTCGCGAAATCCTCGCGGCGCCGCTCGCGCTTGAGGAAGATTTCCGGATCCGGGTTGTACCAGCGCGGTGCATGGTCCAGCACCCAGGCGGCCACCCGGCCATGCACGAGGAAGGATGGCGTGCGGCTGTGCCAGGCCTGCGCGGCGCTCGCTCCCTGCAGCAGCAGGGCGACGCCGACGGCCAGGTAGCGGCTGCGCAGATCGAGCCGCACCAGGCCGGCCAGGCAAACGGCCAGCATCGGCATCGCCGTCCAGTAGGCGTAGCGCGAGACGAGCAGGCCGCCGCTGTTCCAGTTCATCGCGGTCAGGGTCGGCAGCGCGAGGCCCAGGCTCAGGCAGCAGGCGATCGCGGCGTGCAGCAGCCAGCTGCGACGGCATGCGCCATCCAGCCGCCACACGACAATGGCCGCGCAGGACAGCAGCGCCGGGAAGCCGATGAAGAGGCCCTGGTTCAGGTCGAACAGGAAGGAGAACAGGCGCTCGGGCGTGGCCAGCGCCACGTCGTTGTAGTAGCGCCCGATGATGCTGGGCACGCCGAACTGGCGCTGGTTGTGCAGGTAAGGCAGGCAGGCGGCGCCGATGCCGGCCAGGACCAGGGCGCCCTGCGCCCGGCGCGGGCGGCGCGGCGGCGCGTCGCTCCAGGCAGTCGCGGGGAACAAGCGCAGCAGCGCGATGTAACAGGGTACGGCCAGGATCAGGCCGGCGATCGAGGGGTTCTGCGTCGCGCCCAGCCCTGCCAGCGCCACCGCGACCGCAAAGTCGCGGCGCAGCAGGGCCAACGTACTCAACAACACGCAGCAACCGGCCATCACCTCGGGGCCGATCCAGACCGTGTAGTAGAGCGGCCCCATGAGCCCAAGGAGGGTCAGCTCCGGCGTGCGCGCCGGCAGCCAGGCGCGCAGGCGCCAAGCCGTGATGCCGAGGATGGCAAGGTTCAGCGCCACCAGGGCCATGAAGGGATTCTGCCCGAGCGCCGTGACGAGCCAGTAGAAGGGAACGGCGAGCAGCGAATACATCCAGAAGTGGATCGCCTGCACGCTGCCGTCCAGGGCGCGGGCGAAGCCGAGTTCGATCACGCCCCCGCCTTCGATCCGTTCGATGGCGCCATCCATGCTCTCGGGGCGCAGGCGGGCGCGTTCGAGCGCCCTGGCCGGCATCGCCTTGAAGTCCACGACGTCCGAGCGGCGCAGCTCGGGCGAGCCGTGGGCCGCGAAGCCCTGGCTCATCGCCAGGTATTCGAGGCCGTCGCCGATGATGCGCGCCTTGGACAGGCACGCGATGGCGAACAGGGCCCACAGCAGCAGCAGGACGGGACGCGCGAGACGCCGGACGAATGCGGGAACAGCCATGGACGCGGGATCGGATGGAAACCCGCGATTCTAGCAAACTGGCAACTGCGGCAACTGCGGCAAGCCTAGTCGCGCGGCGCCTCGTGCTTCCATGCGGCCGGCCAGGCCGGCAGCGGAATGCGTTCGCTGTCGCCGGGCACCGGCACGAAGGCGTCCGCTTCCCAGTCGCGCGCGGCCTGCTCGATCCGCTCGCGGCTGCTGGAAACGAAGTTCCAGAAGATGTAGCGGCGCCCGTCCAGCGGCGCGCCGCCGATCAGCACGAAGCGCGCGCCGGCCTGCGAGGACACGCGCACCGCGGCGCCCGGCTCCAGCATCGCCATGGTATTGCCGGGAATCGCCTCGCCATCGACCTCGATGGCGCCCATCGGCGCGTACACGGCGCTCTCGTCCGGCAGGCCGTCCAGCGCGATGGCGCCGCCCGGCGCCAGCTGCACGTCCAGGTAGAGGGTCTGGCTGAAGGTCGGCACCGGCGAGGTCTTCCCGAAGGCCGTGCCGACCAGCACGCGCACGGTCGCGCCCTCGAAGGCAATCTCGGGGATCTGGTCGGCCGGCGTATGCGAGAACGCGGCCGGCGCCTCTTCGTGCTCGCGCGGCAGCGCGGCCCACAGCTGCAGGCCGTGGGTGCGGCGCGTCCGCCCCAAGAGGTCCTCGGGCGTGCGCTCGGAATGGACGATGCCGCTGCCCGCCGTCATCCAGTTGATCGCGCCCGGCTCGATGCGCTGCTCGGTGCCGAGGCTGTCGCGGTGCATGATGGCGCCTTCGAACAGGTAAGTCACGGTGGCCAGGCCGATGTGCGGGTGCGGCCGCACGTCGTGGCGCGCGCCGGGCTGGGCTTCGACGGGTCCCATGTGGTCGAAGAAGAGGAAGGGTCCGACCGACTGGCGCGCGGCGGCCGGCAGGATGCGCCGCACGGTAAAGCCGCCGCCAAGGTCCTTGTCATGCGATTTGAACAGGTGGGCGATGGACATGGCGATTCCTCCGGGTGTGATCGATCCTGCAACTGTACACCATCCGCGCCCCTGCGGCGCCTGCCGGAGGGCAGGCCCGGCCTACAGGAGCTCGCGCACGACCCGGAAGCCCACGATATCGTTCGACAGCACGCTGGAAAAGCCGTTGCGCAGCGCCGAACGCAGGTAGCGCGGGTTGTACAGCCAGGAGCCGCCGCGCAGGATGCGGCGCGCCGGGTCGCCGCCGGTTTCCCAGGCGCTGCCGTCCAGGGGGGCGCCTTCGTAGTTGTCGTGCACCACGTCCTGCACCCACTCCCACACATTGCCGTGCATGTCGAACAGGCCCCAGGGGTTGGCCGGGAACATGCCGGCCGGCGTGGTGCCGGCCCGGTAGGCGCCGCGCGGCCCGCCGTTGTAGGTGAAGGTGCCGTCGTAGTTGGCCTGCTCGGGGCCGATCGTGTCGCCGAAGCTGAAGGCCGTCCTGGTGCCGGCGCGGCAGGCGTATTCCCATTCGCTTTCCGTCGGCAGGCGGTAGCGCTTGCCGGTGGCTGCGGACAGCCAGGCCAGGTAGTTCTGGGCGTCGTGCCAGGTCACGCCGACCACGGGATGGGCGTCGGTCTGGGGGAAGCCGGGCGCAGCCCAGTTCACCTCCCCTAGCGGCTCCCAGCCGGTGGCCTGCGCGAAGACGCGCCACTCGCCCACCGTCACCGGATAGCGGCCCATGGCGAAGGGCCGATCGATGCCGACCCAGCGCTGCGGGGTCTCGCGCTCCAGCCATTTTTTCTGCGCGCCCGCCGCCATCGCGATCTTTCGCTCGTGCTCGTGGGAGCCCATCTGGAAGCGCCCGGTCGGGATCAGGACCAGGGACGGGCCGCTGCCGGCGCCGTCGAGGAATGGATCGCACAATACACCGTCGCCATCGGCTACGGGACTGCCCGGCGTCGGCATCAGCTTGGCGAGCTCGTCGGCGCTGCGCGCCGCCTGCAGCTCGCGCTCGCGCTTCTGCTGCGCCAGGTAGGCGGCTGCCGCCTTGGCCTGGGCCGCCTTGCGCTGCGCCTCTTCCTGGGCCAGGCGCGCCTTCGCGACTTCCTCCTCGCGCCTGGCGAGCAGCTGCTGGCGCAGCAGCTCCTTGCGCGCCTCGCGCGCCGCCTCGGCAGCAAGCCGTTCGGCGCGCTGCTGTTCGCGCCGCTCGCGCTCGACGAGCAGCTTGGCGGCGGCCTTGGCCTGCTCTTCGACCTGGCGCCGCGCGGCCAGTTCGCGGTCGCGTTTTTCCTGCTCGGCGCGGGCGCGCGCCTCCTCGCGGGCGACTTCCTCCGGCGTGGGGCCGACGGCCTGGCGGATATTCTCCAGCAGCGCACGCACGCTGGCCGGCCGCGCGGCGGGATCGCGGGAAAACCCGGTGCGCAGCGCTTCCCACTGAAGCGGCGTGAGGCCGGCCGGCACGTGACCGCTCGATGCCGGCAGCGCGCCGTCCAGCATCCGGCAGATCATCATCGAGACCGCGTACACGTCCAGGCTCGGCGCCGGCACGCAGCCTGGGCTGCCCGCCTCGGGTGCGCGGTAGCCGGCGGTGCCGGAACTGGCCGGCGCGTCCAGCGGCGACGGCGCACGGGCGCGCGCCGCGATGCCGAAGTCGAGCAGCTTCACCTCGCCGCGTCTGGTGAGGAAGACGTTGGCCGGCTTGATGTCGCGGTGGACCAGGCCGTGCTTGTCCCAGGCGTAGTCCAGCGCCGCCGCGACCGGGTCGAGCAGGGCCAGCACCCGTTCGAGCGGCAGGCGGCCTTCGCGCGCCAGCAGGCTGTCCAGGTCTTCCCCTTCCAGGCATTCCATGATGATGAAATAGCTCGACGTGGCCGGGTCCTGCGCCCATTCGTAGACCCGCACGATGTGCTCGTGCGCGAGGCGGCGCGCGCGGGTCGCTTCCTGGATCAGGAGCTTGGCGTGGCTGGCCGACTGGGTCAGCTGGGGCGGCAGGATCTTCAGCGCCACCTGGGCGCTGTGGCCCAGCTCCGCGTGGGTGGCCAGGTCGGTGGCCTGCCACACCTGGCCCATGCCGCCGTGGGCGATCAGGCGCTCGAGGCGGTAGCGGCGGTTCTGGGGCCCGACTTCCTGGCCGGCCATCAGGCCGATCTCGGTGCCGGCGCGCGCGCGGGCGGATTCAGGCTGCGCGGCTTCCGGCACATCCAGCGCGGGCGCGTATTCGGCGTCGAGGATCGCGTTCTTGCGCAGGTCGAATTCCTGACGGCTCAGCAGGCCGTCCTCGTGCAGGGCGCGCAGTGCGCGGATCTTGTCGATGGCCGTTTGCATCGCTTCCTTCAGGACTGCAGGGGCGCACCGCAGGCGCCGCAGAAGCGCTCGCCTTCGCGCACGGCGTGTCCGTGCCGGCACTGGCGCACGCTCGCCGCGACGCCGGCGACCGCCCCGACCTGGGCGGCCAGCAGCGCGACCTGGTGGCGGCGCTCCTTGTCCACCTCGCCGTCACGGCGCGCCTGTTCGCGGGCGACCAGCGCCAGCGCCTCGTCCGGCGTGAGCTGGCCGGCGCCGACCACGGCGGCCAGGCTCGAGAGCTGGTCCGCGTCCATCGTCGCGTGCACGCGGGTCTTCATGAAGTCGTTCAGCAGCGCGGCGTTGGGCGCGGCGGCCAGCGCGAGTTTCGCGGTGTCGTCCATGCCGGCAAAGGCTTCCTGTTCGGCCAGGCGCAGGGCATGGCGGCGTTCCTCGGCCTCCAGCACGACGCCCTGCTGCTCGCGCGCCTGCTGGCTTTCCAGCGCGATGGTGCGGGCCAGCTTGTCCTGCTGGGCCGTGCTGCGGGCAGTCTCGATGGCCAGGCGCGCCTGCTCGTCTTCCCATTCCTGCAGGCGCTCGGCTTCGCGCCGGCGCGCGGTGTTGGCCAGCACCAGCAGCTGGTGGCGCGCCACGTGTTCTTCCTCGTCGATCGCGCGCGCATGGCGTGCCCCGTCTTCCTCGGCCTGGCGCAGGCGCACCAGTTCCGCCTGCTTGCGGGCGGCGTCTTCGATCGAGCCGGCCTGTTCGATCTTGTAGCGGATCTGCTGTTGCAGCAGGGTGTGCGAGAAGCGCTGGCGGGCGATTGCCTGCGCCTGGCGTGCGTCCTGCTGCGCGACCTCGAGCTCGCTGCGCATGCGCAGCTGGGCCAGGGCGCGCAGGTGCTGCCATTCGAGCGCCTCGTCGCGGCGCTGCGCGCCCTTCTTGGCCAGCTCGTGTTCGAGTTCGGCCAGCACGTCGCCGGCGCCGCGCTCGAGCGCCTGCTTGCGCGACTGGGCGTCGAGGATGCGGGCGTAAAGTTCGATCTGGCGCGCGCGCACCGCGTGAGCCCGGTCGGCTCCCTGCAGCGAGAGTTCGGCACGCGCGATGGCGTCGTCCTGGCGCAGCTCGGCCTCGCGCTGGCGCACCCGTGCCCGCTGTTCGGTGCGGCGCAGGCGCTGCCATTCCTCGGCATCGTAGAGCTCGTCCAGGTGCTTCCTGTGCTCGACCTGCACGTGGCGCTCGTCGACGGCCAGCCACAGGCTGCCGACTTTCGCGCGGTTGGCGTCGTATTTGTCGTGGCGCAGTTCGACCGTGTCGACCTTGACGACGGCGAGCCCGTATTCGGCCAGCAGGAGTTTCAAGCCGCCCTGCAGGCGCGCGTCGAGCTGCTCGCGCAAGTCCTGGTTGCCGGCCATCTCGCGGATCGAGCGGGCGCCGACGAATTCTTCCAGCAGCTGGCGCACCGGGGCCGACAGCAATTCACGCAATTCCTGGGTGCCGATGGCGCCCGGCTGGGTCATGAAGTGGCGGGCGAATGCGGGCACGTTCTCGATGCGCAGGCTGACGGTAAAGCGCGCCGTCACGGCCAGCTGTTCGCTGGTCGCGATGTCGTCGAAGCGGAACTCGACCGGCAGCGCGCCGGTGCGGGTGACCAGGATCTCGGCGTGCTGGTCGCGCAGCAGGTGGTTCAGGCGCGTGAAGAAGCCCTCGATCTCGTATTCGCCCTGCGGTACCTCGGTCGCCATGTCGCCCTGCAGGATATAGGCGCGGCCCGTTGCGGGAACGCGCAGCGTCTTCACGAAGATGCCGGAGAGTTCGCGCACGCCGAAGAAGACGGCCAGTTCATCGGGACCGGCAACCCAGCGGTTGTCGACCAGCACGGGCGCATTGCGTGGCGCGCCGAGGCTCAGGCCGCAGCCGCCGCAGTAGCGTGCTCCTCCGCCGTTCTTGCGCTCGCAGCGCGGGCAGCCGGCGCCGCCCCATCCGAACTTCTGCAACATATGCGACTCCGTTTCAATCCGTACAACAAACCGCTTCAACGATTCTAGCAAAGCCGGGGCGCGATCATATGATCCCGATCCGGTCCACGCAGGCGACGCTGGCCCCCTGGGCCTTGAGCTGCGCGCGCCACTCCGGCGCCAGCTCCGCCTCCCAGGCGCGCGGCAGCAGGATGCGGTCGCCGGCCTGCGCCTCGCGCAGCAGCAGCGCGCACTTCGGCGCGGCCCCGTCCACGTTCTCGACCTGCCCCGCATGCCAGCTGGAAGACTGTCCGGTGGCCAGCAGGCGGCCGCGCGGAAGGAAATCGCGGCCGCGCGCCATGCGGTCGGCCATCACCAGCGCCAGCTCGAAGGAGCCGCCCTGGAAGCGCTCCCGGGCGAAGCGCACGGTGGTGCGCCACTGGCCCTGGCCGCGGCCATCGTGGTGGCGCGCAGCGACCAGCACGGCGCGCACCCGCGCCTGCAGGGCCGCGTCGACGCCAGGCGCCACGATCCTGGACTCTTCGTCTTCGCAATCCGCCTGGCTTGGCCGCACATGCACCTCGACCCATGACAGGCTGTCGCCATCGCCGCCGCTCACCAGGGGAAACCAGGCGCGGCTGCTCGCCACGCCGACCGCCGGATCCGGATGGCCGCTCAGGGCGCCCAGGTGCGGCAGGCCGCCCTCGCCGCCCGCCAGCACGCCGAGCGGGACGGAAGGCAGGCTGTGACCGTCCACCCGGCCCAGGTGCCAGGCATCGGACCAGCCGTTCGCCACCACCGGCGCCGCGCTCCGGTAGAGACCCCGCACCATGCGGTCGGCCAGCACGGCAGCCAGCTCCCAGTCGCGCTCTCCGGCCGCGGGCGCACGGTCCATGCTCAGCACCACCTGTGCGCGGCTGTCGAAACGCGCCTCCGTATGGCGCGCCAGGCGCACCACTTCCTGCATGCGCCGGGCCAGCTCGGACGCCTCCGGGACGCTGCACTTCACCTCGGCGCGGCCGTCGCGCGGGCGCACCGTGGCGGTGACGGTCAGGTAGCTGCCGTCGCCGGCGATGCTGCGGCAGCTCACGAGGGAATCGCTCATTGCTCCTCCCCGGTCGCGCGGCGCGCGGCGCAGTCGCATTCGAGGTTGGCGATAATGCGGTCGGCTTCGTCCAGCAGCCCGATGGCCTGCGGCAGCTCGGCGACGGCATGCTTCATGCGGGCCAGCAGCGCCCAGGCTTCATCCAGCGCCGCCACCGCGCGCCGGCTGTGGCGCGCGCGGCGCAGCTGCTCGGCCGCCGCCAGGGCTTCGTTCGGCGCGGCCAGCGCAAGGGCCGGCATGGTGCTCACCGAGAGGCTGACCAGGTCGAGCCGGCGCAGGAGATCCTGGTGGCGGCGGAAGGTCGCGCAGTCCGGCGGCAGCACGGCCAGGCGCAGCCCGCACAGCACGCGGGGCAGCTCGAGGAACAGGCGGCGCAGCGCCTTGCGGTCTTCGCATGCCGCGTCGAAGGCCTCCTGGGGCGGCGCCACGACCGGTTTAGATGCCGGCTGCACGGCCAGGCGCGCAGCCAGCAGCGCCGCCAGGTCGCGCGAGGCGCCGAAGTCGACCGGCACGCAGTCGTCCACCATGACGCCGAAGCGGGTGTACAGCAGCTGGTTGAAGCCGGCGCGGAACAGGTTCCACTCCTCGAAACTCGTGCAGGGCGGCAGCTCCAGGTTGCCCTGGGCTAGTTCGCGCTGCAGGGCGGCCTCCATCTGGGCCACGAAGGCGTCCAGGGCCACCCGTTCGCCGCCTTCGCTGGCCAGGAACAGGTCGAAGCGCTGCTGGGCTTCGCGCGGGTCGGCGCCGTCGATGGCGAACGCCACCTTGAGGCCGATCTCGGGCGCGGCCGCGAAGGGCGTCAGATCGCAGGCATAGGGGCCGGGATGGACGCACCACGCCGTTTCGCCATCGAAGACATTGACGCGCGCGCCTTCGCTGAGGCGCCGGGTGCGGCCATCGCCATCGGCCAGCACGGCGAAGCGTCCGCCGGGAACCGTGCAACCGCGCGCGATCGGCAAGGCGATATGGGCCGCCCCGAGGCCGGCGAGGTCCGGGGCCGGCTGGCGGAACGGCCGTGTGAACAGATTCAGCATGCTAGCGACCGATCGGCTCCACGGTGAATCCTCCGCCGTGGCGCTGGAAATGCCGGGCCGGTCCTTCGGCGAAAGGCCATGGACCTTCGCACTCGCCGTCCGGGTCGAGCTGTCCCTCCAGCACGGTGTTGCCGGCGCCGTCCCGCACGCGGAGGGGCTGCGCCGCACGCAGCAGCATCGGCGCCAGGTCCGATTCCGCATCGAGCTGGAGGATGGCGCGGCCGGCCACGACGTGCAGGCGCCAGGCCCCGTCGTCGGTCACCAGGGCCTCGAAGGGCGCGCCGCTGTCGGCCGCGCGCAGCATGCCGGCGCTGCCGCGCCAGCCCGAGGTGTCTTTTGCGCGGCGCGCCTCGGCGAGCTGGCGCAGGCGCCGCGCGGTCAAGGGGGAAGCCTGCAGCGCCGCCCGCTCGCCGCCGCTCAAGGGACGGCTGCCGTCCAGCGCGGCCAGCAGCACCGCGTCGGCCAGCACCAGGCGGTCGCCCTCGATCCGGCGCCCCGCCAGCAGCCGCGCCTGCAGCTTGCGATCCAGTTCCGTCATGTCCATCATGTCTCCTCCTTCATGCCTGCATTGGACCTGCAGTCAGCTTGGCGATGGCGGCGTCGCGCCGCTTGCGCAGGGTCGGCAGCGACACGCCGTCCAGCAGTGCCAGTTGCCCCATGGTCGGCAGCTCGCCGGTGGCCGGGTCCAGCCATTCGGCCGGATAGCTGTCGTCGAATGGACCGAGCAGCTTCAGGTACACCGCCAGCCGCACCGGCAGCGAATCGTCCGCCATCGTGCGCAGCGCCCAGCTGCCCCCTTCCTGCACGGCAGCCGCCATCTCCAGGTAGCGGGGGGACAGTGAAACCCGCTCGGCCAGGACGACGTCCAGCGTCGGGGCACGCATGTCAGGCTGCGCTTCATCCCCATCCTCCAGGGCGGCAAGGTCGAGCGCATCCTGCTGCGCTTCCAGGATCCGGTCGGGTCCCGGCGTTGCGCCCTGCTCCGATTCGTCCAGAACACGCCAGTAGTCTTCCAGCCAGGCCCCGGCGTCGTTCGCATCCTGCAGCCAGTCGCGCTCGCCGTTGGCGGACAGCGCCTCGTACTCGCCGATCTCGCGCAGCATGGCCGCGATCTTCTCCGGACTGCTCTTCAGGCTGGCGAAACGCTTGGAGCGGGTGTGCAGGGGGCCGGGCGCGCCGCCGAACCGCTCCAGGCTCTCGCTCCAGCGCAGGATCCACTCGGCGCGGCAGTCGGAGATGCTGCGCAGGCGGCGCGCCTCGATCGGTTCGGCCTCGATGGTCCGGCCCAGGATGGCCCCGACCTGGGCGCGGTGCTCGCGCCAGCCGAACAGCAGGCGCGCCACTTCGCCATAGGCGGTGTCGAGCATGCGGTAGGCGTACATCCGGTTCGGACTGCAGGGGCGGCCGCAGGCGGCCTGGTAGTTGTCGCTGTCGACCTTGTCGCGCAGGACGGCGTAGAGGTCGTTGAATTTTTTCCTGAGGAGGGCCTCGCCGCCCGGCGCATGCCAGAACGGCCCCATGCGCGCATGCTCGGCGGCAACGGCGGCGCACAGGCCGGCCCAGTCGCCAGGGCGGGCCTGCAGCTCATAGACCAGGCTCAGGGCCAGCTCGAGGACCGTGTCGCCATAACTGTTGCCGAGTGCGGCGCCGCGCGGGCCGCTCGCGTACAGCACGCGGGACACGCCGTCGACATAGGCCGCCAGCGACGCTTCCTGGTCCGGCTCCAGCAGCAGCGCATGCTTGTCGCGCGCGAGCGCGGCCAGCGAGCACTGCCCCAACAATTTACGGACCTGCTCCCAACCGTGCTCCTGGTACCGGGTTCCCGGTAAACGCATGTGTTCCTCGTCCTGTAATGCATCCGCGCACAGGCGGATTGTCAACAGATGATGCCATAGAAACACATTCTTGAGGCGCGCAGCAGACGCCTAATTCCCCTTCTTATCGAGCGACTGCGCCGCCATCGCGCGCAGCAGGGCGGCCACCACCGGCGCCGCATGGGCGCCGCCGGTCAGTTCGGAATGGCTGACGAAGGCGGCAAAGGCGAGCCGCCGGGTCTGGCCGGGCAGGCTCCCAGGCTCCAGCCAGCCCATGAACCAGACCGTGCCCTGGCCGTCGGCGCCGCTTGGCGCGGTGCCGGTCTTGCCGAACAGGCCGGGGCGCAGGCCATCGAATTCCTTGCCGCGAAAGGCCCCGGCAGCGGTGCCGCCATCGACCACGCCCTTCATGCCGGCGCGCAGGCGGTCGAGACGCACCCCGAGCTCGGCGCCGGGACGCTTTTCCGCCGCCCGCCCGTCCAGTTCGAGCAGCAGCCGGGGCGTGACCACCCTGCCCTGCCCGGCGGCTGCGGCCACCACGGCCATCTGCAGCGGGGTGGCCTGCATGCGCAGGCCGATTGCCATCTGGCGCACTTCGTGGCGGGTCAGGATGGGGTCGATCCGGCTTGGCGTGGCCTGCAGGGCGTCCCAGGCGTTCCAGCGGAAGTCTTCCGGGAGCAGGCCGCCATCCAGGCGCAGCGGCGCGCCGAAACCGAGCCGGCGCGCCATGCCAGCCACCGGGCGCAGCGCGTCCAGCGCCCCCGGCTCGAGCTCGCGCACGCCCGGCACGCCGCCATGGGGGCCACCCAGGCTGCGGTCGCCCAGCTCGGCGGTCCAGGCGAACCAGGTATTCACGCTGTGCGCCAGCGCCTGCGGCAGGCCAAAGCGTCCCTCGACGGCTCTCGCGCCCGCCAGCTGTTCGCGGAAATTGGTGATGCGGGCGCCGCCCGCCTGCGGGTAGCTCGGTGCGCCGATCCGGAAACCATGGCCGCTCTCCTGCGCCACCCGGTCGATGGCGGCGAGCGGCATGCCGTCCAGCAGCCGCTCCAACCGGGCGTCCTGCTTCGCCGCCTGTTCCAGACCCAGGGCCGTGATCACCTTGAAGGTCGAGCCGGGCGCCCGGTGCGCGCCGCCGTCGTGCTGGAAGGCCGGCAGGCGCAGCGGACTGCGCGCCGGGTCGGCACGATCGAAAGCGCGCACTTCGGGCCAGCGCGCCGGGTCGGCGCTGCCCACGCCGGCGCCGGCCGCCGCCAGCACGTCGCCGTTGCCGGCGTCGAGCAGCACCAGGCCGGCCTGGCGCCCGGCTGGCGCCGGCCGCGCGCCGCTGCAGCGTTGACCGTCCCAGCTGCCGCCGCCCAGGCCGATGCAGTCCAGCGCCGCCTGGGCCGCCGACTGCAGGCGCAGGTCGAGCGTGAGCGCCGCCGTATGCATGGGGCCCAGCAGCCGCGCCAGCATGCCCGCCACGCTCGACGCGTGGTCGCGGTGCACGCCCAGCAGCGGACCCAGGCCGGCAGCACGGGCCAGCGGGCTGGCGCTGCCGTCGACCCACAGGCGCTCGCCATGGCGGTCGCCAAGGCGTACCTCGGCCAGCGCGGCGCGCTGGGTGGCCTGCTCCGCGGGAAGGGCCTGCCAGGCCAGCTTGCCGGTATCGGCCCGCAGGTGGCGATAAGCGGCAGTGGCGCCGCGCGCCAGGCGCTCCAGGTCCAGCGCCTCGACCTCGAGTTCGATCCGGGGTGCGCCCGGCAGGGGCGTCAGCAACAGGCGCTGCACCGCGTCGCGCCCCGGGCAGGCGCGGCCATCGCATTCGAAGCTGACGCGCATCGTGGCGCCGCTCACCCTGCGCACGCGTCCGGCCAGCAGCAGCTCGGCCGGGCCATTGGCCTGCAGCGCCAGCCGCGCCGTCGATGCCGCACCGCCCTCGTCCCAGGCGGCCACGCGCTGCCAGGGCGCCCAGCCCTCCGGCAGGCGCGCGAACAGGCGCATCGCGGCGACCGGCAATCCTTCATCCACGGCCACGGGAACGCCGTCCACGCTGGCCTGCCAGGCCGCGTGGCTGCCGGGGCGGATGCGCCAGGCCAGCAGCCGCCGCTCGCTGTTGTAAATGCGTACCTGCTCGCGCACGAAAGCGCCGTCGGCGCGGTAATACAGGCGGCCCAGCAGCTTGCGGCCGGCCTCATCGAGGCGCAGGTGCTCCCAGCCGCGCAGCGGCGCCCGGTCGCCCGCCTCCATGCGCTGCCAGGCCGCCAGGTCGCGCGGGGCCAGCTCGGCCACGCCGCCCGGGCCGAGACGAACCAGGCCACGGGCCTGCAGTTGTTCGAACAGCAAGGCGTCCTCGAGACCGCGCGGCGCGCTTGCCGGCACGGGGTGGGCGCCGGGCGCCAGGCGCAGGGCCGGCGAGACGCTTGCCGCGCCGAAGGCCTGCACCAGGGCGCCGGCCGGGCCGCCGGCCGCGTAGCGCTGCAACAGGAGCTCGCCAAGCTGGGGACAGGCGGCGCTCGGGCGCCGGGTGATGCGCAGGGCGCCGTCAGGCCAGGCCAGCCAGCCCGTCTGCCGGAAGGCGCCCGTACCGCTCGCGCCCCGGCTCGCCACGCCGCCGCCCGCGTCGCCGATCCACGCGGCCTGGGCGGCGCCGGCCTGCCAGCGCACGCTCAAGGGGCCGCGGGCGTCGCCGCGCAGTTCGATACGCGGCGTGGTCGATCCCGGCGCCGCCATCACCACATTGCGCGGCGGGCTGCCCGCGGCCTCGTGCAGCGGATAGCCGATCCGCAAAGGCAGCAGGACAGGACGGGCCGGGTCGAGCGCCTGGGTGCACAGGTCCACCCTGAGCGGGCCGGGCGCCGTCATCCCGGTCGCGAGCACCACGGCTGCCCCGCCATGCTGTTCGATGAGCACAGCGGGCGCATCCGGTACCCGGAGGGTGACGCCGGCCAGCAGCGGCTGCAGGGTCGCCAGCGCGGCCGCCGACGCGCCCGCGGGCGTGCTGGCGGAAGAAGCCGACAGCGAGCGCGCCGAGTTTGCCAGCACGAGGGCGCCGAGCGCGATGGCCGCCAGCGCCAGCGGCGCCAAGGGGTTCCAGCTGCGCCGCGTGCTCGCGGACGGACGCGCGCCGGCGCGCAGGTTACGGGCGCGCCGCCAGGCCGTACGGCTGGCGGCGACGTGACCGGCGAGTTGTGCGAGTGTGGCGCTCATCAGGATGTCCGCAAAGCGCGGCCCCGGGGCGGACCGCTTCGCGCATGCCTAGCGGAGGGGCGGGGAAAGCCATCCATACCCGCGTCGCGGGCGCACATTCGCGAAGGCTTTTCGACAGCTCATTCCGCGTTTTCTGCGTCTCGTCGCAATCGGCTCGCGACGCATGGAGGCTTGGCCTACAGTGCACACATCGACAACCCACACGCAAGGAGAATCACCATGAACATCATGAAAAACATGGAAGCCGTCTTCGTCGTCGCGATGGCACTCGCCGTCCCCGCCAGCTACCTGGTCGACGGCGTTCCCGAAGCCCAGGCCCGCAGCTACAGCGCCGATGCCGCCCAGGTCGCAAGCGGCGACAAGATGGCCGTCGTGACGGTCAGCGCCAAGCGCCTCAGCGCCGAAGAAAAGGCCGCAGGGAGCCGCGGATGAGTGCCCGGCGCCGGCCCGCTGTCGCGTGAACCCGACAGTACGGCCGGCCCATCTGTATCACGCTCCCGGGGTGTTTTCCGCCCATCTGTTTCAAATGTAAGCCGACGTTTCAAACCGAGATTTCCAGCCGCAGCCCCGATATAGTGGGTTCATCCGCTTTCGGATCTGGAGACTGAAATGAAACGTACTCTTTCCCTCGCCGCCCTGATCGCCATTGGCGCCGCCTTCGCGCCGCTGCCGGCCCTGGCGCAAGCCGACTTCCAACTCTACATCGGCTCGGCCCCGCCGGCCCCGATCTACGAACGCGCACCCGCGCCGCGCCACGGCTACGTCTGGGCGCCGGGCTACTGGGAATGGCGCGGCCACCGCCACGCCTGGGTGCCGGGCCACTACATCTCGGCCCGCCCCGGCTACGTGTATGCACCGCCGAGCTGGCGCGAGCGCCACGGCCGCTGGTACATGGAACCGGCGCGCTGGACCCCGTACGGCCCGGACCGCGACCGTGACGGCGTACCCGACCGCTTCGAGCGCCGCGGCTACGCCCCGGTGTACGGCGGCGGCTACCGCGATGGCCGCGACTATTATCGCGACGGCCGCGGCTACGACCGCGGCCGCTACCGCGACACCGACCGCGACGGCGTTCCGAACCGCTATGACCGCGACCTCGACAACGACGGCGTGCGCAACTCGCGCGACCGCGACCGCGACGGGGATGGCGTGCCGAACCGCTGGGACAACCGTCCCGAGAACCCCTATCGCCGCTGATCGCGGACGTCCAGGAATGGAAAAAGGCGCCGGTGGCGCCTTTTTCGATTTTCTACAGTGACGTCACTTCTTGAGGTGCTTGTCGAGGAAGGCCAGGATCTTCGCGCTCGCCTCGATCTGGTTCTTCTTCTTCGAGAAGCCGTGCCCCTCGTCGGGGAACACGATGTACTCGACTTCCACGCCGTTCTTGCGCACGCCTTCGACGATCTCGTCGCTTTCCGGCTTGATCACGCGCGGGTCGTTGGCGCCCTGGATCACCATCAGCGGCTTGCGGATGTTCGACGCATGGAACAGCGGCGAGGTCGCGACCAGGAAGTCCTTGTCCTTCACCGGGTCGCCGATCTCGTCGTACAGGGCCTTGCGCTGCGCTTCCCAGTAGGGCGGGATGCTCTCGAGCGTGCGCACCCAGTTGCTGACCCCGAAGATGTCGATGCCGACCTTGAAGGCTTCGGGACGGAAGGCCATCGCCGCCAAGGTCATGTAGCCGCCGTAGCTGCCGCCCATGATCGCCACGCGTTCCGGATCGACGTAGCCGAGGCTGGCGAGCCAGGTCTTGGCTTCGACGCAGTCCCACAGCGGCTCGCGGCCGTGCTTGCGGTCGTCGGCGGTGAAGAAGGTCTTGCCGTAGCCCGAGCTGCCGCGATTGTTAATGCCCAGCACCGCATAGCCGTGGTTGACCAGGTACTGGATCTGGGCGTTGTAGCCGCGCATGGTCTGCCCGCCCGGGCCGCCGTGCACGTAGACGATGGCCGGCACCTTGTTGGTGCTTGAAGCCCCTTTCGGCTTGTAGTAGATCGAGGGAATCACCATGCCGTCGAAGGAGCGGAAGCGCACCACCTCGGCCTCGACCAGGTCGTTCGGGTCGATTTCCCTGTTCAGGCTCTGGGTCAGCTGGGCGGTCTTCCTGCTCTTGAAGTCGTGCACATAGAGGTTGTTCGGCGAGCGGTCGCCGTTCAGGTAAAACGCGACCAGGCGGCCGCTCGGCGAGAAGGTGGTCTGGCGGATTTCGCCGCCCGGGAGCCTGGGCATGGCCACCGGCTTGCCGGCTGCGTCGACGACGCGCACGTCGATGCTGCCGTCGCGGTTGAGCACACTCACCCGGTGCTGGCCGTTGCGCGAGAAACTCGCGCCCAGCAGGTCCCAGTCGGCCTTCTCGACATCCGCCACCTGGCCGCTGGCGAGGTCGTAGCTGGCGATGCGGGTGAACTCGCCGCCGTCGTTGGTGGTGAACAGCAGGCGCTTCGATTCCGGGTCGAAGGTCGAGGCCGAATGGCTGGCCGTGCCCTTGTGCGGCGTGATGTGCTTCATCTCGCGCGTGGCCACGTTGTAGAGGTAGACGTCGCTGTCGGCCGTGGTATTCGGCTTGTCGAAGGCCAGCCATTTGCCGTCGCGGCTGATGGCCGAGACGTTCATGCCGCTGTCGTTCTGGTACACGACGCTGCGCTTGTAGTCTTTTGCGTCGTAGAGGTAGAGGTCGAAGAACTTCGGATCGCGCTCGTTGGTCGCGACGTAGAAGCCGCTGCCGTCGGGACGCCAGCCGGCGAACATGGCGCGGTGCTTGTCGCCCGGCGTCAGGTCGCGCTCAGTACCGTCGAGTTCGCGCACGAAGACGTGATTGCGCTCGTTGCCGCCGCTGTCGCGGGTGAACAGGACGCGGTCGTCGTTGTAGAAGTAGCCGATGGCATAGGTGCTATCGGTAGTCGAGCGGGTCAGCGGCACCGGCTTGCCGCCACCGACGGGAATCGTGTAGACGTTGAAGATACCGGAAGCGTTGCTGCTGAAGAGGATGTTCTTCTCGTCCTTGCTGAAGGAGGCGCCGGTGACCGAGGTCGTCGCCATGAACTGCTCGATGGTGTAGCGCTTGGGCGCCTTCTGCGCTTTCTGGGCCTTGGCGGCGGGCGCGGTGATAGCCGCCTGGGCAGGGGCAAAAGCGGCGTGCACGCACAGGGCGAGCGCGGAAACATGGACGACAGAACGGAACAGACGCATAAACATCTCCTAATGTTGTCAGTAAATACAGCCCGTCGAGTGTTGCAAAAGCGGCCAGCCATGTCAACATCCGGCAAAGCGGTTATGCTTGGCGCCCATGACAGACCAAGCAGCACTTCAGGCAGCACTACTGGCCGCCGCCTTCAAGTCCGAACTCGCCGCCAGCCGCCGGCTCGCGCAGCGCAGCGGCATGGGCGAAACCGAGGCCCTGCACACCACGCTTTCCCTGCGCGCCGGCGCCGCCGGACTGGATCAGCTGCTGCGTGAGCGGGCTGCGGATCGCCGGCGCAGCGAGCAGGCGCTCGAAGCACGGCGTGCACTGGCCGCGGCGGCTGCGGCGCGGCGCCAGGCCGGCCCTGCGGCGAGCGGCTGGCGCGCCTGGTTCGACGGCTCGGCGCGGCCGAACCCCGGCCGCTGCACCCTGGGCGCGGTGCTCGAAGGCCCGGGCGGCGTGCACGTCGAGCTGTCACGCGACATCGGCCATGGCGACAGCAGCGAAGCGGAATACCAGGCCCTGATCGCGGTGCTGGAGGCGGCCATCGCGCATGGCGCCGTGGGACTGGCCATCCATGGCGACAGCCAGGTCGTGATCGACGACGTCACTGCCCCCGACTTCGCCGCCAGCCCCGCCCTGCAGGCCTGGCGCAGCCAGGCGCGCGTCCTGCTCGCCCGCCTGCCCGGCGCCACGCTGCGCTGGATCCCGCGCCACAAGAACGGCCGCGCCGACGCCCTGTCGCAGCGCGCAACCATTCACGTCACCGAAGAAGAATCGCATGCAAGAACCGAAGACTGACCTCGCCACCTGGCGTCCACGCCTGGCGGCCCTGGCCGCCGGCAGTAGCGGCGGCGACGGCGCCCACGACGGCACCCACCTGGAGCGCGTCTGGCGCAATGCACAGGCGCTCCTTGCGCAGCATCCGGAGGCCGACGCGCTGGTGGTGATGGCCGCCTGCTACCTGCACGACCTGGTCAACCTGCCAAAGGACGACCCCGAGCGCGACCAGGCGTCGCGGCGCTCGGCCAAGCTCGCGCGCCATCAGCTGGCCTGGATGGATTTCCCGCGTGACCGCCTGGACGCGGTGGCCCACGCGATCGAGGCGCACAGCTTCTCCGCCAACATCCCGGCCGAGTCGCTGGAAGCGAAGATCGTGCAGGACGCCGACCGTCTCGACGGTCTGGGCGCGGTCGGCCTGGCGCGCATGTTCTATATCGCCGGGCGCATGGGGAGCAGCCTGGCGCATCCCGACGATCCGCTCGGCCTGGCGCGCGAGTTCGACGACCGCCGCTATGCGCTCGACCACATCATGGTCAAGCTGGCCAGGCTTCCGGGCATGATGCAGACCGAGGGCGGGCGCGCGCTCGCCGAGGAGCGGCTGGCGCGGCTGATGGCCTTCCGCGAGGAGTTCGCCGCTGAGGGCGGCGCGCCCTCAGCGGCCTAGCACGTCGCCGATCGACCTGGCCTCGGGCGCCCAGGCCTGCATGCCCCAGCCGGCGCCCGCCACCAGGACCGTGGTCAGGACGAAGGGGACCACGGTGCGTTTCACCGCGGCGACCATCCAGTGCTGGCGTTCGAGCCCGCGCAAGCGCCGGTACAGGCCGGCGGCCAGCAGCGCATCGACCAGGATCTCGGCGAACAGGATAGGTGCGGTCCAGACCACGAACAGCGACGACAGCAGCACGCCCAGGGCGAGCAATACGACAGCCAGCGGAATCGCGCCTTCGTCGGCGTGGCCGATTGCCTCGAGCGGCTTGTCCACGATGGTTTCGACAGCGCCGCTGCCTGCGTCGAACTCCACATTCGCGCTCGCCCCACCGCCATCGAAGCTGCCGCCGTGTCCGGCGAAATCGTCGCGCAGGACGGCCGGAAGCTCGCCCGCGCCATTGGGCGCACGGCCAACGTCGGTGGGTGCGACATCGAGGTAGTCCGACGCGCTGGAGTGCAGCCAGATCCACAGCAGCGCCAGGAAGACCAGGTAGGCGACGCCCATCGCCAGCAGATAGCGCAGCGCCATGGTCTCGATCCCGCCCATGAGCATCGCGGCCGACGCGGCGAAGCCCGCCAACCCGGTCAGGGTCACGAGAATGAACATCTGGACCCGCGGAAAGCTCTCGCGCAGCAGTCGGTCGCGCATCGCCCGCACGGCGGCGTCGCGCGTCATGGTAGGCAGTTGTGTGCGTGAAACTCGCATCCGGGATGTCCTCCTGCGGCTGGTTGATCGGCCGAGCGATGATGACAGCTCCGCGCCCCGCAATATCCGTGAATTGTCACCGCCCGGCCTTACTTCAGCCGCCGTTAAGTTTTCTCAATGTTAAGATATAAGCTTGACATCTCGCGGGTCCTCCATGAGCAGTTCGACCACCGTCGCCACCTCTTCCGCCGGCAAGCTCAACTTCGTGCTGGTCTGCATCTTCATCGACATGCTCGGCATCGGCCTGATCGTGCCCGTGATGCCCCTGCTGGTCGGCCAGTACGTCCCGGGCCGCGACGACCAGGCCCTGTGGTTCGGCATATTGGCCACCACTTTCGGCCTGCTGCAATTCCTCTTCATGCCGGCGCTCGGCGCGCTGAGCGACCGCATCGGCCGCCGCCCGGTGCTGCTGTATTCGATGGGCGGCATGTGCCTGAACTTCCTGATCACGGCGTGGGCGCCGAGCCTGGCCTGGCTCTTCGCGGGCCGGATCATCGGCGGTATGTCCTCGGCCAGCATGTCGGTCGCCTCGGCCTATGCCGCCGACATCTCGAGCCAGGAGAGCCGCGCGAAAAACTTCGGCAAGATCGGCGCCGCCTTCGGCCTGGGCTTCATCTGCGGCCCGATGCTGGGCGGGCTGCTGGGCGATGCCGACCTGCGCCTGCCCTTCTACGTTGCGGCCATGCTGAGCGGCGCCAATCTCGTCTACGGCTACTTCTTCGTGCCCGAGTCGCTCGCACATGGCGTGCGCCCGCCATTCGACCCGTCGCGCCTGAATCCCCTCGGCGCCCTGCTGCGGCTGGTCCGGCGCAAGGAGATCCGCGGGGTGGTCGTCGTCATCACCCTGGTCACCTTCGGGCAGATGATGCTGCAGTCGACCTGGGTGCTGTACACCACCTTCCGCTTCGGCTGGACGCCGCGCGACAACGGCATCGCCATGTTCTGCGTCGGGCTGGTGTCCGCCGTGGTGCAGGCCGGCCTGCTGGCGGTGCTGATCCGGCGCTTCGGCGAGGTGCGCCTGTCGTTGCTGGGCATCGGTTCGGGCGCCCTCGCCTTCCTCGGCTATGGCCTGGCGACCCAGGGCTGGATGATGTACCTCATCATCCTGTGCAACCTGCTGGCCTTCGCCGCCACGCCCGCGCTGCAGGCCATCGTCTCGAAGGCTACCCCGAGCGCCGAACAGGGCGAGCTGATGGGGTCCCTGCAGTCGATCGGCAGCCTGGGCGTCATCGTCACGCCCCTGATCGGCACCTCGATCCTGGCCGCGGTCAGCCACCTGCCGCCGGGCGACTGGCGCATCGGCAGCCATTTCTTCCTGTGCGCCACGATGCAGACGCTGGCGGTGCTGGTGGCCTGGCGCTACTTCCGCAGCCACCACACGGTCGACGGCATTGGTGCCCACTGATGCCGGCCTCCGTCCTGCTGGCGGTGCTGTGCGCCGCGCTGCTGCACGCAGGCTGGAACGCGGCCATCAAGGCGGAGCCCGACAAGCTGCTGGCCTCGATGGCGCTGAGCACGGGGGCCGCCGTGCTCGGCGCCGCAGCCCTGGCCGTGCTGCCGCTTCCCGATCCGGCAAGCTGGCCCTTCATCCTCGCATCGACCGCCCTGCACGTCGCCTACTACCAGCTGCTCTCGCACACCTACGGCCAGGCCGACATCAGCCTCGCCTACCCGCTCATGCGCGGCAGCGCGCCGGTGCTGGTGGCGCTCGCGAATGCCGGGGCCGAACCGCTGCACCCGGCGCAGGGCCTGGCCGTCGCCCTGGTCTGCCTGGGCGCCGTGGCGGCCTGCTTCGGCGGCGCCGGGCGCCTGTCGCGCAGGGCCGTCGGCCTGGCCCTGCTGACCGCACTCGTGATCGCCGCCTACACCCTGGTCGACGGCCTGGGCGTGCGCCGCTCCGGTGCGCCGGCGTCGTATACCGCCTCGCTGTTCGTGCTCAGCGGCATCGCCGTGCCGCTGGCATGCCGCCGCCAGCTGGGCGGCCGCCTGCCCGCTTATCTGGCGGCGCGGCCGATGCTCGCGCTGGCAGGCGGCGCGGCGACCGGCGGCTCCTACGCCATCGTGCTGTGGGCCATGACGCAGGCGCCGGTTGCCGTGGTGGCGGCCCTGCGCGAGACCTCAATCGTGTTCGCCGTGGCGATCGCCGCCTGGGTGCTGCGCGAGCGCGTGGGACGCGCGCGCGTGCTGGGCGCCCTCCTGATCGCCGGCGGCGCCGCGACCCTGCGCCTGGCCTGACTCGGAACTTCATTTCCGGCGTGGTGAGCAGCTTCGGGCCGTCCGGGAACATCCAGCGGCGTTTTTCCACGCCGGTGGCGGGGTCGATGTAGCTCGGCTCGATCACGGTGTCCTCGTCCAGCAGGTTGGACAAGGCCACGCGCAGCTCGAGGTTCAGCGCATCGTCCACGAGGGCCTTGAGCGGGAACTTGGTCCCGATGTCGAGGGTACGCATGGTCGCGCGGCCGTCATTGACCGGCATGAAGATTCAGCGCAGGCCGCTGGCGCAGCCTGACCGGTGCAGGCGCGCGCAAGCACAATGCGGACATGGCCGGCCTGCCGCGGCGCGCGGCCGGGTTTGTCAGGGAGCGGGGACGCTCAGAACTTCAGCTCGTAGGTCAGCCGGTAGCGCACCCCCTGCGGGAAGGTGAAGCTGCGGGTCTGGCTGCCGGTGTCCGGGTCCTCGTAAGTGGTCTCGTTCTGGAAGTCCTGGCTCGTCGCGTTGCTGACCGCGAAGCGCAACTGGCGCTGGACGTCGAACTTCCACAGCGCGTAGAGGTCCAGCTCGCGGCGTGGCCAGATATAGGCACGCTGGTTCACGGACACACGCGCCGGCCCGCCCCGGCGGAAGGCGAAGCTGCCGCCCGTGCTCAGCTGGCCAACCTTGTAGTCCACGCCCAGGTTCACGGTGAGCGGTGTCTGCTGGTCGAGGCGGTTGTACGGGCCCGGCACCGATTCGACGCGCGACCAGTTGCGGTTGACGCTGGCGCGCAGGTCGACCGCCGGCGCATTCTCCATCACGGCTTTGAGCGGGAATTTGGTCTCGATCTCCAGCGAGCGCGTGACGGCGCTGTCCTGGTTGCTCGGGGTGGCGACCCAGCGCGCGCCGTCGAAATACACCAGGGTGCGGGTGAAGTCGCTGATCTTGCGCTGTGAAGCGCTGATCGAGAGCAGCGCACTCTCGGCCCAGTAGTGCTCGTAGGCGGCGTCGATGCCGAAGGCCAGTTCAGGCTTCAGGTTGGGGTTGCCCTGGAAATCCAGCACGGTCGGGCTGTTGTTCTCGCTCGTGATGCGGCGCGGGCTCAGACTTTGCAGGCCCGGCGCCTTGTAGGTGCGGGTCAGGGCCAGGCGCAGCTGGTCGCCCTTGCGTCCGGGGATCTTGTACAGGGTCTGCATGATCGGGCTCCAGACGTTCGAACTCGCCTCGGCGGCGCCGAAGGTATTGCCTTCGGCGCGGGTGCGGATGCCTTCCCAGCGCGCGCCCAGGTACATCGACCAGGCCGGGGTGATGTTCCATTCGTCCTGGGCGAACACGGCCAGGCGCTTTACGCGCGCTTTGGCATCCTGGTCGAGCTCGCGGCCCGGGCCGCGCAGGCGGTCGGTCTCGTCGCGCAGGTCGTCGCGGGTATCGACGCCGCCGTCCCAGCCGAAGGCGAAGGTATGGCCCTTCTCGATCGTCTTCGCATACTTGCCGGTCGAGTTCAGGCCGCGTTCGCGGCCCTTGATCAGGATGTCGGAGCGCAGCACCGGCACGCCGTTCGCAGCGTCGGCGCTGCGTTCCGTCACGCTTTCGCTGCTGCCGGCGTTGATGCCCACCTTCAGGTCGAGCTTGCCCCCGTCGGCGAACTTGCGCGCCCAGCTCAGGTCCGAACGCAGGTAGTTGCCCTCGTTCTCCACTTCATTGAGCAGGTCGGCATACGGTTGCGGTGCACCGAGGACGGTTGTGCTCAATTCGCGGAAACGGTTGTCGAAGCGGTTGGCATTGATGAAGGTCTGCGAGGTGATCGTATTGTCCTGGCCCAGGGTCCAGTTCAGGCGCGGGCTCAGGTTGAGAAAAGTGAACTTGCCCTTCTGTTCCAGGGCCAGGTTGCGCAGCAGCTTGGGCTGCCCGCCCGGCGCCGTGCCGCGTTCCTGGCCCCAGGAATCGAACTCGAAGCGATCCTGGGCGGCGTTGGCCGACAGCGAATACGAGAAGGTATCGATGCGGTCGGACAGCTGCAGGTTGACGTTCGGCCCGTAGGCATTGCTCGCCGCCCCGGCGGCGACCTTCAGCTCGCGCAGGCGGTTCTTTACCGAACGCTTGAGGATGATGTTGATGGTGCCGGCCACCGACTGGGTCGAGAACTCGGCGCTGGCGGCGCGCAGCACTTCGATGCGCTCGATCGAGTCCGGCGCCAGCGCGTCCATCGAGAAGCCGGCCGGCGCCCGTTCGCCGTTGACCAGGATCTGGGTGTAGCCCGCGCCCAGGCCGCGCATGCGGATTTCGCCGCCACGGCCGTTCGCGCCGGTGTTCACGGTGATGCCCGGCACGCGCTTGAGCACGTCGAGCACATTGGTGTCACCGTACTTGGTGATCTCTTCGCTGCTCACGACGATCTTGGTGGCGGTGTCGTCACGTCGCGGGTCATAGGAGCTGGCAGTTCCCTTGATTTCGACCTGCTCGATCTTCTTTTCGATCGGTTTCGGGTCAGGCTGCTTCACGGGCTGCGCGTCTTGCGCGCCGGCAGGCAGGTGCAGGCTGACGGCGGCGGCGAGCAGCGTCAGGCGGAACGGAAGGTGCATATAGTTGCGCATGGAGAACAGAGGGTTGATCGAGGCCGGCATTGTCCCAGACGCAACACCCCTTGTCTCTGAAAAACGTATATGCATCCTCGATTACCCGAAGCGCATGCGATTGCAACCCCACGGCGACGCTTGAGGGGGCGTATCGCCGCTATAATGCGACCATCGAAAGCAAACCAAGAGGCCTAGCAAAGTGTCCCGTCTAAAAGTCTTGCCCCAATATGTAATGCCGAAAACGGCGCTGACCAACTTCGCCGGCCGCGTCGCCGGGGCGAAGGGCGGCGCAATGACCACGCGCCTGATCCGCTGGTTCGTCGGCAAGTACGGCGTCAACATGGACGAGGCGGCCAATCCCGACATCGCGAGCTACGCGAGCTTCAACGAGTTCTTCACGCGTCCCCTGCGCGACGGCGCCCGTCCGCTGGCCCAGGCCGATTTCGTCTGCCCCGTCGACGGCGCCATCAGCCAGTTCGGCGACATCGACGACCACCACATCTTCCAGGCCAAGGGCCACAAATTTACGTCGGCGGAGCTGGTCGGTGGCGACGCTTCCCTCGCCGAGCACTTCCGGCACGGCCACTTCGCCAACCTCTACCTGAGCCCCAAGGACTACCACCGCATCCACATGCCCTGCGACGGGCGATTGACCCGCATGATCTACGTGCCGGGCAAGCTGTTCTCGGTGAACCCGACCACGGCGCGCGGCGTGCCGGGCCTGTTCGCACGCAACGAGCGCGTGGTCTGCGTCTTCGAGTCCGAGGAATACGGTCCCTTCGTGATGACCCTGGTGGGCGCCACGATCGTCGGCAGCATGGCGACCGCCTGGCACGGCGTGGTGAACCCGCCGCGCATGGCGCGCATCTGCGAATGGAACTACGACAGCCAGCCCATCGTGCTGAAAAAAGGCGAAGAGATGGGCCGCTTCCTGCTCGGCTCCACCGTCGTCATGCTGTTCAGGAAGGGCGCGATCTCCTTCAACGGGGACTGGGCGCCGGAGCGTCCGGTGCGCCTGGGCGAAGTGATGGGGAACCATCCCCGCTGAGACTCCTGTGCCCTTTTTCGCGGCACGTCTCCTCCATCAGATCCAGGAAGGCCCGGGTCTTGGCCGGCATCAGCCGGCGCCCCGGGAACACCGCCCAGCCGCTCGCCAGCGGCAGATCCCATTCCGGCAGCACCCGCACCAGTTCTCCCGTCTTCAGGTAAGGCGCGGCGAAGGTTTGCGAGCTGCCGGCGATGCCCGCGCCGCGCGAGGCGATCCGCGCCAGCAGCTCGGGTGAATTGGCGGTCAGGCGCGCCTGCAAGGGGCGTTCCCAACGCTGCTTCCCGCGCGTCAGCATCCAGGGCACCGCGCCGCCGTTCCGGCTCAGCATGCACAGCAGGTCGTGCCGCGGCAGGTCGTCGGGATGCTCGGGCAGGCCGTGCTTGCCCAGGTAGGCCGGCGCGGCGTAGAGGCCGAAGTATTCCGTATTGATCGGCCGCGCGTTGAGCGAAGCGTCGTCCGGCAGATCGCCCATGCGGATGGCGATGTCGTAGTTCTCGGCGATCAGGTCGACCCGGCGCGGCGACAGGTCCATCTCCAGCGAGACCGCCGGGTAGCGCTCGATGAAACGCGCGATCACCTCGTGCAGGCCGATGTTGGCGAAGTCGCCCGGCACCGACATGCGCAGCTTGCCGCTGGGCGCCCCCTGGCGGTGCTGGGCCAGGGCGCCGGCCGCCTCCACCTGCTCGGCCACGGCGCGCGCATGCTCGAACAGGCTGGCGCCGAACTCGGTGACCACGAGTTTCCTCGTGGTCCGCTGCAGCAGGCGCTCGCCCAGGCGCTGTTCGAGCAGCGCAATGCGGCGCGAGACGGTCGATTTCGGCAGCTGCACCCGCTCGGCGGCGCGGCTGAAACTGCCCGCTTCGACGATGCGGGCGAAGAGCAGCAGGTCATTCGGTTCGACATCCATGATTGTTCCATCAGCAGAATAATGTTATCCATTCTACTGGCTTCCGCATTGATTTTGGAACCGATACAGTGTGTCCATCAACACTTTCTTGGAAACGAAGGGACACACAATATGAACATCCTGCAGATCACCTCCAGCGTCCGTGGCAACGATTCGGAATCGACCCGCGTCACCAACCTCGTCGTCGACAAGCTGGCCGCCGCCAACCCCGGCGCGACCGTGGTGCGCCACGACTTCGGCGCCCAGCCGCACCCTCTGCTGGACGGCGCGGCGGTCGGCGCCCTGTTCACCCCGGCGGACAAGCGCACGCCGGAACAGGCGGCCCGGGTGGCCCTCGACGACGCCCTGATCGCGGAAGCCCAGGCGGCCGACGTGATCGTGATCGGCGCCCCGATGTACAACTTCGGCATGCCTGTCCAGCTGAAGAACTGGTTCGACGCGATTGCCCGCGCCGGCGTCACCTTCCGCTATACCGAGAACGGTCCGGAAGGCCTGCTGAAGAACAAGAAGGTCTACGTCGCCACCTCCCGCGGCGGTGTGTACCCGGTGGAAGCCGACCCGCAGGTGCCGACCCTGCGCATGCTGCTGAACTTCCTCGGCCTGACCGACCATGAATTCATCTACTCGTCGGGCATGAGCATGGGGCCGGAAGCGGCAGCGAAAGGCCAGGAAGCAGCAAACGCAGCCGTGGAAGCCGCGGTCGCGTAATATTGCGCCGCCGGGACCGGCGGCGCCAACCAACAGGAGAACAGCATGAGCGAAGCAGTCATCAGCAATGTCATTAACAAGTCGCGCGGCGTGGAACGCCTGATCGCCGGCCAGTTCGTGATGGATGGCGCGGGCGTGAAGATCAACCGCGTGCTCACCGGCCCCCTGCAGCGCCGCCTCGATCCCTTCCTGATGCTGGACGCCTTCGGTTCCGACAAGGCGGGCGACTACATCGCCGGCTTCCCGGAGCACCCGCACCGCGGCTTCGAGACCGTCACCTACATGCTGCACGGCCGCATGCGCCACCGCGACAGCGCCGGCAACGAGGGCCTGGTGACCGACGGCGGCGTGCAGTGGATGACGGCCGGCCGCGGCGTGATCCACTCCGAGATGCCGGAGCAGAGCGAGGGCCTGATGGAAGGCTTCCAGCTCTGGCTCAACCTCCCGGCCAGAGACAAGATGACGGACCCGTGGTACCGCGACATCCCGACCGAGGAGGTGCCGCGCTTCACCAATGAGGACGGCGTGACGGTGCAGGTGATCGCCGGCGAGACCCACGGCGTCAAGGGCGCGGTGCAGCGCGAGCATACGCTGCCGCTCTACCTCGACATCGAGATCCCGGCAGGCGTGACGTGGGAACAGCCGATCCCGCAGGGCCACAATGCCTTCTTCTACGTGTACCGCGGCGACGTGGTCGTGGACGGCAAGGGCGTGGGCAAGACGAAGATGGCGATCCTCGACAACGCGCCGGGTGCGGACGGCATCCGCATCAAGGCGGTGGAGGCGACCCGGCTGATCCTGCTGGCGGGACGTCCGCTGAACGAGCCGATCGCCCAGCACGGTCCGTTCGTGATGAACTCGACGGAGGAGTTGTACCAGGCCTTCGACGACTTCCGGGCAGGACGGTTCGCGTAAAGCTATACTGACGGGATGACGTTCGTTCATCCCGTTTGCATTTCAGCTTTCCTATGCCTTTGCTAGATACCGTCGCCGATTTACTGGCCCGCGCGAGCCGCGCGCTCGGCTTCGAGACCCTTGAATCCTTCCCGCCCGGCCACGCCTACGCGCGCACGCGCTGGAACAAGGCCTATTTCGACATCGCCTCCGACACCAAGCCGGATGCGATCGAAGCGCGGATCTGCGAAGCGATCGGCAACACCCCCTATGTGTTCGGCGAGATCGTGCATCCGACGCCGCGCATGCAGCGCGCCTTCCTCGCCGTGATCGAACAGCGCCTGCGCCGCGCACATGGCGCGCCCGTCGACCTGGCGGCGCTGCTGGTGAATGCCTACCGCAGTCCGTATACGGCCGAAGTCGTCCCGGGGCTGCGCCAGGCGATCCGCGATACCTCGGAATATGCGCCGCAGGTGCAGGCCAATGCGGTCCTGGCCTTCCTTGCTGACGCGCCGGCGGCGTTTGGGGTGATCGAAGCGCGTCCTTGACACAAGCTCGGCTTGAACGCGTGGGCGAGGGACCGCCAACGCGTTCAACTACACGGCGATTTGCTGCGATGCCGGTTTCTTCGCATTCCCCGGCACGCAACGCTCGCGCAGCCGCATGAACGGCGTTTCCACCAGCTTGTAGAGCAGCCAGCCGGTCAGCACCGACAGCAGCAGGAGACCGGCGATGGTGAGCGGATGTTCGGCGCCGTAGCCCAAGTCTTTCATCCACTTCGCCGCCATCACGCAGACCGGCTTGTGCAGCAGGTAGATCGCGTAGGACCACAGCGCCAGCGAGCCGGCGCCCGGCACGCGCAGATTGCGCAGCAGCGAACCTTCCGCCACGCCGGCCACGATCAGCAGCGAAAAGCCCAGCGCCATCGATGGAAAACCGAACACGGTGATGGCGAAGCCGTAGCGGTCATCGAGGAAGAACCAGAACGCCACGCCGCACAGCGCGACCCCGACCAGACCCATCACATTGCCATGCCGGGTCAGGCGCGCCCACGCCCCCGGATGATGATTGCGCAGCAGCGCGAGCGCCACACCGGCCAGCAGCTCGTCGTACCTGCATAAGCTAGAGTAATAAATGTACTTGAAGTAGAAGTAAAGCTTATGAGTATGGGCATCCATCTCCTGCCACAGGTCCGCGCGGATCAGCATCCCCGCGATCAAGGCCAGAACGATGCCGGTCCAGGCCAGGCGCAGCGATCCCCTGCATGCCGCGCCGACCAAGGCCACCGCCGGCAGCAGCATGTAGAACTGCTCTTCGATCGCCAGCGACCAGCTGTGCGAAAACGCGCTGCCCGGTTCCAGCGCGAAGTTCTGGATGAAGGTCGCGTACTTCCATAGCGGCAGCAGCGGGGAGTCGCCCCGGAATGCCGGCCACAGGAAGTACAGGGCCAGCACCACCCAGTAGTTCGGCAGCGTGCGCAGCAGGCGGCGCGCGTAGAAGCGCTTCAGCGAGAAGCCGCCCGGCGACTTCATCGCAGCAAAAATCTGGTTGCCGATCAGGTAGCCCGACAGCGCAAAGAACAGGTCGACCCCGACCCAGCCGACCTCCCCTACCCAGCCGAAGGTCGGCGCATCGCTCACGAACAGCACGTAGTGGTGCAGCACGACGAAGGACACGGCGAGCGCGCGCAGGGTGTCGAGGCCGTGGACGCGAACGGTGGATGAGGAATGCATGCGGCTGGGGCAAGTGCAGAAAATGCCGATCATGCCACGCGCCCTCGCCCGCCGCCATCTTTACCGATAGAATATCGGCACATTTATTCCGAGCCCCGCCGCAATGACCACCTCCAGCCAGTACCAGTTCAAATCCGTCAACTACACCGGCATCCAGCCCGGCCCGCGCGTCATCATCATGGGCGCGACCCATGGCAACGAAGTCTGCGGCACCATCGCGATCCGCCGCGTGATGGAGGAAATCGACAGTGGCAAGCTGCATATCGCGGCCGGCAGCGTCACCTTCGTGCCGATCGTGAACCCGAAAGCCTACGAACAGAACACCCGCAACGGCGACCGCAACCTGAACCGCAACCTGTTCCCGAAAGAGCACCCGCAGGACTTCGAGGACCAGATCGCCAACTGGCTCTGCCCCCTGCTGGCCCAGCACGAGGTGCTGCTCGACCTGCATTCCTTCAACGCGGTCGGCGGCCTGCCCTTCGTGATGGTCGGTCCGCTGAACAACGACGGACCGCTGCAGCCCTTCCAGCATGCGGAAAAAGAGCGTGCGCTGGCCCTCCGCCTCGGCGTGAAGCGCTTCGTGGACGGCTGGCTGGCCACCTACGGCGACGGCGTCAAGCGCCGCAGCCGCAATGCCGACGAACTGGAGACCGTGCTGCGCTACGGCGTCGGCACCACCGAATACATGCGCAGCACCGGCGGCTGGGCCCTGACCCTGGAATGCGGCCAGCACGTCGACCCGGCGGCGCCGGAAACGGCCTACCGCGCCATCATGAACACCCTGGCCCACCTGCGGCTGATCGAAGCGCCAGACCCGGAGCCGATCGCTTTCGAGGACATGGAAGCGCTGTCCATGGTCACCGTGCACGACAAGCTGCACGCCGACGACCGGTTCAGCCGCGCCTGGGCCAGCTTCGACCCGGTCAACGAAGGCGACGAGATCGGCGTGCGCGCCGACGGCACGGTGGTGAAGGCGGAATTCAGCGGCCGCATCCTGTTCCCGGACGCGAAGGCTTCCGCCAACTCGGAGTGGTACTACATGACCCGTCCGAACCCGCGCTTCGGCAAAGAGTGAACCGTAGGGTGGTCGGCAAAGCCGACCACCCTACGAGAGCCTCAAGCTGGCGAAAGGAACTTCAATGCGATGATGCCGGCGGCGATCATCGCGATCGCGCCAAGGCGCATGGCGCCGGCCGGTTCGTTCAGCAGGACCATGCCGGCGATCGCCGTGCCGACCGTGCCGATGCCGGTCCAGACCGCGTAGGCGGTGCCGAGCGGCAGGTGGCGCAAGGCGAGGCCCAGCATGCCCACGCTGCCCAGCATCGCCAGCAGGGTCCACAGCGACGGCATTAACTTGGTGAAGCCGTTCGTGTACTTCAGGCCAACCGCCCACGCCACTTCCAGCAGCCCCGCGATGAACAGATATACCCAGCTCATTGTTACTCCCTCTCCTGTGCAAAAGGGCCGAGTATAGCGGCCGCGAGCAGGATTTCCGTATATATCGTAAGATGACGATATTCGGATCGAAAGAACCCGATACAAGGAAGAAATCATGGACATCGACGCGATCCACAAGGCCCTGGCGAACCCCGTGCGGCGCCAGATCCTGCACTGGTTGAAGGATCCGCAGCAGCACTTCGCCGAGCAGGAACACCCGCTCGACATGGGCGTGTGCTGCAAGCTGATCGACCAGCGCACCGGCCTGTCGCAATCGACCGTGTCGGCCCACCTGGCGACCCTGCACAAGGCCGGACTGGTCAACACGCGGCGCGTCGGACAGTTCATCTTCTTCCAGCGTAACGAGGAGGTCATCCAGGCCTTCCTCGACCAACTGAACGACGGACTTTAGGAGTAGCTCCACATGACAACGATGTTTGACCCGCTGAAGGTCGGCGCCCTCGAACTGCCGAACCGCATCATCATGGCCCCGCTGACCCGCTCGCGCGCCGTCGGCGGCGGTCGCGTGCCGAACGCGATGATGGCCGAATACTATGTGCAGCGCGCCAGCGCCGGCCTGATCCTGTCGGAAGCGACCGCCGTGACCCCGATGGGCGTGGGCTACGCCGACACCCCGGGCATCTGGTCGGACGAACAGGTCGAAGGCTGGAAACTCGTCACCGACGCCGTGCACAAGGCGGGCGGCCGCATTTTCCTGCAACTGTGGCACGTGGGCCGTATCTCGGACCCGCACTTCCTCGATGGTCAATTGCCGGTCGCCCCGTCGGCGATTCAACCGAAGGGCCACGTCAGCCTGCTGCGCCCGATGCGCGACTACGCCACCCCGCGCGCGCTCGAGCTGGCCGAGATCCCGGGCATCGTCGCCGCCTACCGCAAGGGCGCGGAAAACGCCAAGCTGGCCGGTTTCGACGGCGTGGAAATTCATGGCGCCAACGGCTACCTGCTCGACCAGTTCCTGCAGGACTCCACCAACCAGCGCAATGACCAGTACGGCGGCTCGATCGAGAACCGCGCCCGCCTGATGCTGGAAGTGACGGACGCCTGCATCGCCGTCTGGGGCGCCGACCGCGTCGGCATGCACCTGGCGCCGCGCCGCGATTCGCACGACATGGGCGACTCGACCCCGGCGGACACCTTCGGCTACGTGGCCCGTGAACTCGGCAAGCGCGGCATCGCCTTCATCTGCGCCCGCGAAGCCATCGGCGACGACAGCCTGCGCGCCCACCTGAAGAAGGAATTCGGCGGCGTCTACATCGCCAACGAAAAGCTGACCCGGGAAAGCGCGGAGCAGCTGATCGCGTCTGGCGACGCGGATGCCGTGGCCTTCGGCGTGTGGTTCATCGCGAACCCGGACCTGCCGCAGCGCTTCGCGCAGAATGCGCCGCTGAACCAGCCGAAGCCGGAGCTGTTCTATGGCTCGGGCGCCGAAGGCTACATCGACTATCCGGCGCTCGCCTGATCCGGCATCACCCCACCGCCCCGGCGCAGGCCGGGGCCCGGTTTCCCCCGACGTTTTCGCTCCGCCTCCCTGCACCGCACACCCCGTACATACGTTCTACAAAACGATATGCATGTGGTGTGTTTGACAGCTGTCTCATGCTATTCTTGCGCGATTATTTTTAGCGCGTACCGAGAAAAGCGCGCTGTCCTCCAGGAGACCACGTGAAACACTTCGCACCCCGCGTACTGGCCTTGGCCATCGCGTCAAGCTTTGCCTTCAATGCCGCCCACGCCGCGCCCGCTCCGGCGCGCGCCGAAAACGCCTATCTGTCGGAAGCCGACGCCATGGCCAGGTCAAGCCGGGTGTCGAACGTGGACTACGTGCTCGACTTCACCCTGACCGGCAAGGAGACCTTCGCCGGCACCACCACGGTCACCTTCGACCTGAAGGACACCGACTCGGCGCTCACCATCGACCTGAACAAGGCGACCGTGAAATCGGTCACCATCAACGGCAAGCAGGTCACCCCGACCTACAACAACTGGTTCATCACGCTGCCGGCCGACACCCTGGCCAAGGGCAAGAACACCGTCACCATCGCCTACGAGCGCCTGCACAGCACCAATGGCGAAGGCCTGCACCGCATGGTCGACCCGGTCGACGGCAAGGTCTACACCTACTCGCACTTCGAGCCGGCCGCCGCCCACCAGATGTTCGCGGTGTTCGACCAGCCCGACCTGAAAGCCACCTATACCGTCACCGTCAACGCCCCAAGCGACTGGCACGTGGTCACCACGACCCGCGAATCGAACATCGCCGACGCAGGCAGTGTTAACCCCGGCGGCAAGCGCTGGACCTTCCCGAAAACGAAGAAGCTCAGCCCCTACAACTTCTCGCTGCACGCCGGCCCCTACCAGGTGTGGGAAGACAAGAGCGGCAAGTACCCGATGCGCCTGTTCGCGCGCCAGTCGGTGGCCAAGCAGGTGACGCCAAGCGACTGGTTCCGCTACACCAAGAGCGGCCTCGAGTTCTTCGACAACTACTTCGGCATCCCTTACCAGTTCGAGAAGTACGACCAGCTGCTGGTGCCTGACTTCCTGTACGGCGCGATGGAAAACGCCGCCGCGATCACCTTCGCCGAAGGCGGCTTCCTGTACAAGTCCGAGATGACCCCGGCGCAGAAGTCGCGCCTGGCCGAAGTCATCATGCACGAGATGGCGCACCAGTGGTTCGGCGACCTGGTCACCATGAAGTGGTGGAACGGCCTGTGGCTGAACGAGAGCTTCGCCTCCTTCATGGCGACCCTGGCCACCGCCGAAGCGACCGAGTTCAAGGACGCCTGGCAGTCCTTCTACCAGCAGGACAAGCAGGGCGCCTACATCCAGGACCAGAAGGTCTCGACCCACCCGATCGAAGTGCCGGTGCCGTCCTCGGCCAACGCCTTTGACAACATCGATGCGATCACCTATTCGAAGGGCGCCTCGACCCTCAAGCAGTTGCGCCACATGCTGGGCGAGGAAGTGTTCCGCAAGGGCGTGCACAACTACCTGGTGAAGTACTCCTGGCAGAACGCGAAACTGGAAGACTTCATCGGCAGCCTGGGCCAGGCGGCCGGCCGCGACCTGTCGAAGTGGACCCAGGACTGGCTCTACCAGGCCGGCGTGAACACCATCACCGCCAACTACAGCTGCAAGGCCGGCAAGATCAATGCCTTCTCGCTGCAGCAGACCGCTGCAAGCCGCGAACTGCCGACCCTGCGCGAGCAGCGCGTGCAGGTCGCCGCCTTCAAGCGCGTGAACGGCAAGCTGGTGCTCGACAAGAACGTGCCGATCACCTACGCGGGCGCGAAGACCAACGTCCCGGGCATGGTGGGCGCCGCCTGCCCTGACCTGGTCTACCCGAACTACCAGGACTGGGGCTTCGTGAAGGTCAACCTGGACCAGCGCAGTTTTGAAACCGCACGCACCACCCTGGCCGGCGTCGAGGATCCGCTGCTGCGCGCCATGCTCTGGCAAGCCCTGTGGGACGGCGTGCGCGACGCCAAGCTGCCGCTGAACGAATTCATCAAGGTGGCCCTGGCGAATGCGCCGCAGGAAAAGGATTACACCCTGCTGGGCGACGTGCTGGGCAAGGTCGCCGCATCGAAGGGCTACATCAACTCGATGGGTATCGACAACGCCTGGTCGAAGCAGACCGCCAGGCAGCTGGAAGACATGGCCTGGCAGGGCGTGGTGGCCAACAAGGGGAACGACGCCTTCCAGCGCAGCTGGTTCGGCCTCTACTCGGGCCTGGCGAGCAGCCCGGAAGCGCTGGCGCGCCTGGCCGGCATGCTCGACGGCCAGGGCACGGAAGGCCTGAAGATCGGCCAGGACCAGCGCTGGTCCATCATCACCCGCCTGAACCGCTACAACTACCAGGGCGCGGCAAACCTGCTGGCGGCCGAACAGGAACGCGACAAGTCCGACACCGGCCAGGGCGCGGCGCTTGCCGCCACCGTGGTCCGTCCGGATCCGGCGGTGAAGGCCGAGTGGCTGGACAAGGTCGAGGACCTGCAGACCAAGCTGCCGTTCTCGCGCCTGCGCACGGCGATGGGCGCGATGTACCCGTCCGAGCAGAAGAAGCTCGACGAGATGACCGCGGAGCGCAGGCTGGCCAAGCTGCCGGCGATCGACAAGGCGGCCGGCCCGGTCTTCATGCGCACCTATGCGGGCACCATGATCCCGGCAAGCTGCACCCCTGCGAGCGTGGCGCGCCTGACGAAGGCGGCGAACACCATGAAGGACCTGAGCGCCGGCACCCGCCGTTCGCTGCTCGACACGCTGCAGGAAGACCAGCGCTGCGTGGCGATCAAGCAGGCCCTGACGGCGCCGAAGTCCTAAGGACTGGATGCGGCAGCCGGCCTTGGCGCACGGCCCGGCGGCGCTCCTGCGCCGCACGCACGCCAAGGGGCTGCTACTGACCCTTGGGCTGCACCTGCTGCTGCTTGCGAGCTGGCGGATCGTGCATCCGCCGGCCGCCGGCACCTTTGACGAGCGGGTGTTCGAGCTGATTCCCCTTCCCCCTCCCGTTCCCGACAAGCCGGCGCCACGCGCCGATGCCGCCCCGCATGCCGCCCCTCGGGTCCGCAGCGTGCCGGCGCGCCGCGTCAGCCGGGACGCCGAAGCCATCGCCGCGCCTGCCGAAGCGGCCCGCCCTGTCGCCGAGCCCCTGGCGCCCGCACAGGAAGCGGCGCCGGCCGAGGCGGCGTCCGATACCATGGCCGCGCGCGCCCGGCGCGACGCGATCGCCATCGATCGCGAGATGCGCAAGGGGAAGTCCGGGGTGCCGGAACACGCAGACACCGCGTGGGAACGCTTCGTGGGCGGCCTCGAGGACGCGCGCAAGGACAGCAGTCTCTCCATCACGACCGAAACCTACACCACGCCTGACGGGCAGACCATCTACCGCTTCCGGCGCGGCGGCAGGTACTTCTGCCGCACCAGCGGCTTCGTGCGGCCACGCATCGGCGGCGCCGAAGGCGGTGGGGTGGAGCTTTTCGATTCGCGCGGCCACGAAGGCGGTGCGGGACAGGTGCGCTGTCCCAGCCAGGCGGTGTGGAAGCGCGACTAGCCGCCGTTCTGTTTCGCGCCGCCGGGCCCGCACAGCTCCGCCACCCGGCGCCAGGCGCCCGTGCCTTCGCACACCACCGGCGGGCGCCCCTGCAGCAGCTTGCCCAGGTCGACCGGCTTGCCCTCGTTGACGATCACGCCGCGGTTGATCGGGATACAGATGGCGTCGTGCCAGGCGGCCGCGTAACCATCGGGCGTGGGCAAGGGTCCGCGCAGGCGCACGGCGGCCGCCTCGCATTCCTTCTTCGTTTGAAAGCTTCCTTTTAAGCTCGTACTCTCCAACATCACATCGCGATGCTGCTGCAGGTAGAGCAGGAGGATCATCGTAAACATTCCGTCTCCAGACAAGGCGCCGGCTCCCAGCACGCCTGAGCTTCTTCAAGTCGGCCATCGAGAGCGCGCTAGCCTGTGGGATTCTCGAGGGGATCCCATGTTCAAGCTCGTGACCTGGAATATCCAGTCCGGCCGCAGCCCGGACGGCAAAACCGATCTCGACCGTATCATCGCATGCCTCGACCGCTTTTGCAGTTTTGACATGCTTTGTGTACAAGAAGTTTCGAGCGGCTATACGGAGGGCGGCGAGGACCAGTTCTCCATGCTGCGCGAACGCCTGCCCGGCTACACCGGGATCGCCGCCATGCGCCCACCGTGGGCCTGCACGACCACCATCCGGAAGCCTGCGCCTCCTTCACCTTCCATTATGTGTTCGCCAGCGCCGACCTGGCCGGCCAGGTCCGGCGGGTGCGGGTCGACGCCAGCGAACAGGGGTCGAGCCACAAGGCCCTGCTGGTCGAGCTCGACTGGGGCGCCTGAGCACGCCCTCCTCCCCGGCACCGTACAATGGCCGTTTGGCGGCGCCTGCCGCCCAACAGCAACACGAGGCCACACTTGGATTGGGATTATCCGCACCCCTTCACCCTGCCCGTCACGCCCCAGCCCGGCGACATCGACGGCCTGCACCACACGAACAACGCCGTCTACGTCCGCTGGTGCGAGCAGGCCGGCTGGGCGCACTCCCACCAGCTCGGCCTGACCCTGGACGACTACCGGCGCCTGGACCGCGCGATGGCGATCCGGCGCGGCGAGTACGACTACCTGCTGCCGACCCTTCGCGGCGAAGCGCTCACCCTCGCAACCTGGCTGGTGGCCGGCGACGGCAAGCTGGCGATGGAACGCCGCTTCCAGCTGCGCCGCGACAGCGACAGCGCCACGGTGCTGCGCGGACGCTGGGACCTGGTCTGCATCGAGATCGCCAGCGGCCGCCCGCGCCGCATGCCGGCCGAATTCCTCGACGCGTACATGCCGGCGGTGGCGCTGGCGACCGGCGCCATCCAGTCCTGAGGTGCCGGATGGCGTGTTGAGCACGCTCAAGGAAGACGTTGAGCTAACCGGCCCCCTTTCGGCTTGTGCCGCGTCAAACTGGACGGGTCACACCGCCACGAGGAAAAGATGCCGCGCACACCCGATCATGCCGCACCCGGCTCACTGCGCACCGCCTTGACGGCAGGGAGGCTGGCGGCAGCGCTGCTTGCGCTGCTGTCGCTGTTGCTCCTGCCTGCCCTGCTCGGCGGCTGCCGCCTGCGCGATGGCGGCCAGGAAGACCTCGTCATCCCGCAACTGGTGCGCACCGAGCTCTACGTCGCCCCCTCGGGTTCCGACAGCAATCCCGGCACCCGCGAGGAACCCTTCCGCACCCTGGCCCGCGCGGCCCAGGCCGCCACGCCCGGCACCACCGTGCACGTCGCCCCCGGCATCTATTTCGGCGGCGTGCGCACCACCACGCACGGCACGGCCGAGGCGCGCATCGTCTTCGAATCGAGCGAACGCGGCGCCGCGCGGGTGGTGCCGCCGCTCGACTCGCGCCAGCCCTCGGCCTGGGACAACCGCGCCAACTACCTCGACATCATCGGCTTCGAGATCGACGGCACCCAGTACCAGAGCGGCATCAAGTGGCTGAGCGGCATCTACAATGCCGGCTCCCACAACGGCATCCACCACAACCACGTCCACCACATCGGCACCGACGTGCCCTGCGAGCCGCGCGGCGGGGCCGGCATCGGCGTCGACGGCTACTACAAGGGCAACGACGCCGACGTCGCCGGCAACCACGTGCACGACATCGGCCCGCCGGACTGCCGCACCATGCACGGCATCTACGTCGGCACCACGGCCGGCGTGCGCGACAACATCATCTACCGCGCCTCGGGCAGCGGCATCCACCTGTGGCACGACGCCAGCCACGTCACCATCCGCGGCAACACGGTGGCCGCCTCCGGCATCGGCATCTTCGTGGGCAGCGGCGACTTCTACCATGGCAAGGGGCCGAACGATCACACCCACACGGTGAACAACATCGTGTTCGACAATATCCAGGGCATCGTCGAACAGGGAGCGACCGGGCCCAACCTGAGCTACCGCCACAACCTGGTCTACCAGAACGCCGAGGGCGACTGGAAGCTCTCGCCGGGGCGCCAGCACACAGGCACGGTCAGCGCCCCGCCCCTGTTCGCCGACTACCGCCGCTCCCAGCCGGTGCCGGACTTCCGGCTGCGGCCCGGCTCACCGGCGATCGGCAAGGGCCTGCCGCCGAGTGCGACCGATGCGGTGACGATGCAGCCGCTACGGCAGCCCGATATCGGCGCGGTGCCGCACGACGGACCGGGGCCGGCGGGGTTGACGCAATCCTCGCCGTAAACGTCCTGGAAAGCTTGAAACCGTCCTCGCAGGCGATGCGGGAAGAGGCGAACGAAAAAAGGGTCTTGCCTCTCAGGCGACCTGGCGGACTGGCGCGGATGCCGCCTCTGCAATCACTACCTTGTTGCGACCAGTCTTCTTCGCAGCATATATGGCGCGATCGGCCGCCTGCAACAAGTCCTGATCGGCGTTACCATGGTCCGGCCACTGGGCCACGCCAAACGAGCCCGATATACCGGAGATGGTCTGGCCTGCATGCTGGATGACGATAGCCGTCAGGGCATTGCGGATCGCCTCCGCGCACTTGGCAGCCTCCTCCGCACCGCAATCCGGCAGCATCAGCACCAGTTCCTCGCCGCCGTAACGACATACCACGTCGCTGGCTCGCACCCGCTGCAGTATGGCGCGGCTGGCAGCCTGCAACACCAGGTCGCCGCCGTCATGGCCATACGTGTCGTTGACCCGCTTGAAGTGATCGAGATCGACCATTACCACCGAGCACGCACTCCGACTGCGCTGGGCGCGCGCCAGTTCGCGCTTGAGCGACTCGTCGAAGAAGCGGCGATTGTACAAGCCGGTAAGCGGGTCCACGGTCGACTGGTGGCGAAGCGTGTCGCGCAGCGACACGTTGCTGACAGCAAGGCTGAGCTGCTCGGCCAGGGTGGCAATATGTGCGTCGTCGACGGACAGGTGCTCGCACCGGTCGCTGGCAATGACCAGCACGCCGATGACGTCGCCTTGGGAAATCATGGGCACGCAAGTCTGGGTGCCATGCTTGTCCAGCCAGACTCCACCATGATCGCAACAGAGATCGTGCTCAAGCGTGGCAACATGTACTTTCCCGAGTCGCAGGCCCCAGCAGTCCCCCCGCGCCAACGTCGGCGGCGCGTCGGTTGCCGCTCCCCAGGAAGCCTTCATTTCCAGGATGTCGCGTGAATTTCGATAAAGATAGACTGCGCCTGAGGTATCCGGCAACAGCTTGCGCAGAAAGATCGGGAGCACGCGTGTCAACTCGGCCGGCGACTTCACGCTATCGAGCGCCTGCAGCATATTGGCCGTCAGTGTCAGCCGATCGGCCCTCACGGCAGACTGCTGAGCCAGCAGTGCATTGCTCTCGGCTAAAGTGCGCGACTGGCGGGCCGACTCCGCGCGCTCGTTCAGGCTCTTGCTGACAATGTAGACCACGGCGACGATCAGGACCAGGCTTGCCAGGCTTGCGCCGACGCCCAGCGCCGAGTTGTAGCCCAAGGTCGCGGTAAGTTCTTCGCGTAACTGGTTTCGGTTCGCCGCCAGGGCCCGCAGCTCGTGCCCGAGCAGCGCGCGCAGTTCGTCCATCAATACCTTGCCACGCTGACTAGCCACCATGTCGAGGGCGGCCTGGGTATCGCCGCCCTTCTTGGCGCGGATGGTCTGATCCATCTCGCGTATCTTCGCGCGGCTCAGCTCGGCGATGCGCGCTACCAGGGCGCCTTCCTTTTCCGAAACCGCAAAACGCTGCAAATCGTCGAGTGCATCGGGAATCCCGGCAACGCCGGCATTGTAAGGGTCCAGAAAGCTGTCGTCGTTACCGATGAGATAACCACGCTGACCGGTTTCCGCATCTTTCAGCAGACTGAGCACGAGGTTATAGGCGCGCTCCTTGCTGGCGCCCTCCTTCAGCGCGTCCAGCGTGATGTTTGCCTGGTGGCTGCTCATGATCGGCAGCGTGGCCAGGCAGGCCACGATGATAATGATCAATATGCCGAAGAGCTTGATGCTTGGGTCGAGTCGCGAAAACATGCTTTTGAGAAATAACGATTTTCACGAATCTTACCTCAGGCCAGTGCCGCCGATCGTCGGAACAGGGGGCTACTATCCGATGTATTCTCGTGACCGACGCCTTTGCCAGCCTTCAATTTCATCGCAAGCTAACGCGCCTGCACAAAGGATGCGTCCCGACGCGCGTATGGGCGGATTGCGCTCACAGAATCTCGCCGACGCGTTCGACGGGACGGCACAGCCGAACCCCTTTTGGCGTGACGACGAAAGGCCTGTTGATCAGGATGGGATGGGCCATCATCGCGTCGAGTAAAGCATCATCGCCGACGCCCGGCGCATCGAGACCCAGTTCCGCATACACCGCCTCCTTGCTGCGAATCGCCTCGCGCACCGTGAGGCCGGACGCGGCGATCATCTCCCGCAGCGCCTCGCGCGACGGCGGCGTGGCCAGGTAGTCGACGACCTGCGGTTCGTGACCGGCTTCGCGGATGGCCGCCAGGGTGTTACGGGAAGTCCCGCAGCGCGGGTTATGGTAAATCGTGATATCCATTGATGTAAGCTCGTCAATATTCCCAGGAATCGGGCGTGGCATTGCTAATTAAACAGCGGCATGATAACCACAGCTCATGACTCCCACCAGCTTTTTTCCTTGTTCGTCTTTCCGCAGCACTATAGAATTCCTCGCTTATTTTTCCGCAGGAAGCGGAAATTGCAGAATAACAATATATAAATCGCGACGGAGAATTGATGGACGATTTCAAGCTGCGCCCCGACAGCCTGCCTACCTGGGGCCAGCGGACCGCCCTGCGCCTGCTCACGCTGGCCGGCTGGGAAGTGCGATACAAGCCCCTGCCGGGCCCCCACGGCATCGCGGTCGTTTATCCGCACACCTCGAACTGGGACTTCCCGGTCGGCCTGCTGGGCAAGTGGGCGATCGGCCTGAAGTTTCGCTGGGTGGCCAAGGACTCGCTGTTCCGTGGCCCGATGGGGACAATCATGCGCTACTGGGGCGGGATCCCGATCGACCGCCGCGCCTCGATGGGCGCCACCCGCCAGCTGGCCCAGACCATGCTGGCAGAAAAATGGTGCTGGATCGGTATCACACCGGAAGGCACGCGTAGCTACCGCCCGCACTGGAAGAGCGGTTTCTACCACCTGGCCACCACCGCCAAGGTCCCGCTGCTGCTGGTCTACATCGACTACGGCACCAAGGTGCTGAGCGTGGTCGACACCCTGACCGTGAGCGGCGACCCTGAAAAGGACATGGCCGCCATTGCCGCCGTCTACGACGGCCGCCAGGCCCTGTACCCGGACCAGGCCGCGCCGATCAAGCTGGCCCCGCCACGCGACCCCTCCGAGCCGCAGCGCCGCCGCGCCTGAGCTTTTCCCTCCGCCTGCCGCCACGCGGCAGGCTCAGAACTTCAGCCCCACCGCGAAGGACGCCGTATCGCGGTCGGCCGCCTGGTGGTAGTCGCCTCCCCATGAAGGCTGGTAGCCCAGCTCCGCCAGGTAGCGCTGGCGGTATTCGAAGCGCAGCGCCAGGTTCATCGACCTGCGTCCTTCACTCAGCAGCAGGTCTCCCGACCACCCTTTCACGTCATGCACGAACAGCAGGCTCGCGCTGGTGGCCAGTTGCGGCGCTGGAAGCGGCAGGCGCGCGTCGAGGCGCAGCCGGTAGCCCCAGGCATTCGGTGTCGCATAGCCGCGCAGGCTGCACTGGCGCGCGGCATCGCCCGTGGTCACGGTGCACTGCCCGTGGATGGGACCGACGCCGAAGATGTCGGCGCGGCCGTAACGCACCACGCTTGCGGCAGGCAGGTCGCGCGCATGCTTGCCCACGAGTTCGGCCGTCCCAGCAAGCCTGAATCCGTCCCACTGCCATTCGCGCCGCGCGCCGAGCTGCGCCTGCCACATCGCATACAGGTCGTAGCCATGGAAGACGCCGCCCGGCGCCACCCCGTTCGCGCGGGCACGCAGCAGCGCGGTTGCCGTCGCGCTGAGAAAAGGCTGCAGCACGTCGCCCGGCGCCAGCATGAAGGGCGCACCGGGACGGTAGGACAGTTCGCCGTAGATGGAGCCGGCGCCCAGCTTGTACGCAAGCGTGAGCGCACTGATGCGCAAGCCTTCCGGGTACTCGGTGAAATAGGCCATATTGCGCCCATCCGGGTCGCCGGCGATCAGGGCGGGCCCGCCCGGGCGGCCCGAGCGCCGCAGGCTGGGCAGGGCGTTGCGGGCGTTGTAGCGCGCGTGAAAAAGGCCGACCTCGAGCTCCGTCCCGTGCGGGCGCCAGGTAACACCGACGCCGAATTCGCCGGCGTCCGGATGCGGTGTCGGCAGGCGTTTCTGGTAGGCGCCCAGCGGCAGCCGCGCGCGGTCGCTGACAATGGGCTGCCCCGACATCACCTTGTCGCAGCCGTCGACCAGGTAGTCGCTCATCGACCAGAGCGTTCCGCAGACGTCCAGCGTGGAGGGACGAAAGTCGGGCTGGTAAAACGCTTCCACGCCGAATCCGGCCGCCGGTTCGAGACGCCCGAACAGCATCGGACGCGGCACCACGGTCTCGGCCTGGACGGCCGCGGCCCGGTGCAGGCCGGGGGCATCGCGCGGATTGAGCGCTTCCAGTCCGCCCGGCGTGAGCGCGCGTTCGCCCCAGGCGAGCGTCTGCTGGCCCAGGCGCAGGGTCAAGGGCAGCGCGGCCGGCATGAAGCGTCCCTGCACCCAGGCGTCCAGCACGGCCACGCCGGAAAAGCGCGAACGCCGCGGCGCCCCGCTGTCCGACAGGGGCGCGCCGGCCGCATAGCCGTTCGGCACATTGCCCCATGGCCGGCCGTCGCGGTTCATGCCGGCATCGTGCCAGGCCTTGGCGCGCAACAGGCCGGACCAGCTGCCCTGCACGGCCGAGACCTCGACGATCGCCTTGACGGCGCGCGAGACCGCGTCGCCTTTGTCGTAGTTGGTATTGGCGTCGTCCGCATTGCCGCCGCTGCCGAGGCCCGGCAGGCCGATGGCGGCGGCATTCACGCGACTCAGCAAATGGGGATCGCGTTCCTGGACCCGCACGATGTGGCCAGCCATGATGCGGCCGCTGGCCTTGACGTCGGCGGCCTGCGCGGGGCTGGAAAACAGGACGGCGCCGCTGCCGGCGAATGCGCCGGCCAGCGCGGCCGCGAACATCGTGGGCAGCAGGCCTTGCGCCCGGGGCGGCCTCGCAATGGTGCCGGCCGCGCGCCAGCTGGCGAACCGGGTCGCCGGTGTCTCGTGTCGGGTCATCCCTGCCCTTTTTCTTATGCGGCCTGTCGATGTGGCCCCATGCAGGTCGCGTAGGAACAATCCTACGTCGCGGGATGTGTCGCGTCAATACACCTGCATCTCAGCCGCGTTGCTTACGCGACAGCAGACGTTTCCAGCCCAGCAGTTCACTGAGAGCGCCCGCCAGTATCGGGAGCCCGGCATGTTGCTGCTCGCCGAGCACATAGAGGGTCATCGCGGCGCCAAAGCAGCCCAGCGTGAAAAGATGGTGACGCATCGTATTTCTCCTGATGGTGAAGCGAACAGGGAATCCGCCGTCATTGAACCAGGTCGTCCCAGGCCATGGCCGCGCTCAGGTAGAGCCGGCCGCTCAGGTTCTGCAATAGATCGCTTTGCTTGAGCCTGTCCATCACCGGCCCCTTGACCTCGGCCAGGTGCAGCAACACGCCGCGCTGGCGCAGCGAGGCATTCAGTTCCCTCAGCCCGAACAGGGCCGAGGTGTCGATCGCATTCACGGCCGACAGCACCAGCACCAGGTGGCGCGTGGCCGGATGCGCCGCGAGTTCGTCCTCGATGCGCTCGTTCACCGCTTCCACATTGCCGAAGAAGAGACCGGCGTCGACCCGCAGCATCAGGAGGCCAGGCGCGGTCGCAGCCGAATAGCGGTCGATATTGCGGAAGTGCTCGGTGCCCGCGATGCGCCCCAGCACTGCGATGTGCGGCCGGCTGGCGCGCCAGATCAGGGCGCCCATCGACAGCGCCACGCCGACCACCACGCCCGCCTCCACGCCCAGGCCCAGCACCCCGGCCGCCGTGGCCACCAGTGCCGCCGCGTCGGCGCGATCGTAGTGCCAGGCGGTGCGCAGCAGCGACAGGTCGAGCATGCCGAGCACCGCGACGATGATGGTGGCCGCCAGCACCGGCAGCGGCAGCAGCGCCAGCCAGCCGTTGGGGGCGACGAGGGCCACGCCGAGAAGCACCGCCGTGATGACGCTGGCCAGCTGGCTGTTGGCGCCGGCCGCGAAGTTGACCGCCGAGCGCGAGATGCTGCCGGTGACCGGAAAGCCGCCGCTCAGCGCGCTGCCGATGTTCGCCGCGCCCAGGCCCACCAGTTCCGCATTGCTGGCCAGCTTCTCGCCGCGCTTGAGCGCCAGGGTCTGGGCGCCGGACATGCTGATCAAGAAGATCATGAAGCCGATCAGGAGCGCCGGCTGCAGCAGGGCCTGCCAGTGCGCGCTGGAGGTCGCCAGGTTCAGGCCCGGCAGCCCGCCCGAGACCGCGCCGGTGGTGGCCACGCCCTGCGCATCCAGGCCAAGCGCCGCCACCAGGGCCAGGGAGCCGAGCACCACGGCCATCGGGGCCAGCTTGGCGCCGACGTCGGCCGCCACCGGGGGCAGCCTGAGGCGACGCAAGGTCCCCGCCATGAACTGGCGCGCCCACACGAGGATCGCCAGCGCGCCCAGCCCGAACAGCGCGCTCGGCAAGTGGATATCGGGCAGCTTGCCGCCCAGCAGAACCGGCAGCTGCCCCCAGCTGATCAGGATCGCCGAGCCGATGGTGAAGCCGCTCATCACGGGGCGGGAAAAGAAGTTGGCCAGGAAGCCGATGCGCAGCAGGCCGCAGGCCAGCAGCACCACGCCGGACAGGACCGCCAGCTGGGCCGCCAGCACCCCGTAGAGCGCGCTGCCGGGCGCGGCCAGCGGCGCCAGGCTGGAGGCCGTCATCAGGGAGATGATCGCCATCGGCCCGACCGATTGCGTGCTGCTGGTGCCGAACAGCGCATACAGGAGCGGCGGCAAAATGCTGGCGTAGATGCCGACCACGGGCGGCAGGCCGGCCACCAGGGCGTAGGCCATGCCTTGGGGGATCATCATCATGGCGACGACGATGCCGGCGCTGATATCGCCGGGCAGCATCGCGCGCCGGTAGTGCCGAAGCCAGGAGAGCATGGGATATTGCTTGCTAGAAAAGCTGCCAGCCTACCACAGGGCAGCGCCGGCGGGGCCGCTCACTGCATCGCCAGTTCGACGCAGTTGCGGCCGGCCCGCTTGGCGCGCGCCAGCGCGGCATTGACGCGCACGGCGAGGGAGTCGCCCGATTCGGTCTCCCCCAACTGGGCCACGCCCAGGCTGATGGTCACATGGTCGCAACCCGGAATCTCGGCGGCCTCGATGGCGGCGCGCAGCTTCTCGGCCATCTTGAGGCCGTCGATCGCGCTGGTGTGCGGTGCGATCACCTGGAATTCCTCGCCGCCCGAGCGCACCAGCACGTCGCTCGAGCGCAGCAAGGCGCGCGCGGTATCGGCCACGGTGCGCAGCGCCACGTCGCCGACCGGGTGGCCGAAGCTGTCGTTGATGTTGCGGAAGCGGTCGATGTCGAAGGCGATCAGGGCCAGCGGCACCCGGTAGCGGCGCGCGCGCCGGATCTCCTGCTCCATCAGGAATTCGCCGTGGCGGCGGTTGGCCACGCCCGTGAGGGCGTCGAGCGTGGCCAGCTGGGTGACGCGGCCGAGCAGCTCCTCGCTCTCGCGCATCAGTTCCGCCATGCGCAAGCCGAAGGCGGCCAGCTGCGCCAGGTCGTCGAAGGCCGCCAGCTGGGCATGCGAGAACGCCCGGCGTTCGCCGAACATCAGGCACAGGGCGCCGCGCGGGGCGCCCGGGCCCGAGGCCGGAATCGGCAGGCCCAGCACCATCGCGACGCCGTGCGCGCGCAGGGTCGCGGCAAGCTCCGCTTCGCCGGCCTTGTCAGGCGCATCGAGCAGCGCGGTCTCGCCGCTGGCTGCCGCCAGCAGGCCGGGGAAGGCGTGGCGCAGGGGCGACTGAAGCAGGCGCTCGCCCCGTCCCAGCACGGCAAGCAGGTCGAGGCCGCGTGCGCCCGGCAGGAAGGCCGGCTGGCTGGATTGCGCTTCCAGGCGCAGGTCCTTCCCTTCGCGCAGCTGGAACATCGACGCATGCACCACGCCCGGCCAGCCCAGCAGCGCCACGCACAGGCGCTCGGCGAAGCGGATGCTGTCGTCGGCCTCCGCCAGCGCCTGCTGGGCGTCGGAACGGACGCCCAGCAGCGCCGCCAGTTCTTCTTCCACCGGCGTGGCCGCGCCGGCAGTCGCGAAGCCGGCGCGCAGGCGGGCCGCGACTTCCTCGCGCAGCTGTTCTGGAGTCAGCGGGCCGATCACGTACTGCAGCGGGCCATGCGCCATCAGGGAAGGCAGCCAGCGCGCATTCGTGAAGGGGCACAGCACCAGCACCGGCGCGCCATTGCGCCGCGCGACCAGGTCGGCCAGGAGCGGCAGGTCGATGCCCGGCTCGAAGCGCTCGAGGTCCAGCACCAGCACGTCCGCCGTGTCGGCGTCCAGCATCGCGCCGGCTTCCTCGATGCCGCCGGCGACACGCAGGCCGTCGAACAGCGCGCCGCAGGCCTGCTGGAAATCGATGCGGCGCTGGCCGACCGGATTGAGGTACAGGCCCGACACGGGCTCCGGCTGTGTGTGCGCACCTTCCTGCTGGGACATCCTTTTCTCCCTGACAAGCAAATTCTGAACAAAACGCTCGCAAGTTTGCCATAAAAGCCATCGATGGAGGACGACCATGCCGCCTGTGTGTGGAAGCGCACCGTCGCAGCCGAGGCGCGCGGTGAATACTCTCCCGGTCGATTGAAACGTTCATGGGAGTATGTGATGGCAAATCAGGATGAGGTGGCGAACAAGCAGAAGGCAATCCAGAGCCGCCAGGACCGGAAGGACGCGAGCATGCAGAAGGCGGAAAGCGACGAGGCCGCCCAGACCGGCATCCCCCAGCCGGCGCCGCCGTTCCCGGAACAGCACCTGGCCAAGCCCGGCATCGAGGCCGAGATGGAACTCAAGCCGAAGTTCATGGCCGAACAGTACAAGGGCAGCGGCAAGCTGGAGGGCATGAGCGCCATCGTCACCGGCGCCGACTCCGGCATCGGCCGCGCGGTCGCGGTGCTGTTCGCGCGCGAAGGCGCGGACGTCGCCGTGATGTACCTGAACGAACACGAGGACGCCGCCGAAACCAGGCGCTGCATCGAGGCCGAGGGCCGCCGCTGCATCACCATTCCCGGCGACGTCAAGGACGCCGCCTTCTGCAACGAGGCGGTAGAAAAGGTGGTGGCCGAATTCGGGCGCCTGGACATTCTGGTCAACAACGCCGCCTTCCAGGAGCATGCCGGCTCGCTGCTGGACATCACGGAAGAACGCCTGGACGAAACCTTCCGCACCAATATCTACGGCTACTTCCACATGGCGCGCGCCGCCCTCCCCCACCTGAAGCGCGGCGCTTCGATCATCAACACCGGCTCGGTGACGGGCCTGAAGGGCTCGAAGCAGCTGCTCGACTACTCGAGCACCAAGGGCGCCATCCACGCCTTCACCATGTCGCTCGCCGCGAGCCTGCTGGACCAGGGCATCCGCGTCAACTGCGTGGCCCCGGGCCCCGTGTGGACGCCGCTGAACCCGGCCGACCAGTCGCCCGAGAAGATCAAGGAGTTCGGCGCCAGCACCACCTTCGGCCGTGCGGCCCAGCCGGAAGAACTGTCGCCGGCCTATGTGTTCCTGGCCTCGCCGGTGTGCTCGGGCTACATCACCGGCATCATCCTGCCGGTGACGGGCAAGGTCGGCGAATAAGGCTCACGCACACACCATAAGGAGACTTCCATGCCACGCAGCATGTGGAAAGGCGCCATCAGTTTCGGCCTGGTGCACATTCCGGTCGATATGTACCCGGCCGTCGACAGCAAGGGGCTGGACCTCACCATGCTGGACCGGCGCGACTTTTCGCCGGTCGGGTTCAAGCGCTACAACAAGGGCAACGGCAAGGAAGTCTCCTGGGACGACATCGTCAAGGGCTATGAATACACCAGCGGCGAATACGTCGTGCTGTCCGACGAGGACCTGCACCGCGCCAATCCGGAGGCGACCCAGACCATCGACATCGTGGCTTTCGTCGACGCCGAGGACGTATCGCTGCTCTACTTCGAGCAGCCCTACTACCTCGCTCCCGGCAAGGGCGGCGACAAGGTCTACGCCCTGCTGCGCGAGACCCTGCGCAAGGCGGGCAAGATCGGCATCGCGCGCGTCGTCATCCGCGTCAAGCAGCACCTGGCGGCCCTGGTCTGCGTGGGCGACACCATCGTGATGAACACCCTGCGCTATGCCGACGAGATCCGCGACGCGGGCGACCTCAAGATTCCGGCAAAGAACGACAGGAAGGTGGCCGTCACCGACAAGGAGCTCAAGATGGCGATGGCCCTGGTCCAGGGCATGGCCGAGGACTGGGACCCCGGGCAGTACCACGACACCTACCGCGAAGACGTGCTGGCCCTGATCGAGAAGAAGGTCAAGGCGCACCAGACCAAGACCATCACCATGCCCGAGAAGGGCGAACCGAAGCGCGAGACCGGCAAGGTCATCGACCTGGTCTCGCTGCTTCAGGCCAGCCTGGGCAAGAAGCCGGGCAAGGCCTCGGCGGACGACGACGATGACGACGAACCGCCACCGAAGAAGCGCCGCCCCGCCAGCGAGGACGACGAGGACGCGGAAGAAGCACCGCCGCCCCGCCGCAAGACCGCCGCGCACGGCAGCGACCGGGTCGCGGCCAGCGGCGCGGCGCCCAAGCGCAAGACGGCGAGCAAGGCCGCGGCGAAACCGCCGGCCAAGAAAGCGGCCGCCAAATCGACGGCCGCTCCCGCGCGGCGCAGGAAGGCGGCCTAGCGAATGGATGAATTTATCGACTTCCTGCAGTGGCCGGCGATGCTGGTCACCCTGCTGGCCGCCTACCTGATCGGCTCCACCAATCCCAGGCGCCGTGTGTTCGGCTTCTGCACCTTCATCGTCAGCAACCTCCTCTGGATCGTCTGGGGCGTGCATGACGAAGCCTGGGCCCTGATCGCGCTGCAGACCGCGCTGATGGTGACGAATATCCGCGGGATCTTCAAGAACGACCATTCCGGCAAAGCGAACGAATCCGCGTGACGTGGGCCTCGCGCGATGCCCGCCAGCCGAGCGCCGCTTCGATGTGGCGGCGGTAGGCGGTGTCGATATGGGCCGGCGTGCAGCGCACGTCCCTGCCCGGGATGCTGCCGCTCCAGTCCGACCGTGCCGGCGTGATCTTCTCCCGTGCGCCGACCATGGCGCGCGCGGCCACCAGGTCCCCGGTATCGACATACGCCCAGCAAGTCGCCTGCAGGCGCGCGCCTTCACAGCACCAGCGCGACCTCCGGGCTGTCGTCGCTCACGGGCAGGAATTCGAGCGGCAGGCGCGGGCCGCCGGGATGCCAGCCGGATGCCAGCCGGATGCCAGTTTCAGGGGACCGGGCTTCCACAGCAAGGAGCCCCAGGCGATGCAGACGATGTTCATGGCGGTATCCTGTGGTTGGCGCAGTCTAGCCTCCCATGGATTTACGCCGAGCACGGCTGGCCGCCCCGCCTTTGCCCCGTCGCCGAAGCGTGCGTGGCGATCGCGTCCCGTGCGCGATACTGGCGTGATGTTCATGCCAAGGACCCAGCGATGCCCCAGACAGCCATGCCCTTCCTCGTACTGACCCGCGCCGGCTACGACGACATCGCCGGACGCGTCGACCTCGGCAAGGCGGCCCTCTACCTGAACCCCGGCCTGCTGACCGAACACGAGATCGCGCAGCTGCGCGAGCGCGGCACGGCGGTCCATGTGATGGCCACGCCCGTCGACCCCGGCAATGTGCGCGAGATGCAGCAAGCCCTGCTCCTGACGCGCAACGAACGCGGCAGCGTCTGGGTCGAACGCGGCGCGCCGCGCACCGGCAGTTATGTCGACAAGGTGCAGCGCCCCCAGGCGCCGGTCGTGTCGACCACGCCGCTGCGCACGCGCCTGGCGCGCACCGCCGGCGCGGTCGCAAGCGGCATGCTGCGCCGCCTGCGTTCGCCGGAACAGGGGCGCGCCCTGATGGCCGTGCCCTACCTCGGCTTCGGCAACGCGCGGCGCATCTGGCTCAAGGGCCGCCTGCTGGACGAATACGGTTTTCGCGAACAGAGCGTGGCGGACAGCGGCTGGGCCAACCTGGTGGCCCTCTACCAGCGCCTCGAGTCCGACGAGGTGGCCGACGCCCGTGTGCTGGCCACCTTCCAGGGCCGGACGGTGGAGGCGCGCACCGACCGCGGCGGCTACTTCTCCTTCGATATCGCCCTGGACGCCGAGCTGGCAGGCGGCATGCATGCGGTGGAGCTCGCCTTCCCCGACAACGTCCAGCCCGACGGCCAGTCCCTGCGCGCGGCCGCCACCATCATGGTCCCGGCGCCGACGGCCCGCTTAGGCATCATCAGCGACATCGACGACACGGTCCTGTGGACCAACGTCACCAACAAGCTGAACATGGCCCTGATGCTGGCCCGCACCAACCACCACACCCGCAAGCCCTTCAAGGGCGTGGCCGGCTTTTATCGCGCCCTGCGCGACGGCGCGGGCGGGAGCGAGAACAACCCGATGTTCTACGTCTCGAGCAGCCCCTGGCACCTGTACGGGCCGCTGGTCGAGTTCCTCAAGCTGCAGGACATCCCGCTCGGCCCCCTGCTGCTGCGCGAGCTGAGCGTGCGCCAGGTACTCAAGATCAACGAGCACGGCAACCACAAGCTGGAGCAGATCGAGCGCATCCTGGGCTTCTATCCGGAGATGCAATTCGTCCTGATCGGCGACAGCGGCGAGCAGGATCCGGAAATCTACACCGAGGTCGTGCGCCGGCACCCGGGGGCGGTGCGCATGATCTACATCCGCAACGTCAACCCCGACCCTTCGCGCATCGACGCCCTCGACCGCCTGATCGAGGAAGTCAGCGCCACCGGCATCCAGCTGGTGCTCTCGCCCGACAGCGTGTTCGCCGCCTCGCACGCGGCGGCCGAGGGCCTGATTGCCGTCGACCGCCTGGGCGCGGTGCGACTGGACAAGCGCGAGGACGACACGGCCGCCCCTGCAAGTTCTGGATTATGAAAAACTATTGGATGGATAGAATCAATCAACTTTTATAATTGCTCGGCAGCACCTAGAATCTCTTCCATTGCCAGTTCACACAGAAAGAGGAGATTCCCGATGCGCCAACCCCGCCTGACCACCGCCTCCGGCATCCCGGTCGCCGACAACCAGAATTCGCTCAGCGCCGGCCCGCGCGGCCCGCTGCTGCTGCAGGACTTCCACCTGATCGAGAAGCTCCAGCATTTCAACCGCGAGCGCATCCCCGAGCGCGTCGTGCACGCCAAGGGATCCGGCGCCTATGGCACCTTCACGGTCACCCATGACCTGCGTCCCTTCACCAAGGCGAAACTGTTCTCGGAAGTCGGCAAGCAGACCCCGGTCTTCCTGCGTTTCTCGACGGTCGGCGGCGAAAAAGGCAGCGCCGACACCGAGCGCGACCCGCGCGGTTTCGCCCTGCGCTTCTATACCGAGGAAGGCAACTGGGACCTGGTCGGCAACAACACCCCGATCTTCTTCATCAAGGACCCGATCAAGTTCCCGGACTTCATCCACACCCAGAAGCGCGACCCGCAAAGCAACCTGAAGTCGGCCAACATGATGTTCGACTTCTGGAGCAATGCGCCGGAAAGCCTGCACCAGGTGACGATCCTGTTCTCGGATCGCGGCACCCCGGACGGCTACCGCCACATGGACGGCTTCGGCAGCCACACCTATAGCCTGATCAACGAAGCCGGCGACCGCGTCTACGTGAAGTGGCACTTCAAGACCCGCCAGGGCATCAAAAACCTGAGCGCGGCTGACGCTGCCCGCATCGCCGGCACGGACCCCGACCACGCCCAGCGCGACCTGTTCGAGGCGATCGCGCGCCAGGACTTCCCGCAGTGGGACGTGAAGGTGCAGGTCGCGAGCGCGCAGCAACTGGCAGACTGGGAACAGCGCACCGGCTGGAATCCGTTCGACCTGACCAAGGTCTGGCCGCACGGCGACTTCCCGATGCTGCAGGTGGGCGTATTGGAGCTGAACCGCAACCCGGACAACTACCATGCCGAGGTCGAGCAGGCCGCCTTCTCGCCCGCCAACGTCCCGCCGGGCATGGGCTACTCGCCGGACAAGATGCTGCAGGGCCGCCTGTTCGCCTACCACGACGCCCAGCTCTACCGCGTCGGCACCAACCACCAGCACCTGCCGGTGAACGCCCCGCGCTGCCCCTTCCACAACCAGCAGCGCGACGGCGCGATGGCGATCGCCAACGGCGGCGCGGCGAAGAACTATGCGACCGTCGACTCGGAGGGCCGCGGGGCGCTGGGCATGGGCCACGGCGAGCCGGAGCTGCCGATCACGGGCGATGCGGGCCGCTACGACTTCCGCGGCATGGAAGACGACACCACCCAGGCCGGCAACCTGTTCCGCCTGATGACGCAGCAAGAGCGCCAGAACCTGTGCGACAACCTGGCGGGGCCGCTGTCCACCGTGGACGAGGACATCCTGCGGCGCCAGCTGCGGCACTTCGACAAGGCCGACCCGGCCTACGGACGCGGAGTGCGGGCCTCGCTCAAGGCGCTCGGCCGCAACGCCGACTGATGCAAGTTGGCCGTGTCAATCCTCGTAGCCGAGGATTTTCATGGCCTTCGTGATCCCCTTGGCGGCCTTCGCATAGCCGCTCCAGGGATCGTTTCCCTTGTCGAGCCGCGTGTGGACGTTCAACACCGTCCACTGCGCGCTCGATTTCAGCGTCATCAGTTCATCCCACTCGAGCGGCACGGAAATGCCCAGCCCGGGTCGCGCCCTGGCCGCCCAGGCGCAGATCGTGGTCGCGCCGCGCCCGTTGCGCAGGTAGTCGATGAAGATCTTGCCGACCCGGTTCTTCGGCCCGCTCTTGAAGGCGAAGCGGTCCGGCAGGGTTCCCGCCAGGTGGCGCACGATGGCCTGCGAGAAGGCCTTCACGGTATCCCAGCCATACTCGGGTTTCACCGGCACCACCACGTGCAGACCCTTGCCGCCGCTGGTCTTGAGAAAACCGGGCAGTCCCAGCTCGTCGAGGAAGGCGCGCAAGATCTGCGCCGCTTCCTGCATGGCCTTCCATTCCACGCCCTCGCCCGGGTCGAGGTCGAAGACCATGCGGTCCGGCTCCTCGTAGGCTTTGGCGACAGCGTTCTGGGTGTGGATCTCGATGGCATTCCACTGCGCGACTGAAAGAATGCCTGCGACGCTCGCGATCTCGAGCATCGGCGGGTTGCTCGGATCGAGGGCCGCGTCCATCTGCTTCACGCCCGGCAGCTTCTTCGCGTCCGCATGCTTCTGGAACACCAGCTCGGCGCCGATACCCGCCGGTGCGCGCACCAGGGTCACCGGGCGGCGCTTGAGGTGTTCCATCATCAGCTCGCCCACCAGGGCGTAGTAGCGGATCACATCCAGCTTGGTCGCGCCGCTGGAGGGGTCCACCACGCGGTCGGGATTGGTCACGCGCAGGGTCTCGGGCAGATTGCCATGCAGGCCGGCGGGCGGCGGCGAGACCGGTTCGTCGGCCAGCGCGGGTCGCTGTTTCTCCCCCTTGACATCGTCGATGTGGCGCGGCTCTTCGCGCCGGATGCCGCGCGCCGGCTTGTCGTTGCGGAGCCCCTGGAACACCGGGTGGCGCACCGAGCCGGTATTGGTCCATTCCGAGAAGCTCACCTCGGCCACCAGGGTCGGCTTGACCCAGTGGTGCTGGCGGCCCGGCACGGCGCGCGGCGGGAAGGGACTCTCGTCGGTCCGCAGCGCCTCCAGCCGCTCCTTGACGTCCATCAGGGAGGCGTGGTTGAAGCCGGAACCCACGTTGCCGGCGTAGCGCAGCTTGCCCTCGCGGTCGTAGTAGCCGAGCAGCAGCGAGCCGACGCCCTTGCGCGAGCCCTTGGGGTCGGTGAAGCCGCCGATGACGAATTCCTGGCGCAGGCCGCACTTGAGCTTGATCCACTCGGGCGAGCGGCGCGAGACGTAGCGCGAATCGCGGCGCTTGCCGATCACGCCTTCCAGGCCGATGCGGCAGGCGGCGACCAACAGCTCCTCCGGGTTGTCGCCGAATTCGCCGGAGAAGCGCACACGGTCCGACTTCGCCTTCTTGAGGATGGCTTCGAGTGCCGCACGGCGCTCGACCAGGGGCACGTCGCGCAGGTCGTAGCCGCCGCAATAGGGAATGTCGAACAGGAAGTACTGGATGTCGGCCGTGCGCACGCCGTCGAAGGCCAGCTGCAGCAGGCCGAAGTTCGGCTTGCCGTTCTCGTCGTGCACCACGATCTCGCCGTCGTACCAGCCGTCCGGCAGCCCCATGCGCTCGAGTTCCTGCTGCAGGGGCGGGAGCTTGCCGGTCCAGTCGTTGGCGTTGCGGGTGATCAGGCGCACCGCGCCCCCTTCCACGCGGGCCAGCATGCGGTAGCCGTCGAACTTGACCTCGAACACCCATTCGGCAGGGTCGAGCGGGGGCGCGTCGACCAGCGTGGCGAGTTCGGGCGTGAACTCCTCGGGCAGCTCGGCCGGCTTCGCGCCTTCGGGCAGGCCCGGCGTCGTGCTCTTCACCCGCTTCGCCGCCGGCTTCGCCGCGGGCGTGGCTGCGGATTTGGCCGCGCTCTTGCGCGCCGGCTTGCGCGGCGATTCGCCTTGCGCCTCCGCCTTCAGCGCCGCCACCTTGCCGCGCGCCGGCTTCGGCATCGGCAGGTCCTTCACGCTGTCTGGCATCTCGTCCACCACCGAGAACTCCTCGCTCGAGCGCGCGTACCCGTCGTTCTCCTTGATGAGCAGCCACCCTTCCTGCTTCTCGCCCCGGCCCTTCATGCGCACCAGCACCCAGCGCCCGTGCATCTTGTGGCCATGGATCTCGAACTTCAGGTTGCCCTTGCGGTAGCCCTCGTGCGGGTCGCCGATCGGGGTCCAGGTGCCCTTGTCCCAGATGATGACCTTGCCGGCGCCATACTGCTTCGGCGGAATGGTTCCTTCAAAATCGGAATAGGAAATCGGGTGGTCCTCGACGTGCACGGCCATGCGCTTGTCGTGGGTGTCGTAGCTGGGGCCCTTGGGCACGGCCCAGCTCTTCATGGTGCCGTCCAGTTCCAGGCGAAAATCATAGTGCAGGCGCGTGGCCCAGTGTTTCTGGATCACGAAAGTCAGCGCATCGAGTCCGGGCGTGCCTCCCTCAAGGGGCTCGGACGTGATATCGAAATTGCGCTTGGCTTGATAGCGTTTGAGCGCGTCTGGCATGACCCCTCCCGGCTGTGGGTGTGGGAAAAGTCTAGGCCGATCGAGGTGAGCGCGACTGTACGCCAGCTAACCGTCTTGCCGGACTTGTAAGCGAATGTAAATACCGTCAACGCGGCGTTTCGGGCCTTCGTTGATTGCTCAGTAACACGGGATCTCCCATCACCCAACCTGAAGAGGATTCGTCATGCGTAAAATCGTCGCTACCCTGATCGCCGGCCTGTTCGCAACGTCCGTGTTCGCCCAGACCACCGAACCCAAGGCCGAAGCGAAGGCTGGCGAAAAGGTCGCCAAGGCCGACGCCAAGCAGGAGAAAAAAGTTGCCAAGGCCGATGCGAAGGTAGAGAAGGCCACCGCCGAAGCGAAGGAAGACGTGGCCGAAGCCAAGGCCGATGCGGCCAAGGAGAGAGCTTCGGCAATGCCGAACGCGAGCGCGAAAGCCAGGAAGGACGCCGCCGAGAAGAAGGCCGAAGCCAAGGCCGACAAGGCGGAAGCGAAAGCCGACCTCCAGACCACGGCCGCCAGCACCCACAAATAAGACGCCGCCCAGGCCCCCATATCCCAAAAAGACAGGGCTCGCCCTGTCTTTTTCTTTGGCGTCTACAATGCAATGGTTTCAATCTCCCATCCGAGCCGCCATGCACAAGATCGTCTTCCTCGACCGCGACAGCCTGCAGGCCCGCCTGCGCGACCTGCCCTTCCCGCACGATTGGGTGAACTATGCCGGCACCCGCGAGGACGAGGTAGTCGAGCGCCTCCAGGGCGCCACGGTCGCCGTCAGCAACAAGGTGCCGCTGCGCGCCGGCGTCATCGAGAAGCTGCCCGACCTCAAAATGGTGGCGATCGCCGCGACCGGCACCGACAACGTCGACCTGGAGGCCTGCCGCGCCCGCGGCATCGTGGTCTCGAACATCCGCGACTACTCCGTGGTTTCGGTCCCCGAACACAGCTTCGCCCTGATCCTCGCGCTGCGCCGCAACCTGCGCGCCTATATGCGGGACGTCGAGGCCGGCCGCTGGGAACAGTCCAGCCGCTTCTGCCTGCTCGACCATCCGATCGGCGACCTGGCGGGAAGCCGCCTTGGCGTCGTCGGCTACGGCGCGCTGGGCCGCAAGGTGGCCCAGCTCGGGCGCGCCTTCGGCATGGAGGTGGTGGCGAGCACCCGCTCGCCGCTCCAGGATGCGGACGTCACCCGCCTGCCGCTCGAGGACCTGCTGGCCACATCCGACGTGGTCAGCCTGCACCTGCCCTTGACGGCGGAAACCCGCCACATGCTGGGCGCGCGCGAGCTGGGCCTGATGAAGCCCGGCGCCATCCTCGTCAACACCGCGCGCGGCGGCCTGGTGGACGAGGCGGCCCTGGCCGCGGTGCTGGAAACCGGCGCGATCGCGGCAGGCTTCGACGTGCTCAGCAAGGAGCCGCCCCTGCCCGACAATCCGCTGCTGCGCCTGCACCTGCCGAACTTCATCCTGACCCCGCACGTGGCCTGGGCCAGCGGCGGGGCGATGCAGACCCTGGCCGACATGCTGGTCGATAATATCGAGGCCTGGGTTGCGGGGCAGCCGCGCAACATCGTCACGTAAGGTGGTCGGCGGGCCTGGCCTCGATCGCCTGCGCCTCCGGCGCGCGCAGCGGCAGTTCCAGGATGAAGGCCGTCCCGTGTCCCGCTTCGCTGTCGACCCGCACCGTCCCGCCCAGCAGCGTGGTCACGATGTTCCAGCTGATGTTCAGGCCCAGGCCGGTGCCGCCCTGCCCCATGCGGGTGGTGAAGAAGGGGTCGAAGATGCGCGCCTGGTGCTCCTGGGGGATGCCGCGGCCGTCGTCGCGGAACACGATGCGCACCGTGCCGCCGTCCTGCAGCGCCGCTTCCAGCAGCATGCAGCCGCCCGGCGCCTCGAAGGCGTGCAGCAGCGCGTTGTTGACGAAGTTGATCACCACCTGCCCGAAGGGACCGGGGAAGCTGTCCATCACGATCCCGGCCGGCACCGCCAGCTCGAGCCGGTGGCCGGCCAGGCGCACCGTGTTCATCATGGTTGCCGCGATTTCCTGGCAGGCCTGGGCCAGGTCGAAGCGGCGGCGCTGGGCGCTGGCCTGGTCGACCGAGACCTGGCGGAAGCTGTTCACCAGTTCCGCGGCGTTGTGCAGGCTGCGCTGGATCAGGCCGGTCGCCTCGCGCGCGGCCGCCATGTAGTCGGCCAGCTCGGAGCGGCGCAGGTTGGATGCGTCGAAACGCGCGACAACCTCGCCCGTCCTTTCCTGCAGGGTGCTGGCCATCAGGAGGCTGTTGCCGATCGGGGTATTCAGCTCGTGCGCCACGCCCGCCACCAGCGAGCCGAGGGAAGCCAGTTTTTCCTGGGCCGCGAGCTGGGCCTGGGTGTCCTTCAGCTGGCGGTAGGCCGCCGCATTGTCGATCGCCACGCCGACGTAGGCCGCCAGGGTCTCCAGCATGTCGAGGTGGACCTGGCCGTAGGCCTGCTGCACCCGGCTCTGCACCGTGAGCGCGCCCAGCACCCGCTCGCCCACCACCACCGGCACCAGCAGCAGCGAACGCGGATGCATCCTGGCGCGCGCCGCGCAGGGCAGCGCGGTATCCAGGGCGCTGGAGGACTGCACCGCCAGCTGCGCCGGCAGGGTGCGGGCCAGGTCTTGCTCCCGCACTTCGCGGCCATGCACGATCGACCAGGACGCCAGGTGCGCGCGCGGGTCTTCCGGCACCTCGAACGCCTCCACCCGTTCGCCGTCGACCACCGCGTGGACGTACTCCACCGTGCCGTGCTCGGGGCGGCGCAGCACCACGGCGAACAGGCTCGCGTCCATCAGCGCGCGCACGTGCTCGTACAGGGTGCGCATGATCGCATCCTTGTCCAGGTTGGCGGTGAGCGCGCGTCCGATGTCGGACAGCAGCGCGATATTGCGGTGGGCCTGCTCGACCACTTCCTTCTGGTCCTCGACTTCCTGCTTGCGCCGCTCGGCCGATTCCTTCTGGCGCCGCAATTCGTCGGTGCGCACGCCGACCTCGCGTTCGAGCAGGTCCTTCTGGCCCACCAGCGCGCGGATGCGCAGCCGGTAGCCGGCCGTGAACAGGGTCGCAAGGAGCAGCAGCGCAAGCAGGCGGAACCACCAGGTCTTCCAGAACGGCGGTGCGATCGTGATGCGCAGGGTGGCCGCGTCAGGACTCCAGACGCCATCCTTGTTGGCGGCCCGCACCCGGAACACATAGGGACCCGGGTCGAGATTCGTATAGGTGGCGAAGCGGCGCCGCGCGTCGGCCTCGACCCAGCCGGTGTCGAAACCCTCGAGCTGGTAGGCATAGCGGTTGGATTCCGGGTCGGCGTAATGCAGGGCGGCGAATTCGAGGGTGAACACGGCGTCCTTGTAGGTCAGCGCGAGTTCCGGCCTGTCGTGGATGTCGGGGATGCCGCGCGAGCGGTTCAGCACCAGGAAATCGGTGATCGCGACCTTCGGCGCGAAGGGGTTGTCGCGCACCGCGTCCGGCTCGAAGGAGGTCATGCCGTTGACCCCGCCGAAATAGAACTGGCCGTCGGCCGCGCGCAGGCCGGCGCCGACGAAGTAGGCGCCGTCCACCAGGCCGTCCTTGGCGCTGTAGTTCTTGGCCTGGCCGGTGACCGGGTCGAGCCGGGTGATGCCGGCCGTGGTGCTGGCCCACAGGATGCCGTGGCCGTCTTCCAGCACGGCGCCGATCGCCAGCGCTTCGCGTGCGCGCGTGAAGGGATAGAAGCGGAAGCGCACGCCCGCGGGCCCCTGTTCCATGCGATGCAGGCCGCCGGCGGTGCCGACCCAGAGCTCCCCGCGCGCCGACTCCATCAGGTAATAGATGCGGCTGTGGCGCAGGCCGTTCGGATCGCGCGGTTCGTGGCGGTAGCGCGAGAAACGTCCGCTTGCGGGATCGTAGCGTTCCAGGCCGTTCTCGGTGCCGATCCAGACGATGCCGCGCCGGTCTTCCAGAACGGTGAAGCCATAGTTCTCGCCCAGGGTCGCGGAGTCGTCCGGGTCGTGGCGCCAGGTGCGCACGGTGTTCGCACCCGGCGCAAGCGCCGCCAGGCCGCCGCGCGTGGCGATCCACAAGGTGCCGCTGCGGCCCGCATGCAGCGCCTGCACGTAGTTCGCGCCGGCGGAGGCTCCCAGGTTGAGGGCGCCGAACGTTCCCGCGCCGTCGCGCCACAGCAGGCCCGTGGGCGTGCCGATCCAGGTACGGCCGCGCGCCACCGCCAGGGCCGTCACCAGGTCGCCGGGGCCGTTGCCTTCGCCGAACCGCTCGATCCGTCCGCCCGGGCGCTCCATGCGCAGCAGGCCGTCGCCGGTGGTCCCGATCCACAGGCTGCCGCCCGGATCCTCGACGATGGCGCGCACCTTGGCCCGGCCCAGGCCTTCGGCGCCGCCATAGCGCACGAAGCCGCCGCTGGCGAGATCGGTGCGGCTCACGCCGCCGTACTGGGTGCCGGCCCACAGGGTCCCGGTACGGTCCACCAGCATGGCGCTGACCTGGTTGTCGGCCAGCGAGTGTTGGTCGGAAGGGTCGTTGCGGTAGGTGAGAAAACGCCCGGTGGCCGGGTCCAGCCATTTCAGGCCCTCCATGTCGGTGCCGACCCACAGCGTGCCGCCGCCATCGTGGTAAAGCGAGAGCACGCGCATGTCGCCGATGCCCTCGGGTTCGCCCAGGCGGCGGCGCTCGGGCACGCCCTGGCCGAGGCGCCAGGCTTCGAGGCCGGCGGCGCTGCCGATCCAGAGCGTGTCGCGCGGCCCCATCGACAGGGAGAGCACGGTATTGCGCTGCGGGTCGTGGGCGTGGACCACGTGGTGCTCGAAGCGTTCGGAGCCCGGCGCCAGGCGATCGAGGCCGGCGCCGGTGCCGATCCACAGATTGCCCTTGCCGTCGAGCGCAAGGGCATTGACGCGGTCGTCGCCCAGGCTGTGCGGGTCCGCCGGATCGTGGCGGTAGGTGCGTACCCGGCCGGTGTCGGGGTCGACGTGCAGCAGGCCGTCGCCGGTGGCCAGCCACAAGCCGCCGCCCTTCGCGGGCACGATGGCGAACACGCTGCGGTTGCCGGCACGGCGCGTGGCCTCGTCCTGCGCCGCATAGCGCACGAACTTGCCGGTGGCGCCGTCGTAGCGGGCCAGGCCTCCCTTGGTGCCGAACCACAGGCGGCCCTTGCCGTCTTCGTGGGCGGCCATGACGTAGTTGTCGGGGAGGCTGTCGGGGTTGTCCGGGTCGTTGCGCCAGCTGGTGATGCGGTAGCCGTCGAAGCGGTTCAGGCCGGCCTGGGTGCCGAACCACATGAAGCCGCGCCGGTCCTGCAGGATGGTCAGCACCGACTGCTGCGACAGGCCCTGCTCTACCGACAGGCGTTCGAAGCGCAGGGTGCGCGGCGCGGCTTGGAGGGCGCTCGTGCAGACCATGAGCAAGAGCAGCGCCGCCAGCATCCGCAGTGCTGCGGCCGGGGCACGCGTTATTCCCGTGAGCGAGGCAACCATACGCTTTCCAAACGTTCGACCCGGTTAATCTACCAGACCTTGTTTGCCTGTGGAAAAATTTGAGGCTTACGGAAATGAAATTACGCTGCTATAATGCGTGCCTCGGGCGGCTGTAGCTCAGCTGGATAGAGTACTTGGCTACGAACCAAGGGGTCGTGGGTTCGATTCCTGCCAGCCGCGCCAGAATATGAGGGACCAGATTGCAAGATCTGGTCCCTTTTTTCATTGTGCGCCACGACGGGTGATCCGACATGGCGAAGCGACGATGAGGCTTTGCCAACAGGCGAACGCCTGCTATAATGCGTGCCTCGGGCGGCTGTAGCTCAGCTGGATAGAGTACTTGGCTACGAACCAAGGGGTCGTGGGTTCGATTCCTGCCAGCCGCGCCAGAATATGAGGGGCCAGATTGCAAGATCTGGTCCCTTTTTTCATTGTGCGCCACGCGGGGCATTCCGGCATGGCAAAGCAACAATGAGGCTTTGCCAAGGGGCGATCGCCTGCTATAATGCGTGCATCGGGCGGCTGTAGCTCAGCTGGATAGAGTACTTGGCTACGAACCAAGGGGTCGTGGGTTCGATTCCTGCCAGCCGCGCCAGAATATGAGGGACCAGATTGAAAGATCTGGTCCCTTTTTTCGTTGCGCGCGCGTGAGATTCCGCGCATCTTCCCGGACGACGCTCTGCTAGCATGGCTCCCATCGTCCTTGCCAAGGAGCAGGCTGCAATGAAACGGACCGCCGCATTCCTCACTACCTTCCTCGTCAGCGCGAGCGCATCGGCCTGTCCGGTGTCGAAGGCGCTGGTTGAACGCTACGGCATCAGCGATGGCGGCTTCCTGTCGCCGCCTCCCCTCGCGACATCCGGGCCAGTCCCATCCCTGTTCCGGATCGCACTGCCGACGTCGATCCTGGTCAGCGACGGGTTTGCGCACACCTTGTTCATCGACCGCCAGGCAAACCGGGCGTGGATCCGTCGCACCGGCGGCGTGTCCGGCGTGGAGGAATGGTACGGGCCGGTGGACGTCCAGGCCGATTCCCTCGAAGGATGCGAGGACGGCTCGCGGGCGCGCAAGGAGCAGATGCTGGTCGTGATGAAGGACGGGGGCGAAGCGGCCGGGCGCCGCCGGCAGCCGGAAACACCGTAGGGCTGTCTACGCTAAATAGAAATGTCCCCTGCTCCGCAAAGTAGAAATGTCCCCTGGGGGCGCATTCAGGGAGTAGCAACCAAGAGCAGGTGAGCCTTGGTCTGCACGAATTCGGCGCGTGGCGGGGTCGTGCCCGGAGCATTGGACATTTTCTTTTTCCACGGATGCCCGATTGGTTGTGGCGGGGTACGTCGGCTCAGTGCCCTGTCGACCTTGCTGTTGACGTCCTTACCATCGACGGCCACCTGCTGCCTGACCGCCTTGCTGCTGAGGGTATGCGGTAGCACGCGCCCCTGCCAGAGCACTTCTGTCGCGCTGGCCGGATGCGTGACGATGGTAACGTCGGCGCCGCGCAAGGCCAGGCCACGGTCGGCGGGCTGGATTTGGTACAGCAAGCCTTCCAGCTGGCAGCTCAGGTTGCTCGACAGGCGGCGCGGGGTATGGACGGACAGGATTCGGCGCAAGGCCGCGTGCGTGCCGGTGTAAGGCACGTGGGCATCGGTAGGCAAGCTTGGCATGACGGCGAAACGGCGATTGAGCGCTCGCATGAACTGTGGCAGCCAGGCATTGGCCGCCTCTTGGCTGCTAATGCCCTGCAAACGCATTTCCTTGACCAAGCGGTCCTGCAGCGTCTGGTTTGCCCGCTCGACCCTCCCTTTGGCCTGCGGGCTGTTGGCCTGGATGCCTTCGATGCCAAGCTGCTCCAGGGCGCGCGCAAACTGGGTCTGGGCATGGCTGGCATCCTGGCGATCGCCCCGGTTGACCTGGAAGATGCTGTGGCGGTCGCTGTAGATGGCCGCCGGCAAGCCATGCTCCAGAATGTACTGTTCCAACAACCCCATGTAGCCAAAGGTCGTTTCAGCGTCGACAAAGCGCAGCGCCAACAGTTCGCTCGTGGCGTCGTCGATAAACACGAGCAGGCTGCAGCGTGGCGCCCGGCCCTCGAACCAGTCGTGCGGAGAGCCATCGATCTGGATCAGCTCTCCCCGTCGGGCCCGGCGCTCGCGCATTGCATGGGTGCGGATTCCAGCGCCACGCCGGGCCTTCCACAAACCGGCACGCAGCATCGCCTGGCGTACCGTTTCAACCGACAGCTTGATTTCATGCAGCTCATCGAGCTTCTCGCAGGCGAGCGTCGGGCCAAAGTCGGCGTAGTGCGCTCCGATCAGGGCAATCGCCTTGGCCAGAACATCTGGTGGCGTGCGCCGGTTCGATGGCCGCCCGCGCTTCTTGCTCAGCAGACCTTCCGCACCTTCGTCCTGCAGGCGCCGTTTCAGACGCTTGACCTGCCGGACACTGATCCCCAGCCTTGCCGCAGCGCTGGCCTGATCCAATTTACCCTCTACTACCTGCGCCATCACCTGGCTACGCAGCACATCCTTGGCCGTCATCTTGATCACTATCCCATCCTCCCCTCGAACGCATCCTAGGGGACATCTCTACTTAGCGGAGAGGGGACATTACTACTTAGCGCTAATAGGAAACACCGTAGGGCTTTGCCAATTTCGAAGGTACTGGTATAATGCGTGCCTCGGGCGGCTGTAGCTCAGCTGGATAGAGTACTTGGCTACGAACCAAGGGGTCGTGGGTTCGATTCCTGCCAGCCGCGCCAACTTTTCAAGAAAATGGCTCAGAAGCGATTCTGGGCCATTTTTCTTTTCTGCCATCCACCAGTGGGGATCACCTCGGCAGTTTCCTACCTCACGTGGCGAATCACGCGTGAGAACCACCTCGTGTACGCGGAAACCGCTGCTTTCGCGCTTCAAGCAACTCAGCAAAAGCGTGCATCTCTCATCCATATCGCGTCTTCGTTATTTAAACCGGCCTTAATTTGCGCGACCTCTGCGCCGGAATGGCCCTCCTCTTTTCGTAGGACTGTGCTGACGTATTTTGAGCAAGCCCAGCAATCTTTTCTGCTCATCAACCTCAAAATGCTGGGTTCTCCTATGAAGAACGCGGCTTTAGCATGTCCAATCGGAAATATCTTGATTGTTGGAATGAATGCCACCTATTGACTGTCCAATCAGACTTCCGCGTGCTTTTCCATGCTCTTTTGATAGCATGAAGTTCCCCGATACTTGAAACCCAGGCTGCAGGACGCGGCTGATTCTATGCGAGGAAAGAAATGAAAAAATCTCTGATTGCTGCAATTGTGTTGGCTTCCGCTTCGTTCGGTTCGTCGGCTGTCATGGCCCAGGACGTCATCGGCGATACCCCACAGGCACTGAACCTGATCGATAACAGCGCCTTCTTCGGTGACACCTTCGCCGCTGACAACGAAGGCAACACCTTCGCCGACCAGTTCACCTTCACCATCGACGGTGACATCGGCATGAACCTGAATGCGATCATCTCGTCGATCAGCGGCAGCGCCGACACCGGCCTCGACATCACAGGCCTGGCCCTGTATGGCGAAGACGACGTCCTGATCTCCAACGGTACCTCGATGATGAGCGGCGAAATGGACGTCTGGAGCATCTCGGCCGACAACCTCGCTGCAGGTAACTACTACCTGCAAGTCAGCGGCACCCTGGTGTCGGATGCTGGCGCATCGTTCGGCGGCGCCATGATGCTGGCTCCGGTTCCGGAACCGGAAACCTACGGCATGATGCTGGGCGGCCTCGGCGTCCTGGGCTTCCTGGCACGTCGCCGCAAGGCCAAGCAAGCCTAAGCCTCGCCCGGACCTTTGGGTAATCGACGGAAGCGCGCAAGCGCTTCCGTTTTTTTTGGCGCTGTCACCGTTCAGTGTGGGCTCGCCGTGCTGAAACCACCAAGCGCCACACATAACAGCCGCTCGGCCGTCTTGATGCGCCGACCGTCGAGCGCCCACTGCCAGCCAAGATAGTTCGGCAGATATCGTGACGCCACGCCATTGAACTGCGCCAGCCACTGACGGAAACGGCGGTGATAGGCGTTCACGTTCTGCACGTGTATGGCGCCACGCACTCTTTCTCCGCTACTGACGTTCACCGCTTCGTGCGATATGCCAGCTTCCAGGGCAAATGTTCTGTAGGCAGGGTGGGCGTCCGTGACCAGCAACACGTCGCGGTCGAGCACCGGCAGCAGGTGCCGGCGCAGCTGGGCCACGGTCACCTTGCCGCGTCCGGTCACGCAGTCAATTGTTCCGCCAGTCCGATCGCGGGCCACCAGGATGCAGACGTGCTCGCGGCTGATGCCGCGGCGTTTGGCGACGCCGCCCCGTTTGCGAGGCGCTCGCCTGAGCTTGCGCGATCCCTTCTGCGACTCGAGCAGGAACATTTCGTCGGCTTCGGATATCCCGGCCAGCGAATCGGGCCGATCGTGTTTCACCAGGTGGAGGAAGCGATGGCGCCAGCGAAAGCTGGTGTTGCGATGCACGCCGACCGCGTCGGCCGCCGCACGCACGGTGCGGCTGTCGAGCATGTTGCCCAGGTACTCCAGCCACTTGGCACGGTGGCGCAGCCTGGCCAGCGGGGTTCCGCTGAGCGCGTTGAAGGTGCGCCCGCAGCCGCAACAGCGGTAGCGCTGAATGCCGCGGTCGCTTCCGTGACGGTGGCTGTGCCGGTGGCCACAGGCTGGACAGCAAGGCGCCGGCCGCGCTCCGTCGATGGCTGCACAAACCCGGTCGAGTCCGATTGCCGGGCCCAGTAGCGCAAGCAATTGCTCGCGCTGGCGCCGGTCGAGATGCCTGACGCGCGCCAGCCACCTCCTGAAGCCCGCCGCCTGCATTACTGCCTCCGTTATCGACCGAGATGGCAGTCAGACAGCGAAGCAGCTCGACAGTTCAACCTGGCCCAACAGCCAACGGTGACAGCGCTTTTTTTTTGGCGCTGCACGCCCGGCTCGGGCCCACCCAGCCCGCCTCAGGTACGCAACTTCTTGATAATGCTGCGATTCCCCAGAATCTCCTCGATCTGCTCGAAGCGCACCGGCTTGACCATGTGATGGTCGAAGCCGGCCTCGAAAGCCAGCTGCCGGTCCTTCTCCTGCCCCCAGCCCGTCACCGCGATCAGCACCGTCATGGTCCCGGCCGGCAGGTTGCGGATGCCGCGCGCCAGGTCGTAGCCCGACATGTGCGGCAGCCCGATGTCGAGGAAGGCATAGTCCGGACAGAAGCGCGCCGCCGCGGCCAGCGCGTCCGGGCCATTGTGGGTGATCACCACGCTGTGCCCCATGGCGGTGAGCAGCGCGCCGATGCTGTTGACGAAGTCGACGTTGTCGTCGGCCAGCAGGATGCGGTAGCTCTCGGTGCTGATGAAGGCGGCCGGCGTCGGCTTGGTGAGCGGCTCCGGATCGACCACGATCGGCAGGCGCACGACAAAACGGCTGCCCTGCCCCAGCCCTTCGCTGAAGGCCTGGATGGTCCCACCATGCAGCTCGACGAGTTTGCGCGCCAGCGACAGCCCGACGCCCAGGCCCGCGTTGCTGCGCTCCAGGGTCGAGTCGACCTGCACGAACATCTCGAACACCGAATCGAGCATGTCCGGCGCCAGGCCGATGCCGGTGTCCGCCACTTCCAGCACCAGGGTCTTGTCCTCCACGCCGGCGCTCAGGGTCACGCGCCCGCCGCGGTTGGTGTACTTGGCCGCATTGTTCAGGAGGTTCGACAGGACCTGGGCCAGGCGCGTGGCATCGCCGTGCAGGAACACCGGGCGGTCCGGCAGGTCGATGACCAGCTCGTGCCCGTGCAGCTCGATATAAGAGCGCACCACCTCGAGGGCGTCGTTGACCACCGCCTTCAGTTCCACGCGCCCCATCTTGATGGTGAACTTGCCGGTATTGATGCGCGAGACGTCCAGCAGGTCGTCCACCAGGCGCACCATCTGGCGCAGCTGGCGTTCCATGATGTCGGTGGCGCGCTGGGTCGCCTGGGCGTCGCCGCTGCGGATGCGCAGGATATCGAGGCCGGTCCGGATCGGCGCGAGCGGATTACGCAGTTCGTGGGCCAGCGTCGCGAGGAACTCGTCTTTCCTGCGGTCGGCCACGATCAGGGCCTGCTCGGCGCGCTCGCGCACCGTCATCTCGTGCTCCAGCGTGCGGTTGGCCGCCTGCAGGGCATCCGAGCGGCGGCCGATCTCGGCCAGCATGTCGTTGAAGGCCTCGACCAGCACGCCGATCTCGCCCTTCTCCCGGCCCGGCACCCGCAAGGTGAAGTCGCGCCGCAGCATCACCTGGCGCGCCACCTGGGTGACGGCCTGCAGCGGACGGGTGATCGAGGCCTGCAGGCGCGAAGCCACCAGGGCCGCGATCACCAGGGCGCCCAGCATCACGCCGCCCAGGATGGCGCCGTAGCTCAGCACCCGGTCGAACAGGCCGTAGCGCGAGCGCAGGTAGACGGTGCCGAGCGGCTCGCCGTTTTCCACGATGGGACGGAACACGACCAGTTCGCCGCGCTCGATTCGGTGGCCGGCCGCTTCCGGACGCTGCGGGAAGCCGGCAGCGCTGCCGTCGCGCGACCAGGTCGCGAAGCGCTGGCCGCTATTGGTATAGATGGCGCCGGCCATGATCTGCGGGCGCACCCGCAGCACGGCGAGGTTGCGGGCGGCGCTGTCGCTGTCGTTGAACGAGACCGCCGGGGCGGCGACGTCGGCGATGATGTCGGCCTGGGTGGCGAGGTCGTCGATCCAGACCCGCTGGGCCGAGCGGGCGTCCACCACCAGCATGGCGACAAAGGCGGTGAGCAGCGCCACGATGGTGGTCGCCACGGCCATGAGAATCAGTTTGCTGCGCACGGAGCCGGTATCGTGGGTGCTCATCACGACCCTCCCTTCTGGACCCGGTTCGCGACGGTCAGGAGGCGCGAACTGAGTTTGACGTTCTTGCGATCCGCGGCGTCGAGCGACACGTCGAAGCGCACGCGTTCGTCGATGATGCGGAAGTTGATCACGCTGCCCTGGCGCAGCCCGCCTTCGCACTCGGTGACGGTCAGGAAGGCGTTTGCCGCGGCGCGCAGCATTCGGGTGCAGCGCTCGCCGTCGCCGCCTGCCACGAACAGCAGGTGCGCGGGCGGCGGCGCTTCGTTGTCGGCCACCCGCCGCACCACGATCGGCCGTCCAGCCACGACGCGCCCGGCCGTGATGCGGGACAGTTCGGCCACCATCTCGTCCGAGCCGGCCACGGCGATGAGCAGGGGCGCGCCCGGCTCGGTGAAGGCATTCGGAGGAAACTCCGCGTAGCCGAGGAATTTGTACAGGAAGGCGGCCTTGACCCGCCGCTCCAGCGCCGGCGCATCCGGCGCCGCGCCGAAAGCCGTCGCGGGCGCCATGGATCCCGCAGCCGCCAGCAGGAGCGGCAGCGCAAGCGTCCGGCAAGCCAGGCGGCGCTTTCGGTCGGGAGGAATGTTCGTCATGTATTGTTTATCGATCAGAAACGCAGCGAAGCGCTGGCGAACACACTGCGCTCGGCCAGTTGGCGCATGCCCGCCGTCCCGAATTCGGGATGGCGCGCATGCAGCAGATTACGGCCCGCCAGGGCCAGTTCCAGCTCGGGTCCCGCCTGCCAGGCCAGCCTGGCGTCCAGCTCATGATAGCCCGGCACGGCCGGCTGCGGCAGGCGCGCGACGCGCCGCAGCAGAAAATCGGCGGTGAGGCCGGGCAGGATGTCGTGCGCTGAACGCAGGTTCCAGAAATGGCGCGGGTCGTTGGTCGCCAGGCCGGTGCGGGCCGAGGCGTCCAGGCTCGAGGAAGCAACGCCGGTGTCGATGTCCTGCCAGACGCCCCCCGCCAGCAGGCGCCAGCCGCGCGCCGCCTGCCAGCTGCCCCACAGCTCGATCCCGCGCGCCCGGCCGTGGCCGAGGTTGCGGAAGGTCGCCGGGCCGCCCGCCTGCGGCTCCAGGGTGCGCAGCCGCGCATAGTCGCTATAAAACAGGGTCGCCGACCAGGACAGCGCGGGGGTCGGCTGGGCGCGCCAGCCGAGTTCGAACACCTTCGCCGTCTCCGAATCCATCTCCGGGCTTTCCACGACCAGGTAGCGCTCGCCGTGCGAGGCCGGATCGGCCAGCCGCAGATCGCGGTCGATGCGGGCCGGAGCGCGCACCGTGCGCGATGCGGCCGCCCACAGCATGGCGCCGGGCGCCGCCTCCCAGGCCAGGCGCAGGTTCGGGAGGACTTCGGTGCCGGTGTAGTCGTTGAGCTCCAGGCGCAGGCCGGCCGTCGCGCGCAGCCGGGGCGCGAGCGTCACCTCGTCCTGGGCGAACAGGTTGGTCCAGCGCAGCGTGCGCCGGTTCGGCGCGAACTGCAGCACCGGGCCGTTCCGGAAGCGGTCGCGCCCGTGGCGGTAGCCGCCGCCCCAGGTCAGGGCGTGGCCTTCGCCCAGGGGTGTGGCGAACTGGGCCTCCAGCTCGGCAGTATCGAGGTGGTGCCGGCCGACGCCGAACTGGTCGCGCCGCGACTGGTCGAACCAGGCTTGCAGCCGCAACGCCGTGTCCTCGCCGAGGCGGCTGTCGTAGCGCGCGCCCAGGTTGCCGCCCGAGAAATCCACGCGCGACTCGCTGCGCGATGCACGCAGGGCGCCCTGGTAGACGTCGCCGCTGAGGGTCAGAGACCGGTCGTCCACGCCCCAGTCGAGCCGGAAACCGGCCTGGCGCCTGGCGGTGCTGCCGTTGCCGGTGGCGAAGCCGTCCGCGGCCGGGGCGTCGGCATGGTCGCGCTTGGCCCAGGCCCGCACCCAGGCGCCAGTGCCCAGGCGGCTGCCGTAGCGCGCCACGACACCGTTTTCGCGCTTGCCCCCGTAACCCTGGACCAGGCCGCCCTGGGTGTCGGCGGCGCTCCTGGTGATGATGTTGATGACGCCGTTGACGGCATTGGTGCCCCAGATCGTGCCGCCCGGGCCGCTGCTCACCTCGATGCGTTCGACGTCCGCCAGGGCGAGGTCGAGCGACTCCCAGAACACCCCCGAGAACAGCGGCGAATACACGCTGCGGCCGTCGACCAGCACCAGCAGCTTGTTTGCCAGCTGCGAGGAGAAACCGCGCGCGCTGATCGCGTATTCGCGGCCACCGGCCAGCGCCACCTGCAGGTTGGGCGCCAGGCGCAGGGCTTCCGGGAGGGAGGTGGCGCCCGAACGGGCGATGTCGGCGCCGCTGATCACGTACAGCGAGGCCGGGGCGCTGGCCAGCCTGCCGGGCTGGCGCGACACCGAGGTGACCACGATGCTGGACAGCTGCTCCAGGGAATAGTCCGCCAGCGGCAATGCTTCCTGGGCGCCAGCCTGCCCGTGCGCTTCGTGCGACAGGAACAGGGCCGCACAAGCGCAGGCGAACAGGGAAGGTTTTAACATAGTTGCCATCGTAGAACATTTTCTACCTTGCACCAAGCGTGCGCAGGGGGAGAGCGCAGTGCGTCGCGCCGATGCGACGTACCGCTTGACAAATGAAACTTATCAATATTCCTGATGGCGGTCATTACAAATATAAATTGGACGTATTTTCCGCGATGCAGCATCATGCTCCCTGTCTCCTCTATTCTCCTCCAAGGAAATAGATTCAGCCCGCTTCTCCGGAAGCGGGCTTTTTTTTGACCCGGCAACGGGCGGCGGCGCCACCCAACCCCGCACGGGAGCGAAAAGGCAACACTGTGGCATTTGGTGTACGATGACCGCCATGTTTTCGTTCCTACAACACTCGCCCATGCCTGAGAACGTCCCGTCCCCGCGCGCCGCAACTTCCTTTGACTGGTCCACCAGCGTCCTGGGCGAGCCCGCGCGCTGGCCCGCCCCCCTGCGGGTGGCTGCCGATCTCTTGCTGAACTCTCCCCTTCCCGGCCTGCTGGTCTGGGGCCGTGAAACCGTGCTGGTCTTCAACGAGGCCTACGCCGCACTGGCCGGCATCGGCGGCGGCCGCGTGCCCGGCGGCTCGGTGCCCTCGGTGCTGCCGCCTCCGCTTTCGAGCGCCGGCGCCGCCCTGCAGCAGGCCTGGTCCGGCCAGCCCGCCATGGTCGCCGGCGCCGCACCTGCCTTCCGCCATGCGGACGGCATGCGCGAGCACCGCTGCGACCTGTGGCTGACGCCGGTCCACGACGGCGCCCAGGTTGCCGGCGTGATGGTCGTCCTGGCCCCGCCCGCCCCGGCCGCGAGCGCGCCCGAGACGGCGCCCGAAGACAGCAGCCTGCGCATCCTGGTGGTCGAGGACAACCTCGATTCCCAGTACCTGGTGTGCGAGATGCTCAAGGCCTTCGGCCACGAGGCGGACGGCGTGGCGCATCCGAACGACGCCCTCGAACTGCTCGGCAGCCGGCGCTACGACGTGCTGTTCTCGGACGTCAGCCTGCCCGGCATGTCGGGGGTCGACCTGGCGCGCCAGGCCGTCGGCAACCAGAATACGCTGAAGGTGATCTTTGCCTCGGGCTATGGCGACACCCTGCTGCGCCAGCTCGACTTCCCCTACCTGTCCCTGCAGAAGCCCTACGAGCTGGACCAGCTCCAGGACGCCCTGGCCAAGGTCGCGCGCCTGCCGGCGCACGGCGGATAAGAGGCGCGGGTCTGGTCTTGCCCTTGGTAATCCCGCCCCAAGCCGGCCTGGCTGGGCTACAATGGCCTGGCCCCGATTCCCGTTTGCCGCCCCGGCGCGGCGCACCGCATTTCCAGCCAAGCCAGCGATGATGATCCCGACCGAAGCCATCGGCAGCATCCCCCGCCCGCCCGAACTGGTCGCCGCCGTGCGCGCCGGCCTCGACGCGCGCGCGCTCGCGCCGCTGCTCGACGAAACGGTGCGCGCGACCGTGGCCGCCCTGGAAGCGACGGGGGCGCCAGTGGTCTGCGACGGCGAACAGGGCAAGCTGGAGAACTTCTGGAGTTACCCGGTCCACGGCGCGCCGAACGCGGCGCCGGACGGCTTTCGCATTCCGGCGAAACTGTCCTCGAACGACGACGCCCGGCACCGCATGCCGCGTCTCGCAAGCGGCCCCTTCCGCTACCAGTGCTATGCGGACAGCTTCCTGGCCGCCGCGCGCCGCCACGCGACCAGGCCCCTCAAGCAGGCCGTGATCTCGCCCTCGGCACTGTCGCTGATGTATCCGCCCGACGGCATCCCCGGCTACCCGCGCGAGCAGTTCCTGGAACACCTCGTGCACGAGCACGAGACCGAGATCCGGCGCTGCCTGGCTGCCGGCGCGCACAAGGTGCAGGTCGATTTCGCCGAAGGTCCGCTGGCGATGCGGCTCGACCCGAGCGGCGCCCTGCTGGCCAGTTTCGTCCACCTGAACAACCTGGCCCTGCGGCGATTCTCGAGCGCCGAGCGGGCCCTGATCGGCCTGCACGTCTCGCCCCTGGGTATCCAGCCCCCGGGCGGCGCCGATAGCACGCAGGAGGGCGAGGCCGACTACGCCGAGCTGCTGCCGGCGCTGTTCGAGATCCGCGCCGGCAGCGTCTACATCGCCATGGCCGGCCAGCCCGATCCCGAACGCGTGCTGCGCATCGCGCGCGACTACGCCCGGCCCGAGCAGCGCGTGTTCGTCGGCGTCACCAACCCGGCCGACCCGCAGGTCGAAAGCGCGCGCCAGGTGGCCGACCGGCTGCTGCTGGCGGCCGAATACCTGGGCCCGGAGCGTCTCGGCAGCACCGACGACAGCGGCTTCGCGCCCTTCTACGACGACACCCGCATCTCGCGCGAGACCGCTTTCGCCAAGATCCGCGCGCGGGTCGAGGGCAGCGTCCTCGCGGGCAGCATCCTGGAGCGGGCCGCATGAGCGACGAACAAGAGCTCGAGATGATGCGCTCCGCCGCCCTGCGCAATGCCCAGAGCGTGCTGGCCGCGCGCCAGCGCGCCGAGGAAGAGCTGATCGCCGCCCAGGAAGCGCTGCGCCGCGCCAGCGAGCGCATGGAGAACATGCTCGAGAGCCTGTCGGACGGCTTCTGCGCCGTCGACCGCGACTGGCGCATCACCTATATCAACGGGCGCGCCCTGCAGATGATCGCCCCGCTCGACAAGAGCCGCGCGGGCCTGGTCGGCCGCAATCTGTGGGAAGAGTTCGAGGACCTGCACGGCACCTCGGTGGCCGAGGACTGCCTGCGCGCGATGCAGCAGCGCGAGACCGTGGTGCGCGATTTCTATTACCGGCGCCTGGGATGCTGGCTGGAGATGCGTCTGCATCCCTCGCCCGACGGCCTGACCCTCTACTTCCAGGACATCACCCAGAGGAAGCTCGACCAGCAGGCGCTGGTCGAGAACAATACCCGCCTGCAGGTGGCGCTGGCGGCCGGGCGCCTCGGCGACTGGCGCTGGGACGCGGCCTCCGACCGGGTGCTGCTGGGGCCGCGCGCGGCCGGCATCCTCGGCCTGCCGGCCGACACCCCGCTGCCCTGGCCGCAGCTGCGCGCCCGCCTCCACCCCGAGCATCGCCTGCAGGTGAGGCGCGCCGTGCTGAAGGCCTTCAAGGCGCGGGCCGACCTGAACATCGAGTGCCGGCTCGCGCACGACACGCCCGAGGCGCGCTGGGTGGCCCTGGTCGGCCGCCCGGACTATGCGGGGGCCCAGGACCTGCTGGCCGGCATGACCGGCGTGGTGCAGGACATCAGCGGCAGGAAAAGCGCCGAGGACACCTTGCGCCAGAGCGAGGAACTGCTGCGCGCCCTGGCCAACACCATCCCTCAGCTGGCCTGGATGGCCGGGACGGACGGCGCCATCGTCTGGTTCAACGACCGCTGGTATGCCTATACGGGACGCACGCCCGAGCAGAGCGTGGGCTGGGGCTGGCAGGACGCGGTGGCGCCGGATGCGCTGGCCCGGCTCGACCAGCGCTGGCGCGAGACCGTCCAGCGCGGCGAGCCCTTCGAGATGGAATTCCCCCTGCGCGGCGCCGACGGGCAGTACCGCTGGTACCTGACGCGGGTGAGCGCGGTGCGCGACCGCAACGGCCGGGTCCAGCGCTGGTTCGGAACCAACACCGACGTCGACGACGTCAAGCGTACCGAGCAGGCGCTGCGCGACGAGTCCCACGTGCTCGAACTGCTCAACAACACCGGCAGCATCCTGGCCTCGACCCGCGACCTGCGCTCCCTGCTGCGCGCCGCCACCGAGGCGGCCCTGGGCATCAGCGGGGCCCGCTACGGGGCCTTCTATCACGTCGCCGAGGAAGGCGAGGGAACGCTGTTTTCGACCACGGCGCCGGGCGGCGAGGCCACGGCCGGGTTCACCCAACTGCCCCTCGCCGAGGCCCTCGCCCGCTTCGGCCCCGCCCTGCAGGCGCGCCGCACGCTGCGCGCGGCCGACCTCGAGGCGGGACTGGCGGGCCCCGCCCTGCCCTTCGGACCGGTCGCGAGCTTCATGGCGGTGCCGGTGCTGGCGCCGTCCGGCGAGCTGCTGGGCGCCATGCTGTTCGGCCACCCGGACGCGGACGTGTTCAGCGAACGCAGCGAGCGCATCGTCACCGGCATCGCGGCGCAGGCCGCGATCGCGGTCGACAACGCCCGTCTCTACGAGGCCACCGCGCGCGCCGCCGAGGAACGCAAGGTGCTGCTCGAGAGCGAGCGCGAGGCGCGCGCCGAGGCCGAGCGCAGCAGCCAGATGAAGGACGAATTCCTGGCCACCCTGTCGCACGAGCTGCGCACCCCGCTGTCGGCCATCCTCGGCTGGTCCCAGGTGCTGCGGCGCGGCAGCCGCGACGGCGCCGACCTGCAGCGCGGCCTCTCGACCATCGAGCGCAACGCGCGCGCCCAGGCCCAGCTGATCGAGGACCTGCTCGATATGAGCCGCATCACCTCGGGCAAGGTGCTGCTCGACATGCAGACCATCAACCCCGCCACCTTCATCGACGCCGCCATCGAGACGGTGCGGCCGGCGGCCGACGCCAAGCACATCGTGCTGGAGAAACGTTACGACCCGCAGGCCGGCGGCCTGCTGGTGGCCGGCGACAGCGGCCGCCTGCAGCAGGTGATCTGGAACCTGCTGTCGAACGCGATCAAGTTCACGCCGCGCGAAGGGATGGTGACCGTCGAGATCGCGCTGCGCGCGGTCGAGGGCGCCGACACGGTCGCGATCACGGTGCGCGACAACGGCGCCGGCATCCGGCCGGAATTCATCACCCACGTGTTCGAGCGCTTCCGCCAGGAAGACGCCTCCATGACGCGCCGCCACGGCGGCCTGGGCCTGGGCCTGTCGATCGTCAAGCACCTGGTCGAACAGCATGGCGGCACGGTCCATGCGGAAAGTCCCGGCGAAGGCCAGGGTTCGAGCTTCACGATCGAGCTGCCGCGCGCGCAGGCGCCGGCGGGACGCGCCGAAGGCGCCCTTCCCGCGCCGGCGCAGGCTACGCCGCAGCCCCAGGAAGCGGCGGCCCACGACCTTGCCGGCCTGACGGTGCTGGTGGTCGACGATGCGCGCGACGGCCGCGAGCTGATTGCGCGTATCCTGACGGATTGTCACGCCCGGGTGCGGGTGGCGGCCAGCGCGCGCGAAGCCTTCGACGCCTTGCGCGCCCACCGCGCCGACGTATTGATCAGCGACCTGGGCATGCCGGAATTCGATGGATTCGAGCTGATCGGCTGGGTGCGGGCGCTGCCGCGCGAGGCAGGCGGCCAGCTGCCGGCCATCGCCCTGACGGCCTTTGCCCGTCCGGAAGACCGTCTGAAAGCCCTGGAAGCGGGTTTTTCGACCCATATTTCGAAGCCGGTCGAGCCGGGCGAGCTGATTGCGGCGGTGGCGTCGGTGGCCGGGCCGGGGGTGCGCCAGGCGGCCGGAAAGTCGCGTGTCCATGGTCCTTGACGCTCCTACCCCGACACGCGGCGCTGTCCTACAAGAAATTTTGTAGGGTTTGCTAGACTATGAAGAGATGGGATGTACCTATTCCGATTGGACATGTGGTGATCCCCCCAGAGTAGAAGAGACGAGCATGCCGAGCAGACAAGACATTTTGAACGCGAAGATCCTGGTGGTGGACGACTCGCCCGACAATATCGAGCTGATGGAAGAGATATTGCGCGAGGAAGGCTACACCTGTGTCAGCTCGACGATGCTGCCGGAGCAGGTCTGCCCCTTGCACCGGGAACACAACTACGACCTGATCCTGCTCGACCTGCAGATGCCCGGCCTGAACGGCTTCCAGGTCATGAAGGGCCTGAAGGAAATCGAACAGGGCGGCTACCTGCCGGTGCTGGCGCTGACGGCGCAACCCAGCTTCAAGATCGCCGCCCTGGAAGCGGGCGCGCGCGACTTCATCAGCAAGCCCTTCGACCTGCTGGAGGTGCACAAGCGCATCCACAACATGCTGGAAGTGCGCCTGCTCTACAAGGAACTGGCCCAGTACTCCAAGGCCCAGCAGGAACTGGCCCTGCACGACGCCCTCACCGGCCTGCCCAACCGCCGCCTGCTGGAAGACCGCATCGAAACGGCCCTCCAGCACGCCAACCGCAGCCATTCCAAGGCCGCGGTCATGTACCTGGACCTGGACGGCTTCAAGGCGATCAACGACACCTACGGCCACGCCTACGGCGACGACATCCTCAAGATGGTGTCCCAGCGCTTGCTGTCGAGCTCGCGCAAGGAAGACACGGTGGCGCGCCTGGGCGGCGACGAATTCATGGTCGTGCTGGGCGACATCCACACCCTGGCCGACGCCCAGGGCCCGGCCGCCAAGCTGGTCGAAGCCCTGTCGGAACCGTATTTCATCAACGACCTGACCCTGCGCCTGTCGACCTCGATCGGCATCAGCATCTATCCGGACGACGCCGACACGGTGGACGCCCTGATCAATATCGCCGACTACGCCCTGTACGAGGCCAAGCGCGCGGGCAAGAACCGTTTCTGCTCGCCGGCGGCGAACCGCCAGGGCGCGGCCAAGATGCCGTCCACCCAGGCCGCCACGCCGGCCGCGGAAATGGCCGCGCCCCACCGCTGATCCATTACGCCGCCCCGCCGGGTGCGCGGCTCAACCGATCGATCTGTCCTGCCTGCGGCCTCGACGCCGCATGCGCCTTCAGGCAGCTCCTGAACTGCCGCCTTCTCCATTCCTGCGAAATTTCAGCGCGCAACAAGAAAAGGCCACCGGCAGCCTGCGCCGCCGGTGGCCTTCACATACCGCCGGAATGCTGATCAGCGGTTGCCGCCCTCTTCCTTCTGCAGGTAGCCGGTACGGATCGCCGCGTTCCCCAGGGCTTCCTCGTTGTGGGCCTCGATCGACTGCACGTGCTGGTGGTCGGTGCTGGCCTCGACCTTGTCCGGCGCCACTTCGATGCGGGTGATGCCGGCGTCGACCGAGATCGGGTCGCTGGCCGGGAAGGTCATTTCGACGGCGTCGTCGAGCAGACCCTCTTCCGCCTGCTGCTTGGAAGACATGCCTTCGCAGCCGGACAGCGCCTTGATGGCGATGGCGTAGTTCAGGACCTGCAGGTTGGCGAGATCGCCGACGGTGTGCACGCCGATGCCGGCGAAGGCTTGCGCCTGTTGTTCGTTGACGCCGCACAGGGCGGTCAAGGGCGCTTTGACCAACTCGCTAAAAGATTTGCCGTGGAACTGTTGATTTACGATAGAGTCGATATTCATGGAATGTCCTTTCATGTAGGCAGCCCCGTCCTTCGTGGATACGGTTGAACTGGACGATTCCACTATCGCACAAGCCCTCCGTGACGTATGTGCGGCACCGTACATCGTTCCATGCGCACGATTGAGTTTTTTGCTCAATTGCACTGATTTGGGCGTGATATCATTCGCTGTTATTACGGCCAATTTCTTTAACGAAACACTCTTGCTCTGATAATATCTTTGCTGAAGGCACGACCCTTTTGGCGAAAGCATCGCAACCATCGTGGCACACACCGATAAACCGAAGATCTTGGTCGTCAACGACGACGCCGCCAGCCTGCTTGCGCTGACCAGCCTGCTCGATCAGTGGGCCGACGAGAGCAATTACACCGTCCATTCCGCCCGTTCCGGCCAGGATGCCCTGCGCCAGGTGCTGCTGCACGATTTCGCCGTGATCCTGCTCGACGTGAATATGCCGGGCATGGACGGCTTCGAGACCGCCGAAGCCATCCACCAGCGCGCGCGCTCGGCCGACATCCCGATCATCTTCGTCACCGCCTTCCTGGCCGACGAGATCGATCGCCTGAAAGCCTACCAGCGTGGGGCGGCCGACTTCCTGTTCACCCCGGTGATCCCGCAGGTCCTGCACGCCAAGGTCTCGGTGTTCGTGGCCCTGGCCATGAAGAACGAGCAGCTCAAGCGCCAGGCCGAGAAGCTGTCCCAGCGCACCACCGAGCTGACCGCGACCAACCGCCGCCTGGTGCGCGAGATGGAAGAACGCCGCGACGCCGAACGCAAGAGCCACGCCAAGGACGAATTCCTGGCCATGCTCGGCCACGAGCTGAGGAATCCCCTGTCGGCGATCAGCAGCGCATCGAGCCTGATCGGCCTGCCGGGCGCGAACAGCGAGACCGTCGGCCGCGCCAAGCAGATCATCCAGCGCCAGAGCCAGCACCTGTCGCGCATCGTCGACGACCTGCTCGATCTGTCGCGCGCGATGTCGGGCAAGATTCTCCTGGCGCGCAAGCCGACCGACCTGGCCAACCTCGTCGCCGGCTGCATGGAAACCTTCCGCGCCACCGGCCGCACCGCCGGCTACCGCTTCAGCGTCGACCTCAGCCCCGGCTGGGTCGACGGCGACCCGACCCGCCTCGAACAGATCACCTCGAACCTGCTCGACAATGCGCTCAAGTACACGCCGAGCGGAGGCAACATCGACATCCAGCTGGCCCAGGAAGGCGAGGACGTGGTCCTGAGCGTGCGCGACACCGGCGTCGGCATCCCGGCCGAGCTGCTGCCCCAGGTGTTCGACGTCTTCGTGCAGGGCGCGATCTCGATCGACCGCTCCCAGGGCGGCCTGGGCATCGGCCTGTCCCTGGTGCGCCGCCTGGTGGAACTGCACGGCGGCAGCGTCGGCGCGCACAGCGAAGGCAGCGGCCACGGCAGCACCTTCACGATCCGCCTGCCGCGCACCGAGCCGGCGCTGGCCCCCCAGGCACAGCAGACGACCCTTGGCGACAACAGCGGCAAGCCCTCGGTCCTGCTCATCGAAGACAATGAAGACGGCCGCGAGATGATGGCGACCATGCTGGCCGCCCATGGCTTCCCGGTGGACCAGGCGGCCGACGGCCTGCAGGGCGTGGCCGCGGCAATGGCCAAGCTGCCGGCGGCGGCGCTGGTGGACATCGGCCTGCCGGGCATCGACGGCTACGAAGTGGCGCGCCGCCTGCGCAAGGATCCAAGCACGCGCGGCATCCGCCTGATCGCCCTCACCGGCTACGGCCTGGCGGAAGACCAGCGGCGCGTGCTGGAAGCGGGCTTCGACCGGCACCTGGTGAAGCCGGTCAGCATGGAGCAGCTGCTGGAAGCACTGGCGCCGGCGAACGTGCAGGCGCACGCGGCCTGATTCCAGGCTTTCGAAAAGTTGGGTAGGGTGGGCGGCTCGTGTTTTGATCCACCGGACCAAAACACCCCACGCGGTGATTGTTGGCAGCAAGATCATTCGGTGCGAGAGCGAAGCCGATATCGATCACCGCGTGGGCGAGAAACTCGCCCACCCTGCGAAAGAAGTGCTGCTTATTGCAGTTCCGCGGCGCGCGCCGCCATTTCCTCGCCCAGGGCCTTCAGGTCCAGCTTCAGTTCCTTCATCTTCGGGAACATTTCCTTCTCTTCTTCCTCGACGTGGTGGTCGACCAGCTCGCCCAGCACTTTCACCTTGGCGTCGTACAGGTCGTCGCCCGGGTCCATTTCCTGGATCTGGGCGATCAGGTCCTTGGCCGATGCGTGTTCAACCACGGCCTCGTCCACCATGTCCTCGGTTTCCTCGGTCGCCTCGCGCACGGCCGGATACAGGATTTCTTCTTCGATCGTGGTGTGCATGATCAGGGCCTGGCAGATCTCGTCGGCCAGCTTCTTCTTGCTGACCTTGGCGCGGTCGGTCATGTTCTCGAATTTTTCGAACATCGCGTGCACGTCGCGGTGCTGCGCCGTGAGCAGCGTGATGGCATCCTGCGTCTTGTTTGCGGTCGTCATGGTAATACCCCCGTTGTTGTTGAGTAGCGTGGCCGATATCAATACCAGCCCACGCTTCCAGCTTGGCCGGAAACTGCTGTGCACACCGTTCGGCAGCGCACGCTGCTCCGGTCCGCTTTGCGCGCCGCCGGATCGCCAACTGTTGTATTATTTTGGGAAACATTTAACCCGAGCCTACGATGACCGAACCGGCACATCCGCAGCCCGCAACCGGCGCGGACCGCACCGCTGACCTCGCCGAAATGCTGGGCTATCTCGCCGCCTGCTGGGACGAGGAACGCCGCCTGCTGGCGCGCCAGCTGCACGACAGCCTCGGCTCGTCGATGACGGCGCTGACGATGCACCTGGCGCTCCTGACGCAGCACATCCCGGCCGACAACAAGGCGATGCGCGACCGCAGCGCGCAGATGAAGACGCTGCTTGCGAACATCATCGAGACCAACCGCAAGATGCAGCTCGAGCTGTGGAACGACAAGCTCGAGTTCCTCGGCCTGAAAGCGGCGCTGGCCGAACTGGTGCCTGACTGGGGCGCCGCCACCGGCGTCACGGCCCGCGCCAGCCTGCCGGACGAGGACGGCAGCTATACCCGCACCCAGGGCGTGGTGCTGCTGCGCTGCGCCGAGGAAGGCCTGCGCAACGTGGCCGCGCATGCGCAGGCGACCGAGGTCGAGGTGGTGCTGGACGACGATGGCGAGCAGATCATGCTCACCGTGCGCGACAACGGCCGCGGCCTGCCGCAGCACGACGCGGCCCGCGAATCGAACAGCTGCCACGGCCTGCGCCTGTTGCGCGAGCGCGCCCGCTACCTGGGCGGGACGCTCGAACTCGGCCCGGGCGAGCGCGGCGGCGCCGTGCTGCGCATCACGCTGCCGAAGAGCGCCCCCGCCTGAGCCGGCCGGCCCAGGGCATCAATGCAGCTTGACCAGCGGCGTCGCGCGCCGCACCAGGAAGCGCGCCAGCGCCAGCACGCCGGTACGCATCGTGCCCAGCACCGCGCGATGGTGCATCAGGTGCAGGCTGGTGTACATCATGCGCGCCATCGTCCCCTGCACGAACCAGCTGGCGCCGCGCAGTGAGCCCATCAGGCTGCCCACGCTGGTGTCGCGGCCGACCGACACCAGCGAACCGTAGTCGCGGTATTCGTACGGCACATCCTGTGGCGGCTCGCCCTTCGATTGACGCAGCAAGGTCGTGACCAGGTAGTCGGCCTGCTGGTGGGCGGCCTGGGCGCGCGGCGGCACCGCGTTGCCCTTGCCGTCCACGCAGGCGGCGCAGTCGCCCAGCGCGTACACATCGGGCACGCCCTTCACCCGCAAGTGGGCGTCGACTTCGACCTGGCCGCCCTTGGCGGTCGGCAGGCCGAGCGTGGACAGGAGGTCCGGCGCGCGGATCCCGGCCGCCCACACGCACAGATTGGCCGGATAGACGTTGCCGTCCTTGTCGATCACGCGGTCCTTGTCGATCTGGGTCACGCGGCAGTTGGCGACCACGCGGATGCCGCGCCTGGCGAGCAGGTCGGTCGCGGCGGCGGACACCTTCTCCGGCAGCGGCGCCAGCACCCGCGGCGCGCCTTCCAGGATGGTGATGCGCACGTCGCGCCTGACGTCCAGCTGGTCGAAGCCATAGGTAACGTAGGCGCCCGAGGCTTCGCGCAGTTCGGCAGCCAGCTCCACGCCGGTGGCGCCGCCGCCGATGATCACGACGTCGAGGCCACCGCCCTTGCCTTCTTCATGGTCCTGCTCGGCCGCCAGCATCAGGCGCAGCATGCGCAGGCGGAAGCGCTCGGCGTCCTCGGTGGCGTTCAGGGAAATCGTGTGTTCCTGCGCGCCGGGCACGCCGAAATAATTGGAGACGCTGCCGATGCCCAGCACCAGCGAGCCATACGTGAGGCGCCGCTCGGGCAGCACTTCGTCGTTGTCCGCGGCGGCGACGATGGCGCCCACGGTGATGCTGCGGCTCCCGGTGTCGAGCGCCGTCATCGGGCCGAACACGAAATTGAAGCCGTTGTCGTGCGCCAGCATCTGGTAAGACAGGCCTTCCTGGTGGATGTCCAGGGTCCCGGCCGCCACTTCGTGCAGCGAGGGCTTCCATATATGGTAGAGACGGCTGTCCACCAGCGTCACTTTGGAAGGGCCCAGCTTGCGCCCCAGTTTGCAGGCAAGTTCCAGTCCCCCGGCCCCGCCTCCCACGATCACGATATCGCTACGCAAGCTTCACCTCCGTCATGGCGCCCGTCCGGCAATGCCAGCACATGGGCGATGTGGTGATTCTAATACGTATTCATGAGTCAGGTAGTGCGGCACCCCGCATTGTCCGCATGCGGCGTGCGCGCCGCCATTCCTCGCCGCGCGCTAGCATGGGCTGGACATGTTCAAGACACGAAAGGAATCCACGTGACACAGCGCTACCAACCGATCACGCGACTGGGGCTGGGCGGCACCGGGCTCGGCGACATGTACCACAAGACCAGCGAAGAATCGGCGAAAGAGACCGTCGACGCGGCCTGGGAGGCGGGCGTCCGCTACTTCGACACCGCGCCGCATTACGGCACGGGCCTGTCCGAGCACCGCTTCGGCCAGGCCTTGCGCCAGCGTCCGCGCAAGGAGTACACCCTGTCGACCAAGGTCGGGCGCATCCTGGTTCCCGACCTGGACGGCAATATCGAGGAGCCCTTCGTCTCGTCGATGCCCTACCGCCGCGTCGTCGACTACAGCGCCGATGGCGCGCGCCGTTCGGTCGAGGACAGCCTGCAGCGCATGGGCCTGGGCGCGATCGACATCGTCTACGTGCACGACCTCTCGCCCGACCATTTCGGCGAGCAGTTCGACCACTACTACCGGATCGCGGCCGGTCCCGGCGGCGCCTTCGAGGGCCTGGTGCGGATGCGCGAGGAAGGCCTGATCAAGGCCTGGGGACTGGGCGTGAATACGGTCGAACCCTGCCTGCGCGCCCTGCGCGATTCGAACCCGGACATCTTCCTGCTGGCCGGGCGCTACACCCTGATGGAGACCACCCCGCTCGACCAACTCTTCCCCCTGGCCGAAAAGAGCGGCGCGCGCTTCGTGCTGGGCGGGCCCTTCAACTCGGGTTTCCTGGCCGGCGGCGACCGCTACGACTACCAGCCGGCCAGGCCCGAACATCATTTGAGGCGCGAGCGCCTGCGCGCGGTGGCGGGACGCCACGGCGTGGACCTGGCGGCGGCCGCGCTGCAGTTCGGCGCCGCGCATCCGCTGGTCGCGGCGACGATCCCGGGCGCCAGCAGCACGCGCCACCTGGAGCGCAACGCGGCGCTGATGGCGGTGACGATACCGAAGGATTTCTGGGAGGAGCTGCGCGCCGATGGCCTGCTGGATGCGCGCGCTCCCGTGCCGGCCTGACTATTGGCCGGGCGGCGGCTGCCAGAGCTCGACCTTGTTGCCTTCCGGGTCGAGCACCCAGCCGAACTTGCCGTACTCGGAATCCTGCACCTCGCCGACCACATTGCAGCCTTCTTCGCGCAGGACCCTGAGCAGGGCCTCGACGTCGGCGACGCGGTAGTTGATCGTGAATGGTGCGCTGCTGGCGGGCGGCGGGTCTTCGCCCGGACCGGAGATGCTCCAGATCGTGGTGCCGCCGGTCGGCTTGCCCTCGTCGTCGGTCCAGCTGAAGGCGGCGCCGCCCCAGGGCTGGACCTCGATGCCGAGGTGGGTCTTGTACCAGGCGCGCATGCCGTCCGCGTCCTGGGCCTTGAAGAAGATGCCGCCGATACCCGTGACGCGTTTCATCCCTGCCCCCTTGTCTTGTCATGAAGGAGCAAGTCTACACCCGGGCAGCCCGGGTGTGTTGCCATATCGACAGGCTTAGAGCGCCTAACAATTCCCCCCATGGCTGCGTTGGATCGTCTCGCCGTACTGGCGTACTGTCTTCGACGATCCGCCTTGCCCTGGGGGTTTTGTTAGGCGCTCCTAGTCGTGGCCGCGGCCGTGGCCCTTGCCGTGACCGTTGCCGTGGCCGTGGCCGCGGTCATGGTCGCGGCCGTGTCCACGGTCGTCGTGGCGGTCGCGGCGGTCATGACGGTCGTGGCGGTCATGACGGTCGTAGCCGCCATGGCGCTCGCGGTAGCGCGGCGCGTAGACGTCCGAGTACCAGCGGTCCTGCACGAACAGCACCGGCTGGCCGCAGGCGCCGTACTTGCGGCAATGCTTGCGCCAGTTCTTGCGGTGGCCCGGCGGCACGCGCAGGTAGACCGGCTGGGCGCGCGCATGGTAGTGGCGCTCGATGATGACCGGTTCGCGCACATAGACCGGCGGCGGGCCGTAGTAGCCGTCGCCGATGTCGATGCGGCCGTAGAAGCCGGGCTGGCCGACGCTGATGCTGACATTGGTCTGGGCCAGGGCCGGGACCGATGCCGCCGCCAGGGCTGCGCAGAGAAAGAGTGCTTTCATGATGGGTCTCCGTGTGTCGTTGGCAGGACTTTACCACCGGAAATTGACGGATTCGGTTAGCCAGCCCACACTCTTACACTCTGTGCATGCTTTCACATCTGCTTACAATCGTCGGACGGCTCGCTGAGGCTGCCTTACATGTTCTTGAACAGGGTCATGAAGGGCTGGCTGACGGCCAGCGTCTCGGGCCGGTTCTTCAGGCGCAGGGTGCCGCGCCCGCTCTCGTCGCGGGTGACCCCGAAGACGCAGCGCATGTTGACGATGGTCGAGCGGTGGACCTGCTTGAACATGGCCGGGTCCAGTACCTCGAGCAGGTCGCGGATGGGTTTCCTCAGGAGCGCCTCGCCGTCCGCCGTCATCACCACCGTGTACTTGCTGTCGGCCTGGAAATAGGCCACGTCGTCGACCATGATCAGGCGGGTCTCCTGGCCGCGGCTGGCGGTCAGCCAGACCAGGGGCGGCGTCTTCGGCTGGGGCGGCGCCACGGATTGCAGCTGCTGCAGCAGGGTGTGCAGCTGGCCGATGTCCTGGCCGCCGCGCGCCAGGCGCTCGCGCAGCCGCCCCACCGTCCCCGCCAGGCGCTCGCGCGCCACCGGTTTCAGCAGGTAGTCCACGGCGCCGCGCTCGAAAGCGTCGATCGCGTACTGGTCGTAGGCGGTCACGAACACGACCTCGGTCTTCATACCCGCGTCCAGCATGCTCGACGCCACTTCCAGGCCGGACAGGCCCGGCATGCGGATGTCCAGGAAAGCCACCTCGGGCTGGTGGGCGGCGATGGCTTCCAGCGCGCTGCCGCCATCCTCGCAGGCAGCGACGATCTCGAGTTCCGGCCACACCTGGCCAAGCAGCTGGACCAGGGATTCGCGCAGCAGCGCTTCGTCTTCGGCGATCACACATTTAGGCATGATGGACTCCTGCCTGCACGGTGTTCGGCACGGTGATGGTGGCCGCCACCCCGCTCGGGAAGTTGGCGACGATCGAGAAGCTGGCCACGCTGCCGTAGGCCAGGCGCAGGCGCTCGCGCACGTTGCGCAGGCCGACCCCGGTGCCGCCGCCCTCGGCGGTGAAGCCGCGGCCGTCATCGGCCACCGTCACGGCCACCGCAGTGTCTACCTGGCGCGCCAGGATCCACACGGTGCCGCCGCCGGGTTTGGGCTCCAGGCCGTGCTTGATCGCGTTTTCCACGAGGGTCTGCAGCATCATGGTCGGGAACAGCACACCGCGCAGGGCGTCGGGAATGTCGACCTGCAGCTGCAGGCGCGGGCCCATGCGGATCTTGAGGATGTCGAGGTAGGCCTGGGCGCGCTCGAGCTCCTCGCCGATGGTCGAGGGCGCGTCCTCGGTGCGCGGCAGCGAATGGCGCAGGTACTGGATCAGGTTGCCCAGCATCTCGTCGGCTCTGGCCGGGTCGCTGCGGGTCAGCACCTGGGCGCTGGCCAGGGTGTTGTAGAGGAAGTGGGGCTCGACCTGGGCGTGCAGCAGGTTCAGCTTGGCGACGGTCAGTTCCTTCTCGGTGGCGGTCTGGCGCACCCTGGCCGCTTCTCCCCGGCGGCGCTCCGCCACGCGGCGGGTGATGGCGCGGGCGATGGCTTCGGCGTTCTCGAGGTTGGTGCCGTGGTCGACCAGGAACAGGTCGGTCCAGGCCGCCCCTTCGGGCTCGCAGATCAGGGTGACGCTGCCGGCGTCGTCGCCGTTGGGCGTGACGGTGGCCAGGATCTGGTTGCGGCGCGCACCGAAGTGATCGAGGGGGAAGTAGGAGGACTGGTTGCGCCCGCCGTAGGGGTCGATGCGGGTGACCTTGGCGCGCACCTGCAGGCTGTCGCGCGCCGAATCGACGATCTCGGCGCCCGGCAGTTCACGGATGGCGGCGTCGATCAGGTCGAAGGCTTCGCCGGCTTCAAAAGGGATTTCGATCTGGCGGCGCTGGCGGTTCGACAAGGTGGTGCTGTTGAGGGCGCCGGCGATCAGGCGCACGCGGCGGATGTGCGAGAACACGCCGGACGCGATCCAGGTGCCGAGCAGCAGGGCCACGATGGCGAAGTAGCCGCCGGGGTCGCGATCGAGCGGTTCGAAGATGGTCTCGTTGATGAGGATGCACAGGAACAGGTAGCTCAGCAGCCATGCAGCGAGCAGCCGGATTAGGTGGATGAAGCTTGCAATCATGATCGTCTCTCAAGGGTCAGGGCAGCGCCAGATTAGTCCTGGTCTTCATTGCCGGGTGACATTATGCGACGGAGCGGGGGTAGCGGCGACGAAACCGGGGGCAAGGGGAACAAAAAAACGTTGTGCGCGCCCCTCACATTCGGGAGAGCCGCTCGCCCGGGGACCCGGCAGACGCTACAATCGCAGGTTGACCGCAACCACAGAAGGTTTATTCCAGCATGGCAAGCAAGCACATCGTATTCCCCTTCGCTGCACTCGCCGCATTCGCGGCAAGCAGCGCCGCCCAGGCCCAGGTCGGCGCCGCCGTGACCGCGGATATCGGCACCACCGGCGTCGGCGTCCACCTGGTCGTCCCGATGGAGAGCACCCTGAACGGCCGCTTCGGCATCAACTACTTCAAGCACGACTTCGACAAGCGTTCCGGCCTGGTCGACTACCACATGGACGGCAAGCTGCAGACCTACGACGTGCTGTTCGACTGGTACCTCATGTCGCAGAGCAGCTTCCGCGTGACGGGCGGCCTGATGTACAACGGCACCCGCTTCAACGCCAAGGGCAAGGCGGCCGGCGACGGCAAGTTCACTTTCAACGGCAACACCTATACCGCCGCCGACGTCGGCACCCTGAACGGCGAAGTCACCTTCCGCCGCGCCGCGCCCTATCTCGGCATCGGCTGGGGCAATGCCCTCACGCCAAACAAGCGCTGGAACTTCAACAGCGACATCGGCGTGTTCTACCAGGGCAAGGCGCGCGTGAACCTGGTCTCGCTGGGCTGCACCACCTCGAACGCCGTCTGCGGCGCCCTGGCGCGCGACGTCAACGTCGAGGAACTGCGCCTGTCCGAGGAAGCCTCGGACTTCAAGGTCTATCCGGTGCTGCGCGCCAGCGTCTCGTACAGCTTCTGATAGCATTTTTATATGCACATCGACGCGGGCCGGAGTATGATGGAAGCTCATCTCGAGGAGCCATCATGCATCCGCGCCGCGTCCTGATTCCCGTGCTCGTCCTTGCCGTGCTGGCGCTCAGCGGCTGCAAGGACCAGCGCGACCCCGCCAAGCCGATCGTCGACCTCTCCATCCTGTTGGCGAACTGAAGATCACTGGTAAACTGCGGCCTGTTCATTTATCCGCTGCAGCTACTCCATGACCTTTGCCTCCCTGGGACTGATCGACCCGATCGTCCAGACCCTCGCTTCGCTCGACTACACCACCCCGACCGCCGTCCAGGAACAGGCGATTCCCGCCGTGCTCGCCGGCAAGGACGTGATGGCCGCTGCCCAGACCGGCACCGGCAAGACCGCCGGCTTCGCCCTGCCCCTGCTGCAGCGCCTCGTCAAGAAGACGTCGAAGGTGAGCCCGAACGCGGCGCGCGCCCTGGTGCTGGTGCCGACTCGCGAGCTGGCCGAGCAGGTGCACGAGAGCTTCAAGGCCTACGGCGCCGGACTCGCGCTGCGCACCATGGTGGCCTACGGCGGCGTCAGCATCAATCCGCAGATGATGAACCTGCGCAAGGGAGTCGACGTGCTGGTGGCCACGCCGGGACGCCTGCTCGACCTGCACCGCCAGAACGCAGTGACCTTCAACGAGGTGCAGACCCTGGTGCTGGACGAGGCCGACCGCATGCTCGACCTGGGCTTCTCGAAGGAACTCGACCAGGTCTTTGCAAGCCTGCCGAAGAAGCGCCAGACCCTGCTGTTCTCGGCCACCTTCTCCGACCAGATCCGCGCCATGGCCAATCGCCTGCTGCGCGAGCCGGTGCGCATCGAGGCGACGCCGCGCAACACCACGGCCTCCGCGATCAAGCAGTGGCTGGTCCCGGTCGACAAGAAGCGCAAATCGGAACTCTTCCTGTATCTGCTGAAAAAACACGCCTGGCCGCAGGTGCTGGCCTTCGCCAAGACCCGCAAGGGCGTCGACGAGCTGGTCGGCCTGCTCGAGGCCAAGCGCATCAGCGCCGACGCCATCCACGGCGACAAGCCCCAGCCCGCGCGTTTGCGCGCGCTGGAGCGTTTCAAGCTTGGTGAAGTGAAGGTGCTGGTGGCGACCGACGTCGCCGCGCGGGGCCTGGACATCAGCGACCTGCCGGTGGTGGTCAACGTCGACCTGCCGATCGTCGCCGAGGACTATGTGCACCGCAGCGGGCGCACCGGGCGCGCCGGCGCCTCGGGCGAAGCGGTATCGCTGGTGTGCGCGGACGAGGTCGAGCAGCTGGCGGCCATCGAGGCCCTGACGCGCCAGACCCTCGAGCGCGTGGAGGAGCCGGGCTTCGAGCCGGATCACCGCGTGCCGGTGACGGAAGCGGGCGGGAAGATCGTCAAGAAGCCGAAGAAACCCAAGAAGCCGAAGGGCGAGGTGAAAGTCGTGCAGGAAGACGTGCGCTTCCGGCGCTGAAATATTCTTTCATTCCGAAGCCCGATTTGAAATAATCTTTCGCAGGGTGGTCGGCTTCGCTGACCGCCCGTTCAACTCACGGAAGATTCGCCACGATGCACGCCGGAGCTGGACGCGCGGTCGGGGGACCCGGCTGCGCGCCCCGGACCACCCTACAACACCAAGCGCATCTCGCGCATGCCCTCCTCGTCCTTCGTCCTTACCGTAAACCCGAGCTTCTTCACCATGCCGGTGATACGCGAATTCTGCGGCAGCGCCTCGCCCACGATCTCCCGGGTGCCGCGCGAACGGCAGTAGTCGATCAGCTTCTGCATCATGATTTTTCCGAGTCCCATGCCCTTCAGGTCCGAGCGCACCGTCACCGCGAATTCGGCCGTGATGTTGTCCGGGTCCGCCACCACGCGGCCCACGGCCAGGGTCTCGGCCACGCCCTCGCTGTTCTTCCGGGTGGCGATGAAGGCCATCTCGCGGTCGTAGTCGATCTGCGTGAAGCGCGCCAGCTGCGAAGGCTGCAGCTCGCGGATGCGCACGAACATCCGGTAGCGCACGTCGTCGGGCGTGAGCGCATCGAAGAAGGCCAGGTGGGCCGGGCCGTCCTCGGGCCGGATCGGGCGCAGCAGCAGGGGCCCGCCGTTCCAGTCGATGGTCTCTTCCAGCTCGCGCGGATAGGGGCGGATGGCGAGGCGGTCGAGGGTGCTGCCCGAGCGGTCGGCCAGGGCCAGGCGCATGCGCGCGTCCAGCACCACGCAGCCACGGCTGTCGGCCAGCAGCGGGTTCAGGTCCAGTTCCACGATCTCGGGGATGTCCGAGACCATGCGCGAGACCTGCACCAGCGAGGCGAGCAGCGCGTCCATGTTCACCGCCGGCCGTCCCCGGTAGCCCGCCAGCAGCCTGGCGACGCGCGTGCGGTCGACCAGGTCGCGCGCCAGCACCAGGTTCAGCGGCGGCAGGCCGACCGAATGGTCGTCCGTGACTTCCACCGCCACCCCGCCCTGCCCGAACACGATCACCGGCCCGAACACGGGGTCGAGGGCGGCGCCGACGATCAGCTCGTGGGCGTGGGTGCTGCGCGCCATGGCCTGCACCGAATAGCCCTCGAACTTCGCCTGCGGGAACAGCTCCTCCAGGCGCCGCCGCATGCGCCGGGCCGCGGCGCGCACCGCCTCCGGACTCTCCAGGTCGAGCGTCACGCCGCCGAAGTCCGACTTGTGCATCACGTCGGGCGTGAGGATCTTGACCGCCACCGGATAGCCGATGCGCTCGCTGGCCGCCACCGCCTCGTCGACGGTGGCAGCGCTGCGCGTCTCGACCACCGCGAGCCCGTAGGTGCGCAGGATGGACTTGGTCTCGGGGTCGGACAGCAGGTAGCGTTTCGCGGCGATCGCTTCGCGCACCAGGGCGCGCGCCGCCGCCCGGTCCGGCGCCACCGTGCCGGCCATCGAGGGCGGCACTTCCATCAGGAGATTCTGGTTGCGCCGGTACTGCACCAGCTGCAGGAAACCCGCCACCGCATCCTCGGGCGTGCGGAAGGCCGGCAGGCGCGCGCCCGAGGCGATGGCGCGCGCCTCGCGCACCGCCTCCCCGCCCAGCCAGCACGAGAGCAGGGTCTTGGACGCCGTCTTGACCAGGGGCGCGATGGCGTCGGCCACGTCGCGGCTGGCGACCGTGGCGGTCGGCGACTGGATCGCCAGCACCGCATCCACGCCCGGGTCCTGCAGCAGCAGCTCGAGGGTCTCCCGGTACAGCTCGGGCGAGGCGTCCCCACGCAGATTGACCACGTTCCCGCACCGCCAGCCGGGCGCCAGCCGCGCGTCGAGCTTGTCGACCGTGGCGTCCTGGAACGCGGCCTCGCCCCCGTTTCCGTAGGCCAGCGCGTCGCGCGCCAGCACGCCCGGCCCCGCGCCGTTGCTGACGATGGCGAGGCGCTCGCCGTGCAGCGGGCGCGCATAGGCGAGCGTCTCGGCCGCCGAGAACAGCTGCTCGGTCGTATACACGCGCAGCATGCCGGCGCGCCGGATCGCGGCGTCGAACACATCGTCGCTGCCGGCCAGCGCCCCGCTCTCGCTGGCGGCGGGCGCGGGGTGGGTCTCGCGTCCGGCTTTCAGCACCAGCACCGGTTTGCTGCGCGCCGCCGCCCGCGCCGCCGACATGAATTTGCGCGCATAGCGCAGGTCCTGCACGTAGAGCAGGATGGCGGAGGTGCCGCCGTCGCTGGCCAGGTAGTCGAGCACGTCGCCCAGGTCCACGTCCGCAGAGTCGCCCAGCGCGATGAAGTGCGAGAAGCCGATGCCGCGCATGCGCGCCCAGTCCAGCACCCCGGACATCAGGGCGCCCGACTGCGACACGAAGGCGATCCGCCCCGGCAGCGCGCTGCCGGCCGCCACGCTCGCGTTCAGGCCGCGGCCAGGCGTGAGCAGGCCAGCGCTGTTCGGGCCCAGCAGGCGCAGGAGGTAGGGATGGGCCGCATCCAGCATCTGCTGGCGCAGGCTGCGTCCGCGCCCGCCCCTGCCGTCCACGCCGCTGCTGAGGACCACGGCCGCCCGGGTACCGGCCTCGCCCAGCTGGCGCACGATGGCGGGGATGGTGGCGGGCGGCGTGCAGATCACGGCCAGGGCCGGCGCCTCGGGCAGCTCGGCCACGCCGGCGTAGCAGGTCCTGCCCGCGAGGGTCTCGTACTTGGGATTCACCAGCCAGACCTGGCCCTGGTATCCGCCCGCCAGCAGGTTGTGCAGCAGGGTCGCCCCGACGCTGCCCGGACGCTCCGAGGCCCCGATCAGGGCCACCGACTTCGGCGCGAACAGGTGCTCGAGGTTGCGGACGCTCATGGTGGCCTTTCCTTGGGCTGATCGATGCAGGCAAGCATAGCGCCCCTTGGCAAGGCGGCGCGCACGCACCGCTCAGCAGGCGGCGTCCTCGCTGTTGCGCTTCGGGTGCAAGGCGCGCAGGGCGGGCGCGCGTTCGCGCAGGGCGCGCATCAGCGCGTCCACCATGCCGGGGACGTGCCGGTCGAGGGCGGCATCGAAGCCGTGGGCGGCGACGGCATCGCGGAAGCGGCAGGCCGCCGGCAGTTCGCGCATCGCCACCCTGGCCAGGAAGATCGGCGAATCGATCGGCGGCACGGCGTAGAACACGACGCGAAAGCGGCGGTCCAGCAGCACGCTGCCCTCCAGGAAACGGTCGACGCCGACGTCGTACAGCACCTGCACGACGACCTCGGCGGCGCGGCCGGCGACGTCGTCCTGGGTTTTCCTGCGTCGCGGCCCGAACAGGCGTAACAGAAGCGGCATCTTATGCTCCTCACATGGAGAAAGCATACTAACAGTCGGTCACGATCTTAGCAATTTTATAATCAAAAGGTGTTGTAA